>JAQIBV010000015.1 GCA_027858855.1 Spirochaetota bacterium | reverse complement strand
TTGAAGATGAGGCACGTAAAGCTGTCAGTGAATCGGGAGTCGAAGCTGATATTCAGAAAGTATCCGACATGGATCAAATCATGGATTATGGTGTAATGATAACACCGGCACTTGTGATTGACGAAGAGGTTAAATCAGTCGGCAAGGTACTTAATGCCGATGAGATAAAAAAGCTTCTTTAATATCAAAAACATAAAAATATAATCAATTTTTTGCTCTATTGGACTTTGGTATAAGTTTTTAGTTATCAAATCAAAAGAAGAGGTCTTCCAGAAACTATATTTTTGAAGAGGTATTTACTGAAATCCCTTAAATGGTTATTACGGCAAGTAAACTCTATTAAGGGTAGATTTACCAAAACGCCTATTTACAGGTTTTTAAAATCCCTCTTAAGCAACACAATTCAATCAGCCTGAATTCACGACTGAAGAATATTAAAGGAGAATCAATATGTCAGAATCATGTTCATGCGGTGGTAAATGCAAACCGCTTTTATATGCCTGTTCGGGTGCAGCTAATACAGGTTATCTTGCGGATGCTGTTGCAAGATCACTTATGAAAAACGGAACCGGCAGCATGACCTGCCTTGCAGCTGTTGGTGCGGGACTTTCCGGATTTGTTGAAACAGCCAAAAGCGCTAAAAACATAGTTATCGATGGCTGCTCAACCGCATGCGGAAAAAAAATATTTGAAACACATGATCTCGATTTCACCCATATTGTATTGACCGACTTTGATGTACAAAAGGGCAAAACCGAAATCACACCGGCGCTTGTGAGCAAAATATCAGATGAAGTCGAACAAAAAATCCAAGAGGGATCACTTGATGTTTTTTAACAAAAAGAGATACGAACAATCTACAACAGTAAAAACTGTCATCAGTTTTTCAATACTTATAGTTTTAATGGTGTTTGTCTCTTGCTCAGGCAAAACCGATTCAGAACAGCCGGAGCTATCTTCTAAAACTAAAACCGATGTACCTATTCCGGAGAAAAAATCGGCAGAAACGACAGAGAAAGATGAGTCTGCCGACAACAAAACCACAACTGACAAATTACCGATAGTAACATTTATAGAGCTTGGCTCTGTTGACTGTATTCCGTGCCAGATGATGCAGCCAGTAATGGATAAAGTCAGTGCTGTTTATGGCGACAAGGTGGATGTAATTTTTTACGATGTCTGGACTGAAAAAGACCGTCCCATGGCTGAAAAATATAGAATTCGGGCTATACCTACTCAGGTTTTCCTGGATGCAAATGGCAAAGAGTTCTATCGTCACACTGGATACTTTCCTTTTGAAGAACTGGACAAGGTTCTGAAGGCTGGCGGAGTACGCTAATATGATAGAAACGTTATTTATATCATTAACGACATTGATGTATGGTTCAGCGATTGCCGCCCTCAGCGCGGCTTTTCTTTGGGGGGTAATCAGCGTGATTCTGAGCCCCTGCCACCTGGGATCCATACCGCTGATTGTCGCATTTATTAACGGTCAAAGCCGGATCGGCATTAAACGATCTTTTCTTATCTCTGTTATATTTAGTACAGGCATACTTATCTCTATTGGATTGATTGGCCTTGTTACCGGACTTATGGGAAACATTCTAGGTGATATCGGAAAGACAGGAACAATAATAATTATTATAGTTTTCATCACTGTCGGGCTCCATTTTATGGGGCTCATTCCGCTCCCGGATTTTTTCTCAAGTGAAAAAAGTGGCATTACCCAAAAGAGATCTCTGTTATCGGCATTTCTGCTTGGGCTGCTTTTCGGTTGTGCGCTGGGACCCTGTACCTTCGCCTTTATGGCTCCGGTACTTGCGGTGGTCTTTAACTCGGCCTCTGCAGACATGGGATTCGCCCTTGTCCTTGTCGCTTCGTATGCAGTGGGTCACTCCCTGGTCTTTATATTCTTTGGTACATTTAGCGGAGCTGCAAAAAAACTGCTAAAATGGGAAGAGAAATCATCAGCAACCAGAGTAATCAAAATCATCAAGATAATAATCGGGTTAATTATGATTTTTACAGCTCTTTATATGGGTTATAAATATATGGGGCTGTTCTAGTTAATTACACCTTATGAATTTACTGATAAAAAGAAAGGAACAATCAAATTTCTGGTTAAGCACAAATCCGTCATAACGAATCATAAATTATCTTGCTTTTTCATGATCCCTCCCTGCACTGTATACCTGAATCTCAAAGGAGACAATCGAATGAAAATTAATTCACTAACCAAAAATGCTCTTTTAATATCTTTTTTATGTTTTGCTCTTATAATCGGAATAATAAATATTCAAAGTCAAGCTATGGCCGGAAAAGGATTTGTTCATGCTTCCAGCAGAAATATTATTGATCATGAGGGGAAAAAAATCCTGCTTAAAGGTATCGCATTTGGAAACCAGGTCTGGTCAAACCCTGGAACTGCTCCATCAAATCATCATACCGCCGGAGACTATAAAGTCATCAGAGATTTGGGATTCAACTCCGTCAGGTTTTATCTCAATTACAAGCTTTTTGAAGACGACAACAACCCCTACAAATATAAAAAAGACGGATTTGACTGGATTGATAAAAATATTACCTGGGCCAAAAAAAATGGAATATATCTTATTTTAAACATGCATGTGCCTCAGGGAGGTTTTCAGTCTAACGCTGAGACAACTGACTTATGGACAAAAGAAGGCAACGAAGAAAGGTTCCTGGCCCTTTGGAAAAAAATTGCAAAACATTGCAGAGATGAAAGCACAATAGCCGGTTACAGTATACTCAATGAACCGGCAGTATACGGGGGGATAGACAAATGGTCAAAATTTACAAAAAAGACTGTTTCAGCAATACGTGAAACTGATAAAAACCATATGATAATAATCGAGCGTATGCAATGTAATGTAACATCTCCCGGCAATGCCGACTGGAACGAAAACGTTAACGGAATGATGAACTTTACGCCTGTTAAAGACACCAATATTATGTATGAGTTTCACTTCTACAAACCGTTTCCGCTAACACATCAGGGTGCGCCCTGGATTCCCGCTTTAAAGGGTGTCAAAGCACCATATCCTGGTCCTTTTAAGGACTGGGACGGTACAACAAAAACCGGCGACAAAAAATATCTGCAAAAAGAGTTTAAACCCTATATCGATTTTTCCAAAAAAAGAAATGTTCCGGTTTATCTCGGTGAGTTTGGAGTTATAAAGCAGGGATTTAGTGACGGGAAAAGCGCCCTGGCCTGGATCGATGACATACTTGATATATGCGTAAAAAACCAAATCAACTTTAACTATCATACCTATCATGAAGTACATTTCGGTCTTTTTCAAAATGAGCCACATAAGCTGCCCGGTAATCTAAATAAACCGCTTGCTGAATATTTCAAAAATAGACTTAATTCCATGTAATGGATCATACTTCTTAAAAATTAGCTAGTTAAGACATTGGTATATTTTATTTTAATATCGATGTCTGCAAAGCTTTTTTTAGCATTTTTCGAGCGCTCACGAGAGAAATTGTCAAGACATTAGACCATACAATGTAGCCTTCCTGAATATGATCAATTTTCGCGAGTTCACTACTAAAAAATAGTATTTGAAATAATCAGCAAATGACCCAATTTTGACAAAGCGATGAGGGAGTGATCAGGCAACTCCAAAAAACTTACCCCAACCTACAAAAGGATATTCCTATTATGAACATACAATTAACATCCTCAAACTATCGAAAATTTTTTACTGGTACAATTTTATTTGTACTACTTCTATTCTGCAGTTGCCGCTCTTTCAATTCCACCTACAGTAAAAAGCAACTAACCAGAGGAGACAAGGTTGTCGTTTTACCTTTTACCGATTTCGAAAAACCAAATTCTGGAAGTGTTGCTTCATCCGTTTTTCACCTGACACTCCTTAAAAACGGTGTTAATCTTGTTGAACGGGAATTTATCAATCAATTGATACAGGAAAGAAAAATAGAACCCAATGATCTTGATGAGCAGGATATAAAGATATTAGGTCGACTTCTTCAGGCTGACTACATTTTAACCGGTGCTTTGTCAGATTATACACCCAACAAGCTGGAGAACAGATGGCTCTTTTTCGGTTATGATAAAATGGAATATTCTGTGGGAATTACCGCACGATTGATATCAGTCAACGATGGCTCAATAATATGGGTAGGTGCCGCCAACCACAAAGATGTATCATACATAAGAGCTCTAGAAATAGTTACTGAAAGCTTAATTGACTCAATGATAGAAATTCAAACGAGTAATGATACTTCAAAATAAAATATGACTTCTCATACTTTGAAAGCCTCTTTAAGCGCTTCCTAAAATTGATCATTAACCTTATTATTTTGAGACCTGTAACAATTATTTTTTATCAGCGTATAGCATACTGTTTGCAAGCATATCCATCTGGGAAGACATATCGTCAAGAGTACTGTTTGCCATGCGTATGTCATTTGATATTGCTACAATCTTTTGAGCATTAACGGAAATACTCGAAATGGTTTCACTCGATTCACTTATGCCCGACTCCTGCTGCTGTATTGAGTGATCTATCGAAGAACTTGACTCATATATATTTGTATTAATTTGACGAATTGCCTTAATTTTCTCTCCGATTGTTTGCATTCGTTTTCCAGCTTCATGAAAACTTCCGGTTATTTTTAAAATTGCTTCATTCAATTTTATAGTCATGGTTGACGATTCGTCAATCAGGGTAGTACTCTCGTCTATCTGCTTCTGATTCTCATAAATAATATTATTAATCTCTTTGGCATTGTTTGTTGTAGCCTCAGCCAGTTTTGATATTTCGTCTGCAACTACAGCAAAGCCCTTACCCGACTCCCCGGCCCGTGCCGCCTCTATTGAGGCATTCAAAGAAAGCAGAGTCACCTGATCAGCAATATCATTTATCACCTGAACAAAACCAGACATCTCATTACTTTTATTTTTCAGTATTTCTGATTTTTCCTTAGTCATTTTAATATGTACAGAATTTTTTTCAGAATAGTTTGATATCTCTTCGAGTGTTCGTATTATCTCTTTTGAGTTTTCAATTACAGAATCATTTATTGTCTTAAATTCACTAATAGAGTCAACGGTCTGGCTTATATCCCTGTATAGTGATTTTGAAATAGAATTGATAGATTCAGAATTTGAGGCAAGCTCCTCAAGAACCGCAGAGATCTGTGTCAGCGAAGAGGCCTGATTCTGTGATATTGTCTCCATGCCGATTGTCACACTCTCCTGATCTTTTACATGAGTTCGCAGAATTCCGACGGAATCTGCCAACGCCCGCGCCAGAGTTTTCATTTCAGAAACACTTTTTTGTGCTTCTCTATGTTTGTTAACAGCAAGCCCTAAGAGCTCCTTGGTTGCGCTGGATCCGACTGCGGCACCTATACCAGTCCAAATATAAATTAGATAACGGATAATCAGGTTGCTCGATGGCCCGGTAGGAACAAGCCCCGGTCGCAATATTAACAGGGTTGTCTGTGACAGCAGTATCAAAAATAGTGTATAGATAATAATCTTTTTGTCAAAATAGAAGATGCTAAGAGCAAGAGCGATATAGTGCACAGCGAATAGTTCGGTCGCGCCGTAAATAAAATAGAGAAATATCCAGACTGAGAATACAATACCGGTTATGAATATATAACTGGAAACAACTGCATTTTTATTTTTTACTGAAACAAGATATGAAATTAACAGAACAACCGTAATCAGTATAAGTTCGGCTACTATATGCGTATAGGTCAGATATTCAGATGAGGCACCCGTCATTTTTATTGCAACGGTAGCAATATTAGCCAACAGCACTATACTGATGAATGCCTTTAAAATTCTGACATTGTTGCGCCTCATTACGCTTGAAAAAATATCTGCTTCGTTTTCCAATTTATTGGTATCACGATTTCCGAACTTTTTTCTCATTGAGTAGACCTCTAACTAATATGTCTGAGTAATTGTGGTTAAGATTTTGCTCGAATTGATCCAAAACATAAGAAGTATGAATCTATTTTCTGAGCGTTGCTGAACTTTTATTGAATTTGATAATATTTTACACTGTATCTTGATACGTTTTTTAAATTAATGATATACATCTTATCGGCTCTTTGGATAAATAAAACAAGCCACTTTATGAACACAAATGTGCAGTTCGACTAGACAAATTTTACCCATAATCATCTCTATTTTTTTTATACTAAAAAATCAATCTAATTTCAGTATTTATTCTAAAAAGCAATAAATTTGATTCTCTTCACTCTTCCATCCTAATATGTTAATATGAGCAGATACATACGGAATCTTTTGCACCAGTATATATACATTTGCACCAGGCTTTAAATTTTACTTGCATTTTCAAATATGGAATATCTTATAAGCCATATTTGAAATAGATAATTCTCAAATTGAACAATCATTCTTTAATTATTATATTTAAATTATTTTCAACCTGCTTTTTAACAAACATTTTTATATAATTATCATCTATTATTATTAACTACTGGCAATTTCGAAAATCACTTTTTTTGGGAGGGTATCGCCGTTTAAAAGCCAATTTTATTGGAATTTTTCGAAAGTTCCTATGCTAGTCGCAAGACGACTCTTGCTGCTCGCATATGCAACCTAGTAAAAAAAGTTAATTAATAGAGATTCCTTACTATAACCAAGGAGCAAACCGATGAAACAGCTTCTGTACTTTTCCATAATTTCAGTTATACTGGCCATAACCCAACCGGCTTTTGCACGGGAAGATGAAAACAAAAACAATGAGAATTTTTTATTCTGGGCTAACTATGGATTGGGTATTCATCAAAAATACGGGGGGAACAAATCAAGTTCTGAATACTGTGACCAAAGAAACAATGGTTTTACCATGTTTGCAAGTGCAACAACATATATTCCTTCTTTTAAATATATTTTTACTATTCGAGCTTCAGCAAACACCAATATAATCGACAGTTATTATGATGATTCCGAATTTCTTTATGAAGGCGGTATAATGATCGGGCAAATGCGGAAAAACCGTTGGGCTTACGCGTCTTTCGCGGCCGGCCTTAGCTATATACAGGGCGGACACAGCGGAGAAACAACCGAATTATTATACGAAGGAGACGAATTTTACGATCCTGAATACGACTATGAAATGGTCTATTACCGAACTATTGGTATTCCGATTCAGATTGAACTCATGGTTACACCATTAAAATTTTGTGGAATGGGCATTATAATATTCGGCAATCTGAATATAGAAAGACCTTTTTACGGCGCGGTATTAAGTTTTTCAAGTGGAAGATTATTTTAAACAACAAGTAATCTCGATAAATTATCCTACCTCAGAAAGTAATAATACCTGAATACATATTTTAAATTGGCATTCAAGCAAACTAAAGAAGCATCATCATTAAATAATGAGCCAACGCCCCCAGTATTACAAAGATATGCCAGATTTCGTGGAAGCCGAACTTACCTGGAACTGGATTGGGCTTTTCGATATTATAGATAACAAAACCGATAGTATAAAAGACGCCTCCACCAAGAAAAAGAAGAAACCCCAATATGCCGATCTGCTGGTAAACCGGAACAGCGACAAAAGCCCCCAACCACCCCATAGTAATATAGAGCGTGCTGAGAGGCCATGATGGCATATCATTAAAAGCCACACGCAACACAATTCCAACTACCGCTGCAGCCCAGACTACACCGAAAATAGTCCAGCCGATATAACTATCACGCAGTAGAATCAGACAAATCGGAGTATAGGAGCCAGCAATCAGCGGAAAGATAGCGATATAGTCACAATTTCGTAAAATTATATCTGTTCGCGGGCTGCACTTTACTCCATGATGCAATGTACTGAAAAGGAAAACTCCAAACAGAGAGGCCCCATAAATCGCAAAACTGACAATGGACCAGACCTGTCCGGCTACAGCCGAACGGGTGATTAAAAATGCTGCGCCCATCACCGCAAAAAGAGCCGCCGCCATATGCGATGAAGAATTAAAAACCTCATCTGTAACATGTTCACTTCTATCTTTACTCAATTTATCTACATCCATAACTTCCCCATGTAAAACCACGGTACATCACATTATACATTCACATTATCAGCATAATCTGTATCTTCCACAGCGCCGATTTTATTTATATATAATCAATCAAAAGCATTAGAAATTATTTCTGCAAGTTCTTTTCCGTTCCAGGGTTTTTCAAGAACAGCGAGAACCGAATTATTATCTTGTACCCGTTCAATTGATCCCTTATCAGCATGGCCTGTAATCATAATTGCCTTGATATCAGGATAGAGGCTATGAACCTGTTCAAGAAACACATCTCCGTTTAACCCCGGCATCAACCAGTCAGAGATAATCAAAACCACACGAACACCCTCATTATACAGCTCTTCAAGAGTCTCCATCGCGATATCAGCATCAGGAGCCTGTTCATATATGTACTGATCCTTAAAATTCTTCTTAAGCTCCTGAACAAGGGCGAACCTTATAATTGCCTCATCGTCCACACATAAAATAGCCTGTTTCACCATCACACTCTCCAACACACTTTTTAGTTAACCGGCAGTTTCACTATAAACTCCGTGCGCCCCGACTTGGAGACAAACTCTATAGTTCCCCCCATATCTTCTACTATCCGCTTACAAATGTCAAGCCCAAGCCCCATTCCCTCACCACTTTCACGGGTGGTTACAAACGGTTCAAAAATACGGGGTTGCAACTGATCAGGAATTCCCTTGCCGGAATCAATAACACGAACGACCCCGACAGAACCCTCTGTTCGTGTAACAATTTCAAGCACACCACAACCATCCATTGCCTGAATCGCATTACGGATAAGGTTGATCCAAACCTGATTCAGTTTGTCAGGAATCCCCGTTACATAAAGATCTCCAAAATTGGTAATTACCTTTATACCTTTCTTTATATTATTCTGCATCAAAATCAACACCTGACGCAAATTATTATCGGCATTCATTTTTATTGCAAGTTCACGGGACTCCGGCGCAAGATACTGCCGAAAGGCCGATACAACACTGGCGGCGCGTCGTGCCGCCTCCTGAATTACAGCTAACATTCGCCGTGCATCAACAACATCAGCGGCAAATTGTACAATCTCTAAACAGCGTGGGCCAGTTAAAAGAGGGATCAGTTCACCGACCCTATCGTGTATTCCCATATTGGTTAAAAGGTTTGCCGTTTGCCTCGCGTCAGCAACACCTTCCCTATTTAGCTGTTCAGTTAAATTTCGCAATATGCCGCGCTCTATAAACATCGAATCAAAAACGCGATTTTTTTGAAACCCTGAGCCGACCAGAGTAAGATAAAGATTTTTTTCACTACTATCAAGCGACGCCGGAAATTCGACAAGCTTTCGAATACGATTGTCGATAAATTCACTCAATGATTCTGAAGTAGAAATTATAGCCCCTAAAGGCGTGTTGAACTCGTGCGCTATTCCGGCAGACAGTTGACCAAGCACCGAAAGTTTACCAGCCTCTACAAGACGATCCTGAAGCCGGTTAAGATCACTTAGCGAAGACTCAAGCTCGGAAGTCCGCTCACGTACCCGTGACTCAAGTGTACTGTTTATCTCCATTAACTCCCTGTTTTTTTTATGTACTTCCTTTGCCATTGAGTTTATCTGAATTATAATCGCGTCAACATCGGAATAACCACTTAGTGAAAGAGAATGATCATACAGCCCGTTTTGAATACGGTTAAGACCCTCTTCAAAAGAACCGAACACCTTACGAACTCTTACATGAACAAAACGGTGGTTTGCCCAGATATTCGCGAACAGGACCATTAAAACAAGTACTATTGTGATTATGACATGAAACTGAATCGTTTCGCGAAAATCTGTCTCATTGAGCTGTAACACGATATACCCCAGGAAGATATCCCGATAGAATATTTCACGTCTTTGCTCTTGTATCCACAGTGATTCGGAATCGTTGTTCAAAGTGTTAAAAACCGGCCCTGTGGCACTCGAAACAATTTTCAATCCACTGACACGACCGGAAGCAATGAGTACATCGGCAATTTTTTTTACCTGTACATTGTCTATATTATAGAGAGGTTCCTGAAGAATTTCCTCAAGCTCATCGGCAGTAACCGCAGCCCGCTCGTTTATGTCGATCCGTGTAAAGAAAAACAGCACTGTTAAAAAAATCAGCTGTACCGATACAATAATCGCAAGCGAAAGAATCAGCGACTTCGAAAGGCTTCCTTCAACAAGACGCTCCCCAACCCTATTTTTCCTTTTAAATACTGAAGAAATTTTACTCATCGGCGTTTTCACGCTTGCTCATATACTCCCTTGTAAGCCTTTCAAAGACTCCCGCTTTTAATCCCGGGCGGTTCGCTTTATCAAAAGCATCGCTCAATTTGTGACCTTTTGATGTTTTTGTAAAAATAGTATACACCTTCTGCTTCGGAACCGGAAGAGGTATCACCCGAACACGATCAGAATAACCTCTGTTACGAAGATAATAAACAAGGGAAACATGATTAATATCAAGCATCGAGTCGACACGTCCGGCAAAGAGCATGTTAAGCTGAAGCTGGCGAAAGTCCGTGCCCGTAACTTTTATTATTGTTATGCGTTTGTGTAAAAGCATTTCGGGAATAAATGCCGATGAAATAAAGACAATCGAACGATCATAAAGATCTTCGGTGTTTGTTACAGATACAAGCCGACTCTGTTTTGTAACAACAAGACAACTTGAAATTTCAGTAAGGTGGGTTTGCGGGAAGTGGAAATCCTTTTCGCGATCAGCTATTTTTGTAAGATGCATTACTGCGTCTACTTCTCCGTTTTTGAGCATAAGCTCTGCCCGCTTGATCGGATATGGTCCAGAAAACTGAACCGTAACATTCATGCGAGGTGCTATATAATTTCGCCAATAGTCCACAGCAATACCACCGGGAGGTTTTCCTTCTCCCTCATCTTTCAAAAAAGGTTCCAAATTAATTACAGCAATGTGTACCGTTTCACCCGCATTTGATTGAAGAAAGAACATGAAAATTACAATAACGAACAGCGGACGAAACATCATTGAAAAGACTCCTTTAGTTTTTAAACATCTGATGCACTAACATCGAAAGAATAGAATAAATGCGCTCTTAATTCCGTACGATTTATATTAAATATAGCGCTAAACGTCTAATTGATCAATTAAAAACTGCAGAATGACCTCTTTGCTATAAAAATGCTTGACAACGATTGTTTTTTACAACATTTGTATTTTACAATAATGGGGAACTATGAAAACTGAATATATCCGAAGACTGCGCTCGACCCTGCGCATGTTTGACCGCACCCTTTTTTCAGGTTTTGACGAGACATCGTCATGCTGCGGTGTATCAACCGCCGAGTGTCATATTCTTATGGAGTTGAGCCTTGAAGAGGGATTATCTCTGACCGATCTTGCTGAAAGGCTGCAGGTTAACCCCGGCAATCTGAGCCGTACTGTTGAAAAGATGGTACAAAATAGTCTTATTGAACGTCGCACACAGCCTGAAAACAGAAGAAGCATTTCTCTCTTTTTAACAAACACTGGAAGAGTCAGCGCAAATGAGATCAACAGCTCGTATGATAACCTTTTTAAAGAGCTGCTCTCACATATTGATGAATCGAAACATGAAATGATTATCGAATCCATCAATTTACTGACACAGGCTTCAATCTCTAGCAAAAAGGAAAATGACTTTTGTTGCACTGCGAAAAAACCAGACCTGGAAAAGTAAAAAACTGATGAAAACAGAATCACCATTTATCACCGGCTATAAAAATATACAGGGGCACAGTATTCCAACTGTAAATGGCCGCTTGTCATTACGAGATAACATCGGCAACATCGCAGTTCGTCTGGGATACAAGCGTAACAACTACATGGTTAAACCGGGGCTGTACGCTCACGGCAAACCGGGTGTGTTTTCGCCTGTAATTGTTACTGCCAACTACAAACTCACATTTGACACTGTGCGCCGCGATCTTAGCGGCCAGAATCTCTGGATACTGGTTATTGACACGGCTGGCGTTAACGTTTGGTGCGCGGCCGGCAAGGGAACTTTCAGCACTCAAAACATCGCTGACTGGATTATAAAAAGCGGTCTTAACGATATAGTAAATCATCGGAGGCTCATTTTGCCTCAGCTGGGAGCTACAGGAGTTGCGGCGCATACCCTGCACAAACTGACCGGATGGATGATACAATATGGACCGGTCAGAAGCCGGGACCTGCCAGCCTTTATTAAAGGTGAAGATACTCCCATGATGCGAACAGTCTCATTCAGTTTTTTTGAACGGCTTGTTCTGATACCTGTTGAGATTTATACTGGAATTAAATTTATGCTGATCGCTCTGGTGGTATCAATATTTTACGAGGGGTTAATCTATCTTATTAAGGGCGAGCTTCAGTATACAGCAATCCTTTCTGTTATTGGCGGCTTCATTGCCGGTACAGTTTTTGTGCCGCTTCTTTTACCATTTTTGCCATCACGTTATTTTTTTGCAAAAGGTTTTTTTGCCGCTACCGCATTGTGGGCTCCATTTGCTTTAATGCTCAGCCCTGATTATTTTACAGCCCTTTCTTCACTTTTTATTGCCGGTTCGATCAGTTCGTTTTTAGCTTTTAATTTTACCGGAGCAACTACTTTTACGTCACTTGCCGGTGTAAGATATGAGATACGTGTTGCCTTGCCCTTTGCTGCGATTTTATTAATAGCAGGGTTTATAACAGGTTTTTTTGCGGGAGCCTGATTAATTATCAGACATAAAAAAAAGATTACAAGCAGATAGTTATTGGGATCCAGTGATCAATAAGTTATAGATGTTTAAACCTGATGTTAGATATTAAATAACACAAATAGATGGAGGAAGAATGAGCAGATCAGAAAAGGGTGTTAGTAAATTCAAAGAAGGGTTTAACTGTTCACAATCAGTTCTTTTCAGTTATGCTGACCGTCTTGGCATATCTGAAGATAATGCATTAAAGATAATGACCGGTTTTGGAGCGGGAATGGGGCGTCGTCAGGAGATATGTGGAGCAGTAAGCGGCGGTATTGCAGTATTAAGCATGTTGTACGGCAGAACAGGTAGTGATGATAAACAAAAAACCGATGAGACTTATGACAAAACCCGCAAGCTTATTGAAGCATTTATCTCTAATTATGGTACAGTTAACTGCCTGTCACTTTTAGGTGGATGCCGTTTGCTATCAGAGGAGGGGCAACAGCGGTTCAAGGATGAAAACATGATTAAGCACTGTTACGACTTTGTCCGTTTTGTTATTGAGCATCTTGAAAACGAGATCAAAGAGGATAGATGAGACAGAAATACATAACAAAGGTATTGTCACTTGAAATAGACAACAAGCTATGTACCGGCTGCGGCATGTGCAGCACTGTTTGCCCGCACAATGTTTTTGATATTTCTGAAGGCAAAGCGGCCGCGACACGCAAACAGTATTGTATGGAGTGCGGAGCCTGCAAATTAAATTGCAGGTTTAACGCAATCGATGTAAACAGCGGAGTCGGTTGCGGTTATGCCGTAATTATGGGCGCCATTAAAGGCACCGAACCGGACTGCGGCTGTTCTAGTGAATGCTGCTGAAAAAAACGCCGGATCTATCGCTAATCAGTTATAGCTTTTTAATGTTTTACCTGTTTTAATATGGACGCCATGCTCATTAACTTTTTTTTCGACTAGAGGCAGGGAGACTCCTCCGATTACATGACATACTGCGACACCGAGTGCTCCAACCTCATCTACGTTTCTCATCTCATCATCGAAAAAAAGCATCCGGTCATAGCCGATACCCGACTCATTTTTAAGTTTGTTAAAATGAACAAGCTTTGAAGCAGGATAAATTTCACGGTAATCAAAAAACCTGGTGATATCAAAAAGATCCATCAACTGTGATGCCCATTCAGGTTCACCGGTTCGTGAAGCAACAGCACATCTAATCTTCTGACCCGACAACATGGTCAATATTTTATTTACATCTGGATAAAGAGAAATGATACCACCTCTGCTATCCACAACGACCTCCCCCTTTTTGCGAAACGGAGGAGATGTGTGGTCACACCAGGTTCCCGCTGCATCCCAAAGAGTAAAATCAAGATCAAAAACGATAAGCTCCAAAAATAAGACCATCCATTATAAAAATTGTGAGTCTGTCAGTAAAAGATCAACTTTCAATTAGCCATACAAAAGAACAACTTAAAAATATCCATTTAACAGGTCGGCTCTGTATGGTGTTCAATAAAGCTGCTGACAAGACTGCATAACTAGTTTATTCTTATTCCGTTTTACCGAAAAAAGGGGGATTAATGTTCAATAATTTGCTATTTAGTGCAATCAGTGCCGTGATAATTTTAGGTCTGGCGGGCTCGGTTCCGACAGCATGGATTACCGTCAGAATTATTAAAAAAGTGAATATATCGGGAAGCAGTAATGTCTGAATTCATGCTGGTATCGAAGCGGTGGCTATTGCATGGATCTGATTCAGACTAAAAGACATGTAGAAAAAATTTGTTCTGGAGTGAATTTCATTAAGAATTAAGCAGAAAAAAAAGTACCGGAAAAATTGACAATAATTTTAAAATTTGTTAAAATTGCCAATTTCTCCGGTTACCAGCGTTATTTTTTAGGAGTTCGTGATAAAAACCTTTGAAGAAGTATGAACCAGAAAATCAGTAATCCTATAATTATCTTTGTCCACCAGGAACTTAGAGTTCCCTGGAATGAAATCAAGGTCTGAATAAGACCTAAAATTAAAACACCAATCATTGTTCCCTCGACGAAACCGACGCCACCGGTCAGCAGTGTGCCACCGATTACAACAGCAGCAATAGCGTCCAGTTCCAGACCAAGCACAGCAGCAGCATAGCCGGATAATGTGTAATTCGCATAAAGCAGGCCGCCAAGAGCCGCAAAAGTACTGCTCATTGTATACACAAGAATCTTTGTCCTTGCAACCGGTATGCCCATAAGGTTTGCCGACTTCTCATCTCCACCAACAGCATAAATATTTCTTCCGAAACGGGTAAAGTGAGCAAGATATATTCCCATAAACCAGACAACAATGAAAACAATTGCAACAAGAGGAAGACGCGCACCACCGGGAAACCTAATGGCTATTGTGTTCAGATTAACGAAGGTCTCATTTCGAATCGGTATTGAGCGAACATCGACCATGTATGCAAGGCCTCGGCATAAAAACATACCTACAAGAGTTACAAGAAAGTCTGGCACCTTGAAAAAATAGATTATACTGCCCATTGTTGTGCCAAGAACTGCTCCGAAACCAAGAGATATAATCATCACAATAAATGGGTTCATGTTGTAAACTTCCATCAACTTTGCCGCCAAAATACAAACAAAGGCTACAACCGAAGCCACAGACAGATCAATACCGCCTGAAATTATTACAAAGGTCATTCCAACAGCAATAACACCGACAAATGCGTTATCCAGAAACAGGTTCAAAAAAACCCGTAACGAAATGAAATTCAAACCATACAGAACTGCCCCCATAGCATAAATTGCAAAAAAAACTGCAATGGTCGAAAACAGGGGTATATAGGATTTCAGTGATTTAAATTGTAATAACCGCAGATTCATTTAACTACCCCACTATTCGCAATAGATGATACTCTCTTTTTTTTACTGTTAAAAAGCTGCACTATCATTTTTCTCATGTTGCCGGATTGAATTAGTGTTACCGAAAGGACAACTATTGCCTTATAGACCAGGATCTGCTCAGGTGCAATACCGCGGGATAGGATTGTTGTCGTAATACTTTGTATGATGAGTGCGCCAAGCAAGGTTCCTGCCAGCGTATAACGACCTCCCCAGACTGTTCCTCCGATTATTACGGCGGCGATTGCATCCAGCTCGAACCAAAGTCCACAGTTATTTGCATCAGCACCCTTAATGTCGGCAGTAATTATTAAACCTGCAAACCCCGCACATATTCCGCAAAAAACATAAACCAGCAATTTAATGCGCCGGCTGTTAATACCGATGAAATAGCTTGCTGTTGGATTCGAACCCACAGCCTCTATAAAAAGTCCAAGAGCGGTTTTTCTTGTTAAAAAATGCATTAGCAGGGCTATAACAATTACCATTACAACCGGAACCGGCAAGCCCAGAAAATTACCACTTCCCAGAACTTCAAAATTTTCATGTCTGAAAATTATGATGTTACCCTTTGTTATCAGCTGAGCAATTCCCCTGCCGGCAACCATTAAAATGAGCGTGGCAATAATCGGCTGAATCTTCAAATAGGTAACCAGCACTCCGTTCCAGAGACCCGCTATTGCCGCGACAATCAGAGGTATCAGTATAACCTGCCATACCGGTGGCAAGGTGCCATACTCAAGAACACCACTTATGTAACCTGGGCGTATCATAAACGCAGCAACAGCACCGGAAATAGCCATTACTGAACCAACAGACAGATCAATACCACCTGTTGCATAAACGAGGGTCATACCCAATGCAATAATCATTACAGGTGCGCCCCGGTTAAATATATCTACTATACTACCAAAGAGTTGCCCATCCTTTATCTCTAAATCGAAAAACCCGGGAGTGAAAAGATAGTTAAACAGCAGTATCAGCAAAAAGGCAGCCAATGGACCGATTATCTGTTTATACGATTCATGATTCAACTTCAGCTTCATTCTGTCCCCCGGAATTACAATTAACACTTACATTTGCGTTAGTGTTAGCACTAGCGTTTGTGTTAGCATTCGCAATAGTGTACATAATAGTGCTGCTGCTGATATCATCTCCGCATAATTCTGCGATTTTATGACGATCACGAAGCACAGCTATTCTATCACTACATCGCACAACTTCATCAAGTTCAGATGAAATAAAAAGAATCGACATTCCCTGATCTTTAAATTCAAGTATCATCTTCTGAATTTCAACTTTTGCGCCAACATCAATACCACGGGTTGGCTCATCAAGAATAAGAAATTTAGGGTTCGCCGCCAGCCAACGTGCAACAATTACCTTTTGCTGATTACCACCTGAAAGTTTCGATACACTCACTTCAGAGGAAGGAGTCTTTATTTTAAGCAGTTTGATATACATATCTGCAATTTCTTTTTGCTTTTTTACTGAAAGATATTTAAAAAGCCCATGCTTAACCTGCAGCGCCAGAATAATATTTTCCCTGATTGTCAAATCAGGAATAAGCCCCTCCACTTTACGATCCTCAGGGCAAAACCCGAATGATTTGTCTACCGCCTGTTTAGGATTCTTAATAAAACCAGACAATCCCCAAACACTGGCATTACCGGTAGTTGGTTTATCAATTCCAAAAAGTAATCGCGCTATTTCTGTTCGTCCGGAACCTAACAAGCCGCCAAGACCAAGAACCTCGCCTTCCCTCAAGTCCAGATCAAACGGTAACACTCCGTTTCTTTTACTAAGCCCTTTGACTCTATAAAAAGTCTTTTTATCCGATTTTTTATTTACAGTGTTTTTACTTGAACGATATTCAAACTGTGCAAGATCTTTACCAAGCATTTTAATTATTAGTTCATGTTTAGAAAGTTCTCCAATCTCATACTCTCCGATATACTCACCATTACGCAACACAGTTAATCGATCACATATTTCATATACCTGATCAAGAAAATGCGATATGAATATAATTCCCATTCCATCATTTTTTAATTTTCGTATAACGGCAAATAGTTTTCGTGCCTCCTCCTCATCAAGACTCGAAGTAGGCTCATCAAGAATCAATACCCTGGCCTCTAAATCAAGTCCCCGAGCAATTGCGACCATCTGTTGAATTGCTGTTGAGTATTCTGAAAGCGATGCCGAGACATCAATATCTACATCAAGCATGGCGAGCAGCTCTTTTGCATGTGCATTAATAAAAGTCCAGTTAATTATCCCCTTTTTTAATGGCTGTCTGCCGGCACAAATATTCTCTGCAACAGAAAGAGTCGGGATCAGGTTAACTTCCTGATACACTGTGCTTATTCCGGCTTTACTCGACTCCAGCGGTGACGAAAAAAAGACTCTATTATCACAATAGATTACATCACCCTCATCCGGCGAATAGACTCCGGTCAGACATTTTATCAATGTCGACTTACCTGCTCCATTTTCTCCCATTAAGCCGTGAATTTCTCCGGGCAACAGATTGAAATTCACCTCGTTCAACGCAATAACGCCAGGAAATATTTTAGAAATATTTCTGGCTTGTAAAACAGGAGTAATTATATTCATAAATATTTCCTTAGGGCATTATCATTTTAGAAGTTTTCTACTGCTCTATTCTCCATCCCTTGCGGCAGGTCACTTAGCCGCTTGAAAAATACTATTTAGAAAATACCCGGTTACATTTTCATAGTGCAACCCTGCGAGTCATAATATGACTCGTAGGACTGCAAACAGTTCATATACACCGCAATACAACTTCAATGTAAGAACTGATCAGCAAACAAAATCAACAATCAGTATGTTCTTGTGGGCAGTACTTCTTCAGCGACTTCCTGAGGGAAAACATCCTCTTCTGTGACAATTCTTGCCGGAATTGATTCACCATTAACGAGTTTTTCAACTGCATCAAAAAATTGAGGACCAAGAAGCGGGCTACACTCAACGGTACAGTTAAGCTTGCCTTCGACCATTGCCTCAAAAGCTCCACGTACAGCATCGATAGAAACAATAATAATATCAACACCTGGTTTTAAACCAAACTGCTCAATTGCCTGTATTGCTCCTAGAGCCATATCATCGTTATGAGCATATAACACATCAATATTCTTGCCTTCAGATTTAAGAAAAGCCTCCATAACCTCTTTTCCTTTGGCACGTGTAAATTCTCCGGTTTGTGTTTTAATTATTTTGAATTCAGCATGTTTATCGATGACCTCTCTGAATCCCGAAAAACGATCATTGGCGGGGGCTGAACCAACTGTACCTTGCAACTCAACAATTTTTATATATTTCATCGGTTTATCAGCACGTTTAACATTTTCATAATTCTCGACAAGCCAATTGCCCGCACGGCGACCCTCTTCAACAAAATCTGACCCCATAAATGTTACCCAAAGAGAAGTGTCTTTCTCATCAACGGCTCTGTCGGTTAGGATAACCGGAATTCCAGCCTCTTTCGCTTCACGCAACACAGGCCCCCATCCACTTTCAACTACAGGTGAAAACCCAATTACATCCACACCTTGCGCAATATAAGAACGAATTGCCTTTATCTGGTTCTCCTGCTTTTGTTGAGCATCTGAAAACTTAAGATCGATACTACGTTTTTTGGCTTCTGAAACAATTGATTCACTGTTGGCCGTTCTCCAGGCGCTCTCTGCACCTATTTGTGAAAAACCAACCGTAATTTCGGAAATATCTTTCGGTTTATCCGAATCACTCTTACCTTTACAGCCAACAAAAAGCAGACCCAAAGCTGCAAGAAATACGATAATTTTTGTAAGCACTTTATACATTACACATCCTCCTGTTAATTTATTCATGAATACTCTCCGAGACATTAAACTTTATATTGGTAACCTCTATTAATTAACTTTTCAACAAGGTTGCATGTGCGAGCAGCAAGAGTCATCTTGCGACCAGCACAGGTTGCATGTGCGAGCAGCAAGAGTCATCTTGCGACCAGCACAGGTTGCATGTGCGAG
>JAQIBV010000062.1 GCA_027858855.1 Spirochaetota bacterium | reverse complement strand
GGCAAGTTCCTTTGCTAGTCGTCCAGCACCACTTTGAAAAAACAAAGTGGTGCTGGACGACTAGCAAAGGCGGCCTGTGCTGGTCGCAAGATGACTCTTGCTGCTCGCACATGCAACCTTGTTGAAAAGTAAATTAATAGATGTTCCTATAAATAATAATTGCTCTCAAAAAAAATGGATCAGACAGGTGAAATTTAAGAAAAAAATTGTTTTAATTGTTGATAACGATTTACACTACACATCTGAAATGACTCAGCTTCTTAATAACGAGGGGTTAGACTGCTTTTCTATGGGCAATGAGCCTGATTATGAGAGATTTGTTCAATTTGAATCGCCATTTCTTGTCATGCTTGATTCATCTATGCCGGATTTTGTTCCTCTTGCGAATTTTTGCAATAATCGGCAAATTCCTTTAATCTTCCTGTGTAAACCCTCTGTAACAGATTACAGGCTTCTTGCACGGTTTTCTTCCTTCGGTATAGTCCAAAAAGATGCTCCGTTCCCAGCCGTGCTTGCTTCTGTAATGAATGCTTTTAACCTTAATGAAGCTCTTCCAGTCTGTGAAAATTCCACATTACGCAATTCAGTTAACAAAATTCTCTTCAATGCCATGATTGAAACTGTTTGGATAATTGATCTTGATGCGAGCATCCTTGATGTAAACTCTCGTGTCGAAAAAGTTCTGGGGTACAGTCGTGAAGAGATACTTCAAATCGGTCTGGGTGGTATCGATTGCGACCATACCATAGATGATATTGCCGTATTGTGTAGAGCCATGCCAAAAGATAAATTTCAGGTGTTCGAGACAGTACACAAAAAGAAAGATGGATCACCTATTCCTGTAGAAATCTCTTCTATACTTATTCCCTATCAAGGCAGCGAGGTAATTCTCTCAATAGCACGTGATATAAGTGAGAGAAAAACTGCTGAAAAAGAGATTCGCCGTCAACTTGCCGAAAAAGAGACTCTACTGCGTGCAGTACACCATCGAATGAAGAACCATATTTCAACAATCAGTAACTTATTGATGCTTCAGCTTGGATCAGTTACAAATAAAGAGGCTCTCTCTGTTTTACAGGACGCTATAAGTCGTGTAGATTGCATGAGGATTCTTTATGAGTCGCTACTGCATGCTGCCGACTATACAAATCTTTCAACACAGAAATATATTCAGACCATTATCGACTCTATTCTTTCTCTTTTCCCGGAAAAGGGAGAGCATATATCTATAATAATAGATATTGAGGAAACTTCCATAGATGAGAAAAAGCTTTTTCCTCTTGGAGTTATAACTGAAGAGCTTTTTACAAATATATTCAAATATGCCTACAAACATAAAAAATCCGGAACAGTTAATGTTAGCCTTAAAAAAATTGAGAAAGGGCTAAGGTTGGTTATTCAAGACGACGGTGACGGCCTGCCTGAAGGCTTTGACCTTAATACTTCAAATGGCTTTGGTCTTATGATAGTCAAGATGCTTGCTCTGCAACTCCATGCAACCTTTGAAATAAGTAACAAAAATGGTACTCGCTCTGAAATAGTTATACCTGTTAATCTTCGTCGGCAGTGATTTCCTGTATAAAGGCGGCACTATCTTCAATTAAAATTCGCAGGATAGTATTGTCCCCATAGCTAGCAAGGTCAATTCGTCCTGGAAGCGGTTTTTGAGTAAAGCGGAATCGTCCTGGGCCAAAAACAATAGGGCCGTTTTCATCGGCTTTGCACAATGCCCAACCTTTTTGTGTGCGGCTTAACAAAAGATCATTGTGTTCAATCTCGCCCCGGGCAGGATTCAGTTCTGAAATTATTGTATGCGGATTAAGGCACAGTACTGGTAGCTCTTTTATCTGCATATAGTGCAGTGGACTTACCAGATTCAGAATTTTATGCATAAAGCCTCCATCCACTCTCATTCGATATTGAATATATAGACAATCTTCGTAAAAACTGATTCTTTGCAATGAAAAAATAGCTTTCTTACACGATTCTCACCGCTAGCTAGCAATAATTAGATAAAAGGGAACGATTAACAATTCTAAATTTCAATTTACACCGATAGTTATCGGTAGATAAACCCAAAGTGACATAATTTTCGTTTTTTTGAGGCAAGTCGAGCCAAACGAGAAAATTTACCCGCAAATATGAGTCTAAACAGGTACGGTTTTATAACTCTAAGCGTATACTTCATGTAATAAATGCCGGTTAAAAAAGCCGGAGATAATTCGATTTTTCTCCGGCTTTTGGTTTGTAATCATTTCAATAATAAATTATAGGGAATAGAGTAATGAGTTTCTTAGTATTACTCCACTTATTCAGTGATTTGTTGTGCCATACGATCACCCATAGGAGTGTAGGGCCGCTTCGGTTGCACGCATTTATAGGCTGGGCGAATAATGCGACCACCCGAAATAATCTCTTCAATGCGATGAGCACACCAGCCCGAAATTCGTGACATGGCAAACAGAGGCGTATACAGATCATCGGGTATTCCTAGCATCTGATATACAAATCCAGAATAGAGGTCTACGTTGGCCGATATTATCTTCTCGCTCTGTTTAATTTCGTGAAACAGTCCCGGAGTCAGTTTCTCAATATTATGATAGAGGCTAAGTTCTTCCTGATGTCCCTTCTCTTTTGCTAAGAGTTCCGCCTTCTCTTTTAGAAGTCCGGCTCGCGGGTCGCTGTATGTGTAAATTGCATGACCCATTCCGTAAACAAGGCCATTGTTGTCAAAGGCTTCTTTTCGGATAATTTTCGCTAAATAGTCTTCTACCTGTTTTTCGTTGTCCCAGCTCTTAACGTTTTCTTTGATGTTATCCACCATCTGTAAAACCTTGATGTTGGCTCCGCCATGCTTATATCCCTTCAGAGAACCGATGCCCGCGGCAATGGCCGAATAGGTGTCGGTGTCCGAAGATGTGATTGCACGAACCGTAAATGCCGAGTTGTTACCGCCACCATGCTCGGCATGCAGTACAAGAGCCAGATCCAGAATTTCAGCTTCGAGATTTGTGTATTGACCGTTTGCCCGCACTAGCGATAGAAAGACCTCTGCGGTGCTAAGACCTTCAGGAATATGACGAATGTGAAGCGTCCCATTATCGTAGTAGTGGTTTTTTGTCTGGTAGGCATAAGCTGTCATAACCGGAAAACGGGAAATAAGCTTAACGCTCTGTTTAATGGTATTTCGAAGCGTGCGGTCTTCTGCATCGTCATCATAAGAATATAGAGAAAGAACGGCGCGTGCCAGTTTATTCATAATATTAGGGCTAGGTGCTTTTAAAATCATGTCTTCAGTAAAGTTTTCAGGAAGAGCCCTGTAACGGTTCAGCATCTCGCGAAATTCTTCTGTCTGCTCAGCGGTTGGGAGTTCGCCCATCAAAAGCAGGTAACAGGTCTCTTCAAATCCAAACCGGTTATCGGCCTGAAATCCGGTCACTATCTCTTTTACGTCAATGCCGCGATACATTAACCGACCCTCAACAGGTGTTTTTTCTCCTTCGTCAATAACGTAACCGTGCACTTCTCCAACCTTGGTCAGCCCAGCTAGCACTCCTGTACCATCGGCATTGCGCAGTCCGCGTTTGGGCTGATATTTTGTGTTCAGCTCGGGAGGGATGGTGTTTCTTATCAGAGTTCTCTTTTCGAGGTCACTGAAGAAAGCGTCTTTTTTGTTTGTCATGGCGTTTCTCCTTTTAGTATGTAAAATATTCAAATATTGCATTAAATAAAAATTGGTTTCTTGGTTATCAGGCTGGTTTCCGCGCGTTTTAGTTCCGTAAACAATAGTGAGGTCGTGAAAAATGTATAGGGGGAATCCAGCTTTTAAAAACAGAACGAAAGGTTGCTGATTTAAGTCTCTGACCATATAAATCACATTTTACCTTTTTTGACTACTCATTTTTTATAATATCAGATCTTTTTTTGTGCTAATTATCACAAAAAAAGATCGAGAAATGGATAAATAGTTATAATTTTCATCCTCCCTGGCTGCGGGGTGGGGGGATGTTTTGTGAATTAAGTTTTTTTAGGGCTTCGTTATAATACCACGCATATAGCGGGGGAATAGAATCTTAATTGCATAATATTTTCAAAAGTTATGATTATTTATTGCCTTTTAGACGAGTTCGATAATAAACGAACTTTCTGGTAATTATGATATACTTTTCTTTATATCAGCAAAAAGATGAGGATTCTATGCTCTATAACTCTATTTTACATACTATCGGTTCGACTCCCAGTGTTCGTCTTAATCGGCTTAACCCCTATCCAAATGTTCAAATGTATGCGAAATTGGAGGGGTTTAACCCAACCGGTAGTATTAAAGATCGCATCGCACTTAAAATGATTGAGCAGGCCAGAGCCGAAGGTTCGTTGACTGCGGATAAAATAATCATCGAGCCAACCAGCGGCAACACTGGAATAGGGTTGGCCATGATTGGTTCTGTTTTGGGGTACACCGTACATATTGTAATGAGTAGTGCCGTTTCTGTTGAGCGCCGACGAATGATCAAAGCTTTTGGCGCTAAGGTAATTCTGACCGATTCATCAAAGGGTACCGATGGCGCAATATGTGAGGCACACCGGCTGGTTGCAGCCAATCCGGGTAAGTATTTTATGCCTAATCAATTCTCTAATAACTATAACAAGCTGGCCCATTATAAAACAACAGCTGTCGAAATATGGAAAGACACAGAGGGTAGGGTAACACATTTTGTTTCCTCGTTGGGTACCTCTGGTACTCTCATGGGGGTAGGCAAAGGGCTTAAAGAGAAGAACCCGGCAATCGAAATAATAGAGGCTCACCCCGAAAAAGGGCACTATATTCAGGGGCTTAAGAATATGCAGGAGGCCATAGTACCCGAAATCTATGATCCGTCACAGATAGATCGTTCGGTCCTGGTTGGCTCCGAGGTGGCATTTGCGACAGCTCGTCAAATCGTTCTTAAAGAGGGTATTTTTGCCGGTATGAGTTCCGGTGCAGCTTTGTATGCAGCTCTTGATGTCGCAAAAGAGATTCAAAGCGGCGTTATAGTCATGATTTTTCCTGACCGGGGGGAAAAGTATCTCAGCACCGACCTCTACAATCCAACAGGTGAGGATGAATAATGATGAATAAAAAAGATGGATATTGTCTTGTTCTGGGAGGTGGAGGAGCTAAGGGAGTCTATCATGAGGGTGCGTGGAGGGCTCTTCGTGAACTTGAGATTCCAGTTACAGCGGTTGTAGGCAATTCAGTAGGAGCTGTTATTGCCGGTTTCATTGCTCAAAACAACCATAGGGGGTTATCAAAAGTTGTTGATAATATCGGTATCGATAACCTGGTTTCTTTCCCGCAGGATCTGGTTGTTGATGGCGAGTTTAAACTTACACGTAGTAATTTTTCGGCTTTTGATAAATTTCGAAAAAAAGTTTTCCAAAAACGCGGTCTTGACACATCTCCTTTAAAAAAACTGCTTCATGATAATCTAAGCGAGAAAAAATTACGAGATTCAGGTATTGATCTGGGAGTTGTTACTTATAAGCTCTCAGACTTAAAACCTCTTGAAATTTTTATTGATCAGATGGAGCCAGGGACTGTTCTTGGCTTTCTTCAGGCCAGTGCTACTTTGCCAGGGTTTGCAGCTACGGAAATTAATCAGAAGAAGTTTATTGACGGAGGAGTGCATGATAATGTTCCCTTCGCCATGGCAAAGTCTCGTGGCTATAAAAAGATTATTGTCATTGATATTTCAGGGCTTGGTATGAACAAACGTCCCGATATTATAGGAACAGAGACCGTCTACATAAAAAATTCCATAAACATGGGCGGGGTGCTTGACTTTGATAAACAGTTTTTGCGTGACTATCGTCAGCTTGGGTATCTTGACACGCTCAAAGCCTTTGGGGCTCTGGTCGGAATCAGATATTCCTTCAGCTCCAACCCGGCTTTATGCAAGAAGCTTTTAGAGCTGTTAAACGAACCGTCTATAATTCGAAAAATAGGGCGGTTAAGTGGAAAGAAAACAGATACGCCTCAAGCTGCGCTTTTCGCTCTACGATCGCTTCTGCCAACTGAGATGCGTCATCACAAAAGCATTATCCATGCCCTTGCCGACTGTAGCGCCTCGGCACTTTTATTGCCACGTATCCGGCTCTATTCATTTGAAGAGCTGATTCAGGCAATATCCGAGGGATCTGTTTATGTCAAAAAACAGGTTCGTTCTATAAAAAAAGCTGTGACAAAAAAACAGATTCGTTCCTTAATTCGTCAGCTAAAAAAAATTGCGAAAAAGGGGGACAGCTTATCAGCTACAGGTAAAAGTCCTTTTTTTTATGATCAGATAATACAACTATTTCTTACTGATCAATTGAGAAAGGTTCCGCTTGCTTCTCTAAAAGCGCTACATCCAGAAATTATTCCTTGCGGAATATTTTTGGATCTATTGCAACTTCTGAATAAGAACAGAAAGTAAAGAACGATAGTTTGTCTGTTTCCCGGCAAAGTTTAAAATAGAGCTGCTCCATTCGCAATCTGAATCACCAGTCCATACACTGGTTTCTTGCCGTCAAAAAGGTGAGAATAGCGCAGGCCGGTGTCCAGTGCGATGTTCTTGTTTGAAAATGGGTGGTATTCAAACAGAAGCTCTCCTCCGACTGAACGGTTGTAAAAGGTGGTGTCTGCGTAAGTGCCGGTTCCATGGTCATAAAAAGCGTTAAATTTTATGCGTTTAAAGTATAACAGCTTCCAGATGTAAAAGTGCGTATTGAAAAGTGGCAATGTATAGTTCACACTGCCTTTATAGAGTTTTTCAAAAAATTGCTCCTCGTATCCCCGTGGATATAAAACTGTAAGAGGAAAACGATAGTTGTCGTTCCGGTTATAGTCAATTGTGTCCGATACAAGGCTGCCTTCAAATCTCAGGCTGTGATGTTTAAAAAAAGAGGGAAAATAGAGTCTGGATAAAAGGCTTAACTGTTCACCCGTGTAATCCCCATGCAGGGTATGCTTATACTGGGCTTGAATCATCTGTCCCCATCGTGGATACATATCAAGAAGTGTTCCACCAATAGTATGTGATAAAAATCCGCTGTAATTCGCGGCGGTAAAGTACCCGTCGTTAATTGCGCGAAGGTTGGTTTCTATTGTTGATTTGTCACTTATTTCTGTGTAGGTGGCCGATCCTCCCAGTTCCATGTAAGTATTGTGAATTCCCCGTGAAAGGTTCAGTGGAATATAAAGCGAGCCATAGCCAGTTGACTCCCTCCATGTAATCATTTTTTCCTGGTTATTAGCATCCGATTTCGCACGATCTCCGTAAACTCCCCCAACTCCTAAAACTGGATACAGTCCACTGTATTTCATTGATCCCCGTATTGAATGGGCTTCTTCGTTTATATTGTAGTGGTATCCAAGTTCAATTGTTGTAGTCTCAAGCGGATCTTCTGATATAATGATCAGCCCTAAGCCGTAGTCACCGATAGGGCTCCAGCTGTATATGTTGATCGAATTCATAAATGGGCTGTATTTTTCTGACCCATAGTTCTTTTGTGGAACATCATCGACAACACTTTCACCTGCCTCTTGGCTGACAACCGGTTCGAAGTAGTCTACCCGTTTCACAGGTACATTAGCAAGTGCAACCCAGTTTTTGGGATTAAGAGGCATTTTTTCGCCACGGTGCCCCTTAACGGTATAGTCCGAATAGAAGATGGAGTCGGCCTTCTTGTTAACCGATGGCAAGGATGCGCCAAATTTTCGTGAGGTTACCTGGTAACGGTTTCCACTCTTCAAATCAATAGCGTAAATGTTGTCGATGCCTGAATAATCCGAGCCGTAAAAAAGTCTTCTGCCAGAAAAGAAGGGGGTTTTCGGTTGTTCTTTGTGTGTGTAGGGAATAACAGGGGTAAAGGTGCCAGTTGAAATATTAGCTGTAAATAGTGCGTTTCCATCCTCATTTAATGCGGCGCATGCTACAAGAGTGCCGTCATCTGACCAGGCAGTGTCAAACAGAAAGCTGTTGTCGGGTGCGACGATTCGTTTTAAAATATTCCCACTTGCACTATCAATAATTACAAGCGAACAGATCCGTTTTCCTGTGAATTCCACTGCGGCAATGCGTTTGCCATCTTTTGAAATGGAGGCTGAAATCATTTTGCCCCTGTCAAAAAGTCTTTTTGATGTATCGTTTTCTAAATCATACACCATAATTGATGAATAGGAGCGGTATTGCCAGCGGGGATCACTCAGTAATTCTGTCCATACTGCCTTACCACCGCCAAATGAAACAGACCTTTTGTTGCTAGTAGAGCCACTCAGTGCTGTCGACATTGGGAGCTGTTTTATAAGCCTGTTTCCGTTTGGTTCAATAACTACAATTCCTGACAAATAATCTTTTCCGCTCCTCACAGCATACAGTTTATTGTTCCATTCGTTTAGCTGGGTAAAGGAGTTCCAGCGTTTTGAATCTGTAATGGTAACGGTCTTTGAATCTGTAAAATTAAGTCCCTCTAACTGGTTAAGCCATTTTTCACGGAGATCGTTGTATGTTTTTTGGTACAATCCAGTAATGTTCAGATTGTCACTATTGTTTTTAGTAAAGGAATAGTTGAAGTGATCCCAGCGAAAGATATTGCCACCCATTCCGCGGAATGTATCATTCCATATCATGGGGTCATAGGTACGTCTCGCATAGGTGGCCATGTGATATCCAAGGACATAGTGATCTGCATATGGATAATTGTCGTTGTACGACCCCATGTAGGCGCGGTAGTAACTATAACGATCAGAAGGGTCATTAGACAGCTCATTAGCGCGGGCAAACATTCCAAAGTTAGGGGTGCGCCCCCGTCCTCCACTGGTTAAAGTTGTTTCGGCCAAAACAGCGTCACCCTCAAGTATCCATGATGGAATGAAGGCAATGGTGTAGACTGCCGCCCCCATGTCTCCAAAAACATACCATATAAATTTACGACCGTCGCTGTTAATAGTATTCAGCTGATTCATATGTCGGCCTTCATGTACCGAAAGGGCATGAAACCACTCATTATTTGCAAATAGACCGGGGGTGTTGTAGTATTGAGATTTATATGGAGCATAATAAACTGCTCCATTAGATTCGGCGCTTTCCGAAATTATAACAATTGTGGTTTTTCGCCAATCAGGTTTCATGGTCTTGGTGTTGTGTTTCAGGTAGTGTTCTGAAAGATTAGCAATGCGTTGTGCCTCATCCTCTATTTCAACAGGATAAATTAATCTGAAGTTTTCAGTCTCTATGGTACGCCAGTCTACGTCCGGGCTGTGGCCTGCGTAAATGTTTTGACTCAGATTAAAAAATATTGCGATATAGAATAACGCAAAAAAAGCTGAACGAAGGGATTGTCGTAACATGTCCATATGTTTTACCTTAAAATATATTTTTTAAAATAAATTTTATAAAATATCTATGTCTCAGTGGTTACGACTGTACGCAGAACTGTTTCACAAGTTGCGCAAGTTTTTTCCCCTGTTCGTATACCTTTTCGTTTGTCTCTTCATCCGTTGCTCCTGCCCACTCAACAGGCTCGATGCACTCCCAGTCAAGATCTGCTGTCATGGTATCAAACTCTTTTTGTGCTCCGCCCGACCAACCGTAAGAACCAATGCGTAATACCTTTTTGTTTTTCAGATGCTTGCGGCCAAACATGTCTATAGCTGCCGCAACAGGAGGAAACATTCTGTATTCGTAAGTTGGCATAGCAAAAACCAGACCTGCCGACCGATATGCCGACGTTAGCGGATATGATACATCTTCATTGGGAACCTGGTGGATATGAACCGGAATCCGTTCAGAATTGATTCCCTCGATAAGTGGAGAAAGAACTGCTTCGGTATTGCCGTACATAGAACCCCATATAATTGTTATTTCAGGTTCAGCCGGGCCATTCATATATGATGCAAACTTTAAATATCGTTCAATTATTGTTTGTGGGTTTTTACGCCATATTATTCCGTGCGAAGGGGCGATCATTTTTATTGTAAGTCCGCTTAACTTTTCTATGGCCTTTTCTACAAAGGGTGAAAAGCTGGCAACAATGTTTGCATAATAGCGTAAAGACTCTCGGTCAAAAAATTCATGCGTCGGTTTATCCAGCAGATCATCAAAGGGAGTGTCTACACATCCGTACGAACCGAAAGCATCACATGAAAAGAGTACGCCAGAACTTTCATTAAAGGTTACCATGGTTTCTGGCCAGTGTACGTTCGGTGTAGAATAGAAAGTGAGTATCATGTTGTTACCCAGGTCAAGAGTATCGCCGTCTTTTACAACAGTTACATTCTCTTCGTTTTTATAAAAGCTCTTAACCATTTTTTTTCCCAACTGGGTTGTTAAAATGGTCACTTTGGGGTTTCTTTTCAAAAATTCTTCCAGCCATCCGGTGTGATCCGGTTCAAGATGGTTAAGGATCAGATAGTCGATCTGCTCAATGGAAATTCCCAGTGATGTCAGTTGTTCTGTTAACGATTTGGGTGCATTGTCCCAGTCACGAACCAGGTCAATCAGGGCCGTTTTTTCGCCTTTAACAATATATGAATTAAGAGAAACGCCGTCGGGAATGGGCCACATACCCTCGAACAGGTCTCCGTTTCGTATGTTTGCTCCTACAAAATAGATGTTTTTTGCTATTTCAACTGCTTTCATTTCTGTATCCTCGTAATTATTTTCCCTTATTAAGATTGGATAATCATAAAAAAACTGTCCAGAAGATCAAGATATAAAACTATTCAAAGAGAAAAGTATTTCTCTCATCCCGAACGAGGCTGCGAGTAAAAAATATTTACTTGAGCTGTGTTCTTTATTTAACTCGTCAGATTATTATAACTAACACTGCAAACAATGAAACCGGTTTCATTATAAAAATAGCTTGTAGTTTGCTCAATTACCTGTATAATAGAAGCATGTGATTGTTTATCAGATAAAAAAATTAAATTTAATTATAAAGACGGTTTTATCCCCCGCCTCAGACGGAGATGAAAATATAATTTCAAATCTGGATTGTTTTTGGTGAAGAATAAAGTCTGGCATTGTTAGGGGTATTAATCATGAACCAAAGCAAAATAATAATGTATAATGAAATACTTACATAATTGTAAATAATAAACAGTTGCATATGTAAATTTTGTTTTTAAAAGCCACTCTTAATATTGCTATAAGGTAGTTGGCTTTACTCTCAAAAGACCTCTGAATGGAGATCTTTTAAGAGTAACCGGATAATACATTGGAGGCTAAAATGAATTACAGAAGATTAGGAAAGACTGGTTTTGAAATTTCAGAGATCTCACTTGGTACCTGGCAGATCGGAGGTAAATGGGGAACGGGTTTTGACGATGCTAATGCCGAAAAAATCATCAATGAAGCCATTGATATGGGTGTTAACTTTATTGATACGGCTGATGTTTACGAGGATGGCAGGAGTGAAGCAGCAGTCGGCCGGGTAGTACGTTCCCGCAGCGAGCGTGTTTATGTTGCTACAAAATGCGGGCGTTTTATCAATCCACATGTCGCTGATGGCTATACTCCAGAGGTGTTACGTACATTCGTAGAGAACAGTTTAAAGAATAGTGGCCTTGAAACTCTGGATCTGATACAGCTTCACTGCCCACCTACTGAGGTCTATTACAGACCTGAAATTTTCGAACTTTTCGATAAACTCAAGGATGAGGGTAAAATATTAAACCTGGGTGTCAGTGTTGAAAAGGTTGAAGAGGCGCTCAAAGCAATTGAGTATCCAAATGTTACAACCATTCAGATTATCTTCAATCTTTTTCGGCAGCGGCCTTCACATCTTTTTTTCACACAGGCACAAAAAAAAGATGTAGGAATTATAGCTCGTGTACCTCTCGCAAGCGGACTTTTAACCGGAAAGTTTTCGGCTGAAACTGTTTTTGATGAGGCAGATCATCGCCAGTCGAACAGAAATGGAGAATGGTTCGACAGAGGTGAAACCTTTGCGGGTGTCGATTTTCAGACAGGTCTGCGGGCTGTTAATAAACTACGCTCTGTTTTCCCAGATGAAGAGAATCTGGCGCCACGAGCACTTCAGTGGATTCTTTCTCATTCTGAGGTTTCAACTGTTATTCCCGGTGCTTCAAAAAAAGAACATCTTCTTGGTAATATCAATACTCTGTCTCACAAAGAGTTAACTCAAAATGAGATTGATCGTATGAATGCAATTTACAGCGATGAGATTCAGAATATGGTACATCATCTCTGGTAATTTGGTGTATGATTCTCTCTATAATCAGTAAATTTGAAACCTTATCCAAGAGGGAAATAGGGGATAGCTGAAATAATGATAACTGAAAATGAAGTTTTCGAAGCGCCTGTCAGTTTATAAGTAACTCTTGAGGGTGCAATCGTTGTTGTATAACCAGGAATGTGGTAATTCGTAGAGCTTTACAAAAAACTACGTTTCTACAAAGTCAGTTTCTGGAATATCAGTTTATTTGACAGGCCAGAATTACAAAGGAGAGGTGCGATGTCAGTAATAAAAAAAACAGGTATCGGTATTCTAATTGTTTCAGCATTTGTACTAATGTCATGCGAAGATCCATTAGAGAAATTAAAAGACGAGATCATTTCATTCGATAAGGTGTATGATGAATATGAGAAGATAGCGGAGGCTACAGGTGGAACAATTACCGAGGCCAAGGATGCCGAAGATCTTCCAGTTCAGATCTCGCAGGTTATTCAGAAACATGCTCAGGAACAGGTCGGTGCCGAAATTATGCTTCTTATCGACAAAACAGCAAGTATGCGGGACGATATTGATGCTGTTGTTAGTGGTCTTTCATTAATTATTGATGAGTTGCCGGTCGAGGCTCGGCTTGGGCTTGCAACTTATGGTGATAAAAACGTGGACGGTTCAGATTGGTATACGTTCAAAGACTTCACCATGGATCATGATTCTATAATTGATGAATTGAATATAATCGAGACTACTGGTGGTGGCGACTGGCCTGAGTCTGTTTATGATGGTATTTACAGTACAATAGAAAAAGCAAGCTGGGGAGGATATGCTCCATTACGAATGATAATCTGTATTGGAGATGCAGCTCCCTTAACAGGGGATCAAACTGATTACACTCTTGATGATATTAAAGAGAAGGTGGGTGAGGTTTCACCGTCAATTCAGATACACATGATTGCTATAAGAGAATAATTTTTTTGTTTTCTAATATGCATTTTTTAATTAAAACAGGATATCTCGTATCCTGTTTTTTTTTCTTCTAAAAAAAGTTATTGATTAATAACTTCCCCGTGCTATTATATTTATGAAGGCTTGATAAACTCTTTAAAATTTATCAAATACTTGTTAAAAACAACCTGATAGTATATTTTCGTCCGGCGAGCTGGTCATGCCGGAATTTTTATTAGTAAACACCAATAATACTGCAAAAGGCGGGTGTTCAATGGTTAGTGAGTTATTGACTCAGGATGCACTTGGATTTAGTTTCGAAGAGTTTTTCCTCCCCTATGACCTCGCAGTTCAGACTTTCATAATAAAGCTTGAGGGTATTCGTCGTCAGTATCGCAAAAAAGGCCTTCATTCTCCAATAGAGTCGGTATCCGGACGTGTTAAGAGCAGCAGGAGTATTATAGAAAAGGTCGGTATGGACAATGTTACTATCGAGAATCTGGAATCGCTTTATGATATCGCTGGTATACGTATTATTTGTAAATATGTAGACGATATCGCTCTTGTTGCGGATATGCTAAGAAATCGACGTGATGTAGACGTAATTAAAGAGAAGGATTACATAACCGGGGCTAAGCCGAGTGGTTATCGTTCATATCATATCATGTCCAATTATCTTGTAGAGACCATTGACGGTGTTAAGCCAGTACGAATAGAGTTTCAGATCCGAACCAATGCAATGCACCTGTGGGCTACTGTAGAGCATCGTCTTAAATACAAGTATAAGGGTGAGATACCGTCAGAAATTCGCGAAAGGCTTGTAAGTGCTGCAAAAGCAACTGCTTCTCTCGATAAAGAGTTGTCTGCTATAAAAAATGAGATCGAAGATGCAAGGTGTGAGTTTGATCAAAATCGTAACCAAAATTTTGACCTTCTTCATTGGAACTACTGAAAGTTTAAATGAAATCTTACCAGTTTTAAAACTGGGTCTTTAAAATAAGACTACGTGAACAATCCAGCATCAAACCCTGATGCTGGATAATCTAAAAAAATGAAAATAGTCTGGAAGTAAAACTTACTCTTCAGAATCATCCATATCATCTCCGCCCATTAACGATGCCATTTTCATGAATGCTTCCTGAACTTTAGGGTCAGATTGATATTCCATTACTGCTTTTGGTGTCTCTTCCTGAATTTCCAGTGAAATTTGTTCAAGACGCTCTTCGATCTCTTTAGGTGGGTCAATGTCGTTAAGTTCTGGGTACTTTTCTGATAACTCCATCATTACCGGCATAATTTTTGACATACTCTCTCCGTATGTCTCAAGAGTCTTGATAAGGTCTTCAGAACTCTCAATATTTTTTAGACTTTTTAGGTATTTTTCCTGAATATCCACGTAATCATTTAAAACACTGATCATTTCTCCGTAACCAGCAACATCAGAATTGATTGCATCAGAAATAGCATCGGTAGGGTTTTTTGAGCAACTTCCAAGAACCATCAGTATGCACATTAGTGCTAAAGATCCGATTATTTGTTTCATTTAAAACTCCTTTTGGGATGTATTTGTCTTGAGTCATTTATGATCTGCAGTTTGTAGATAAAGGATTAAGTATTATCCGTGGGGTATTCCCTTAATCAATTTAAACTCAGCATTCTCATTATAAAAAAATATGCCAAAAAGCAAGCAAAATAAGATTTTGTTTGCTTGTTAAAACATAAAAATGTAGAGTATAAGTAGAGCTTGATCTGTTCTCTACATTTTTGTAACTAAATCGTGACTCTATACGTTTTCCGTTCAGATCTGTTCATATTGCATAATTTCGTTAAGGGGTGAGGTAATAAGTCCACACTCTTTTTCTAAAAAAGAGTCAAGGTCATAACGGGTAATATTTTCCGGGCTGTCTACTCCGCCGTCAGCTGGGGGAGTTATGTAGCCATAACAGCTTGTTCGGTCGATCGATCCGAAGTTTTCATAAGCGAACCAGTACAGATCCAGGTTAATACGCAGTTTATGAAGCAAAAAACCATATTCAACAAGAGTTTCGTTGAAAAAAGCTTCACATGTGCCACTGTAAAGATGCATGATTTCGCGGTGTCTAAAATTTAGAGCACAGAAGGTAAGGCTGGTCTTGTTTGGAACAAAGAAAATAATATCGCCGAAAGATGTGCGTATTATGGGAGTTGCTTCTTTGCCAGTCTTAAGCGCCCGATTCGTATAGGGGATAAGCTCTGCAGGGTTGACGGTCCATATAAAATCGTCTGCATACCCTCCCGTGCCGTCTTCTTTAATCAGTTCTACAAAAAAACCAGGCAGTTTCTCTTTTTGGGGAATGTCATCAATATTTATTGCAATCGGCTCAATAGGCTTGCCGAATGTAAGCTCAAAAAGCGATGGTGTTTTCATGTAATCTCCTTAATGCCACTTAAGCAATGATGTCTTCTGAAATTTAGAACTTTTTCAAAATTTCTTTGGTTATTTTCCGCAGGCAGTCTTCGAACCATCTTTTCTATGATATGCTTGGCAGGCTTCACAGTCGCCGTGGCGGTTGCAGTAGGTGCTCGAGCAGGGGCAATCTTTTTTTGTACTCATATTAACCTCCATAGATTTCCTGTTTTTTAATAAAAATATTATTTTTTTGTGTGTCAAGTTTTATTGAAGCCCAGTGTTCAATAATAACACAAAAATAACTTTACCTTCTTAAAATCAGAATTTTCAGAATTTTTAGCTATTTTTTGAAGCTCTATAGTTTTGCTCATCACTATTCTGATTACCTGCTGACATCTATTAAATAGTATTATGAATAATGTTTTGCTTTGTTATGATTTCAGAAACATTTTATTGCTTAACTCCTCTAATACAACAGAATTTAAATATAAGAATTATTGAATTGTAGTTTTTAAAAGATATATGTATTTTATTCTTGATTCAGATGTCACCTCTGGGGTTAACATGCAACAGTAGCCTCATTTTTAAGATCAATATGTGAAAGGATATAATTAATGAAAAAAATATGTATTAAGCTGTTTATATTAATCTATGCTTTTTCTGGCGTTAGCGCTCTTTACTCGTCGCCCGACCTGTTCGAGCTGGTTAGACGTGGCGACCTTGAAGGGTTTAACAGAATCCGCACCCGTATCAGTGACTATAACAGCATCGATTCCAATGGTGATACTCCAGCCATCGTCGCAGTAAAGGGTTATATTCAGTATAAACGTTCACTCTCCGGAACAACCCCCCTGCATCTTGCAGTATCGAATAATGATACAGATTCTGTAAAAAGGCTACTTGCCCGTGGCGCCTCGGTCGACGTCTGGGACGAAAAGGGGAGAACACCATATCGGCGCGCTCTGGTCTCAAAATCATTTGAATCGGCTCAGTTACTTCTTCCGGCTTTAAATAGCGCGCCGGCCGACCCGACTGAAGAGAAATTCTCAAAGCTGCTAGACGAACTTCTTAAGGAGGGAGTCTCACCTAATTCTACAGACCGGACAGGCAAAAGCCTGCTTGTTTATGCAATACAGAGTGACAGCTCGCTTCTTGTTCGATCTGTATTAAAGCATCATCCAGATATAAAGTACCGCCAGACACCATATGGGCCGACGGCTCTGCACTACGCCGTTATACGGGCTAATCCTGTGCTAACCGATATTGTCAGTGCCGTTACCGATTCTGTTTCAGTTGTTACAAGAGAAGCCGAGTACCGTCCGGCATCATTCATCACGGCTTCTTCAGCTGACAGTCGGTATAAGAGTCCTACCTCTTATAATCTTAAAATTGAGGTCTACTCTGATAAGGTGAAATCGTCTGAAGATAGACGCTGTTATTACAAGGTTTTTATTAACAAGGTAGAGGTGGGTAGAACAGTAACCGGTCTTGAGTCTCAAAAAAAGAGTTATAACGCACAGGTCGAAATAAACCGTCATCACATTCAGGTTGAAAAATATGTTCTTGATGAACGTCAGGGGAAATATGTGAAGCTCAATAATATCCATCAACCCCGGCCGTCGGCTTTCTATACCGACACAGTGGAGGGACGCATCCGCGTTATTACTGTCGTGCATAATGAGAGTGAGGCTACGAACTACTATCAGGATTTTGAAAAGGAGTAGTGCAGTTATGCTGCACTACTCCTTTTGTTTTAAGTCTTTTAAAGTTCGTTCTCAGCAATTACTATAAGCGAGTCTATCTTCTCAATTTCAATTACTTCTGTTTTAGATGGATTTAATATAACACCAAAATCATCCTTAGCACTCATTAGATTCGCTTTTAGACGGTATCCAATGCAGATCTCTTCGCGCAAATGCGAAAGAGCTATAAGATCGGCATAGGTTACGGTATTCGGCGTATCTTTAAAGTAGAGATGGAGAGGTTTTAGGTATATCTCACTTCCTTCTTCAGTAAACATCTCCTCGTATACCTGAAGTATATCGGGCTCTTCGGCAATCTGTGATAAGATTTTAGAAACCATTTTTGTGGATATTACCGCATCATTGACTCCTGCCTGTGATATCAACTCCAGGTTTTCAGAATTAAGTACTTCGGTGATTATTTGTGGAGCTTTGCCTTTTTCGGATTTACGTTTGATAACTGTACGCAGCATAAGAAGTATATTGATGGTAGCCGCATCAGCCCTTTCGATATCATTATCTTCGTTTGCGGTTAAAATTATTATGCTGTTAAAGGATTCGGGTGACAGCTTTTCCAGCTGTTGCAGGTTTAAAAGGTCCACTTCTACTGTTTTAATCGCAAATTTCGGATTTTCAGATTTTATTTCTGATATAGCTTTGTTCTCTTCTGAATAATCAGGTGGTATTACAATAATAATTTCAGAGTCTGAAGTTATGTAATCCATAAATTCATTTATAATAACCGGTGCTTTGTTATTCCATCCGATGATAAGTACTTTTTCTTTCTCCGAAGCTATTCGTTTGTCAGTAAGTTCAAAAACGGAAGGTGTGCAGACTGTTTTGCTTTTAAAATGAATCGTTGAATCATCTTCGGCCAGAATAATAATACTATCATTTTCATGAAGAACATAATCACTATCTGGGTTTATCCTGATAGATCCATCTTCGTTTCGTACTCCGATTGCTATACCATCAGGATAGTGAAAGTGTACATCCCGAAACAGCATTCCGTTCCAGTCTGCATCTGTAAAATAAAATTCACAGCCATCAAAGCCGATCAAGCTCGAATAGACTGCAGCCAACCCACTGCTTCGTGAAGTCTGAACAATGATTTTGGCTATCATGTCTTCGGGATCAACAATGGTAATCTGATCAGGGGAGAGGCTTTTAATTATTTCACGGTTTGACTCATTGTATACCTGTGTAACGATGGAAGGTAGTTCTTCCTGATTTTGACAGGCAGCAACAACAGCTAAAGTGCTTTTTAGAGTATGTGCATCAGAATGAGCTTTTTCCGCATCGGTTGACCCATGTGTGCATGTTGGTAAAATAATGGCCGATTTTGCTTCTGTAACCGCAACTCGTTCAAGTGCCTTGATAGATCCGGCTTCGCCCGTTCGAGTGATTATTTTAGTTGTCTTGCGGTCGTTGATCTGCTCTTTCAGATAGTCGTCCATCTCCTCTTTTTCGACATTAGAGAGAATAACAATTGCAGCGGATGATTCTGATTCATTGGCGATAATCAGTTCACGGATAATGTCGGTAATTTCATTGCTCCATCCAAGCAGCAGTACATGATCCCGTTCAAGAACACGACTACGGCCCTTTTTTAATGCTTCAAGTTTAAGGTCAAGCTGTGTTGTAATGAAGGCAATTACTGCAGAAAAGAAGATGATACCGAACATACCGCTGATTACTGCGAAGATCCGTATAAACCAATAGGAGTCGTTATCCTGAGCCATATTTCCCGGGTCGGTCAACTGGAGAAAAATCCTCCAGACTCCCAGTTCGGTCTCAATATCGCCGGTTGTGCCTTCGATAACATGAAAGCCGATAATAACACGAATTATAGCTAGCGTAATAAATCCTGCAGAAAAAACAATAAGCAGCGCGAAAAAAATAGAGCGCGGCCCTTTAGCCATATAGTTGTCAAACCAGTAGGCCAGGCGTTCCGAATGTTTTGGTTTCATATTTACCTCTTAATAAATTTATAAAGCTGATCTGCTATAAAAACAGGGCTTTTAAAGCCTCTTTTTTATTCGTTTAATAAAGTAACACAGTGGTATCGATATCGAATATTATTTTAATATGTTTACTTCAGCATTTTCACTGTTAGGTTTTATACCTGAATGGGGACTTGCGAAACTTGTTTTAAAAGTCCAGTTGATAATTTAATAGTGCAGTTTTTATTATTGTTGAGATTTTTTGTATACTGTTTTTTTATTTGGAAAGATATTTCTTTAATTCAGTTCGAAAAATAACCTTTATTATGCGATTTTCAGTGTCTCTCTTATTCAGATAGTATTTGCATCCATTGCATAAGAGGGTTTGAAAGGTGCTTTTGAAATTTTCTTTTTACTCTTCATTGAGCAAGACTCTTTTGCAGGTATGTTCTTGAGACTCAGTTTCAGCTTTGTTTTAAAGAAGTTTTGGCAGGATTATTCAATAAACGGAGCGGTACCTTATGAGTACCGCTCCGTTTATTGAATAAAAAGTGATATGTTTGTTGTAAAAGTTTGGTCTCTTTTCAGGATCCCCTCTGAATTTTAAATAACCGGATTAAAATCAGACCTGGGCTTTCGTATAGTTTAACAGTCCACCTGCAAGAAGTATATCGCGTTGGCGTTTGCTCAATATCATCGAAAGTTCTATTTTCTTATCTGCACATTTAGCTGTAACAGTTTCGGCTCCGTTGTCGACGGCATCACGGATATCGTCGATAACAAAATCATCTCCCTGTTTGACTGTTTCGTAGTCGGCCTCGCTTTTGAATACTAGTGGAACTATGTCAAAGTTGATAAGATTCGCAGAGTGAATTCTCTCAAATGATTTTGCAACAACTGCGCGTACACCCAGATACATAGGGCAGATTGCTGCATGTTCGCGGCTTGATCCCTGGCCGTAACTTGCGCCGGCCACGATAACAGAAAAAATTCCTTTTTCTTTATCAGCGGCGGCGCGTGTCGAAAATTCCGGATCCACACCTTCAAAGACATAACGAGAGTATGCAGGTACGTTAGAGCGGTATTTGAGTCGTACCCCGGCCGGCATAATATGGTCAGTTGTGATTTTATCACCAACTTTAAGGTTTATCTTCCCAGCAATTTTCTTGGCGAGTGGTTCTGTAAAGGGTGGGTCACCGATATTAGGACCTCTAAAAACTTCTCCGTTAAAATCAGGTTTCAGAATCATCGAGTCGTCTATAACAAAGTTTTCAGGTATCTCGATCTGGGGGTAATCGCTTTCGGGCAGGGTAGAGGGGTCGGTAAGAACACCCTTTATTGCTGTGACTGCAGCGGTTTCAGGGCTTACAAGATAGATGCCTGCCGACTTTGTTCCCGAGCGCCCCTCAAAGTTACGGTTATTTGTACGTATCGAAACACCTTCGGTTATCGGAGCCTGACCGGCGCCAATACAAAACCCGCAGGCACTCTCCATAACACGTGCACCGGCTGCGATCAAATCAGATAGAGCTCCGTTACGTGCGATCATTTCAAAAACCTGCTTCGATCCCGGAGCAACAATAAGGCTCACATCGGGTGACACCTTTTTGCCTTTAAGAATAGAGGCTGCTGTCATAAGATCTTTATACGATGCATTGGTGCAGCTACCAATTGCAACCTGATCCACCTTGAGGCCGTCAAGCTCGGACACAAGTTTAATATTATCCGGTGAGTGAGGGCAAGCTACACGGGGTTTGAGTTCTCCAAGATTAATCTCAATTACCTGCTCATAGGTTGCATCCTCATCTGCTTTTAATTCGCTCCACTTATCTTCTCTCTGCTGGGCTTTTAAAAATTCTTTAGTTATATCGTCAGAGGGAAAGAGTGAAGTTGTAACTCCCAGCTCGGCTCCCATATTTGTTATTGTAGCTCTTTCAGGAACAGACAGGTGTGATACTCCGCCTCCGCTGTATTCTACTACGCAACCGACATTGCCCTTTGTTGTAAGTACCTCAAGAACCTTTAGTATTACATCTTTGGCCGATACCCAGGGGCGAAGTTGGCCTTCAAGTTTAACATTTATCACTTTCGGGCATGTCATATAAAAAGGACCACCACCCATGGCAACAGCTACATCAAGGCCGCCGGCGCCGATTGCTATCATGCCAATTCCTCCTCCGGTAGGAGTGTGTGAGTCCGATCCAAGAAGAGTTGCTCCCGGTTTACCGAAGCGCTCAACATGCACCTGGTGGCAGATTCCGTTTCCGGCTTTAGAGTAGTGGATGCCATATTTGTTATTCATAGTCATAAGATATTTATGATCATCGGCATTTTCGAAACCCATCTGGAGGGTATTGTGGTCTACATAAGAGACCGATAAATCAGTTTTTACGCGGGGGATTTCCATGGCTTCAAACTGAAGGTAAGCCATAGTTCCTGTGGCGTCCTGTGTCAGGGTCTGGTCAATGCGGATTCCGATTTCTGATCCAGTTTTAAGTTCGCCTTCGACAAGGTGATTTTTTAGTATTTTGTATGTTAATGATTGTCCCATGAGGTTGCTCCTTATATGATTATTGGCCTGAATCATATTTTTGAATCAGGCCAAGGCTACGACATAGTTTTTGTTATCAGGTTTGTTATCAAGAATTTTTAGAATCAGGGAAAGAAAAAATAGAGCCGGTAAAAGAACCAGCTTTTATTTTTCCTTAAAGCTAGCGTCGGTTACACGGCGTTTAAGGTTTTCCAGTTCGACTTCGTATATAATTGTACAGGAACCAGCATTATCATACAACTCTTGGATTACCCGACCGGAACGGATTGCAGGTCCGAACTCCTCTTGAATGGCAATACCTGTAGATGCAATATCATCGGTTGCAGACAGTCCGGTAATACGTGTAATTACAAACTTTTCGACCACTTTTCTTTGTGCATCAGAGACTGCTTTATCCAGAGCTGTTTTTTGTTTATCTTCATCTGTTACAGCAGATGCTGCAGGATTCCCAGAAGTTCTGACTCGAAAAATATCTTCACCAATCCATCCCAAAGCAAGAACTGTCGGCTTTTCCGGCTCAGCTACAGCCGGTTCAGGTTCAACGACAGGGGGGCGCACATCTGGCGGGGTAGCGCCACCGCATCCGAAAAAAATGATGCAAACAAGAAGAAAAATAGATGAAATAATAGCTCTTTTCATGACATCGAGTCTTTATCGACAGAATCAGATTTGTTGTCAGCATCTGATTCAATATCAGTAACTGTTGAAGTTATGATCGTCTCTTTTGGTTTCATGCTTTCGTTGTCGACAACAACATCTACTTGTACAGGTTTAAGAAAAAACAAATTCAGCGTGTAATAGAGTAAGATTATAGTTGCGATAAAATTTACAGCAAAAAAGATAAAGCCGGTATTCATAAAAGATATCCAGTTTAGAGTGAAACCGCTCAGAAGTGAGAATCCGAAAAGCAGAAGTATCAGGTCTACATCGGCAGGAGGTGTTGTTATGTTCTCACCAGCTTTTGATAACATCAGTATGCGACTGTAATAAAGCCCTGCAAAAAGCAGTGTGGAGTTTATGAACCAGTTGTGCATTGTTGCTGTTAATAGATATGGAATAATAATAGCCGCCAGAGCAAGAACAATCGTAATGACGGATTTGTTAGAATTTGCCATACGGGAGGTAAACTTGGATTTTAAAGGAGTCAGGTCGGTAAAGTCGTCTCTTACATATTCTGTTTTCATGAAAAAGAGAGTTCCGTAGTGGTGAATAATAAGAGTTAATGGTGCAAGAATACAGAATGTAATAATAAATTGGATTAATCTCATACAGCCTCCTTTTGTAGTGTATAAATGCAGATATCAGATAAAAATCTTACCATAATAATTGCTGAAATGGCATATTCTAATAACAGATTGAAACCTGAAATTTTAAAAAAAGATATCCTAGTAATAAAATATCGCACTAAAGTTTTAAAAGCAAATGTTTTTTATGGAATTGCTGGTTTTTATGTTTTAGGTATTAAATTTTTAAAGCTTCGATCTCTTTGTTGTTTACAGTTTTAGCAATTATTGTCTGTTCTGTTGACCCTTCGAATACCGAAATTAGACGGTCGTTATCTGAATCACCGGGTTTGCCATATCGAGCCGCTAAAGCCGCTACGATCATTTTCTGCTGGTCCGTTAACTCTGTTATTCCGGGAACCAGTATAGCCGGTCCCTGAAAACGGGTCGAAAATAGTGTGTCGTTATGACTCTTTGTTTTAAGAAGTGTTTGGGTCTCCTCTGCATTTCGTGCTACGATTGCTTTTATTGAGGGAGTGATTCTAAAATGGCGGCCTAATCTTAGCAGGTACAGATCTCTTTGTGTAATTCTATCACTATGCTCAAAAAGTTCATGTGTCCTGTGTGCATAGAAAGGGTCGGTTAACAGACATCCGCCAGCGGGTGTTGCGTAATCTGTAAAACCATATTTTTCTGCGAGTTCCATCTGAATTTTCCGGCTTCTTCCGTGAATGTCCAGAAGTGCCTCTCGGTTAACTAGCCCCCTCTCTTCAGCTATAGTAGGTTTGAAAAAGCGGGCTGATAATGGGCGTAAAATCATTCGCTGCAGACCTGCAGCTTTTTCAATGTGATTAATCATGTCTTTACGTTGAGACATCGGTCTTTGTCCGTTTACTTCTCCAGTTGCTATGAAAGCTGCATCTGTATCAACAAGAATCTCTTTGGCTTTTTTTAAAAAAAATATTTTGCAGTCAATACATGGGTTAACATTTTTCCCGTATCCATGTGCCGGGTTTCTGAGCATGTCAATATAGTCCTCACCACATTGAACAAATGTCAGATCAAGGTTTAAGTGCGAAGCATAGTGGGCGATTGCACTATTTTCGGGGTTATAATTTTCTTTCTCATATGGTAGCATAAAGTTATATGCCTTTAGAGGGATATTTTGATTTATAAGTACTTGAGCAGCAAGAAGGCTATCTAGTCCTCCTGAGAAAAGCAGAATTCCTTTTCTTTCCATGGTCGGCTTGTCTCCTACGATATATTTTGTGAATCATGGGTTCTGGTTTATACAAAAATCAGGGAGTTACCATATGCCTAAAAATAAGGTGCAAGCTCCTCCTTTACCTTTTCGGTCGCTTTTCTTAAAATGCGCCGGAATCGGTATCGGCTAATCTGTGATTTTCTACAGATAGCCGTTGTTCTTTCGTTATCAAAAAATTTCTTTCTAATGACATACTGTTCTTCAGAATTTATTTTCCTTAGAAGCGTGTCGTGCAGTGTCATTAGTATTTCACCTTCTATGTAACAACTCTCTAGTGCTTTCCCCCCCATATAGGGGATGAAGCTTGTATCACTTACTGTATCGCATGGTGGAAGTCGACTCATACTCCTGTAATGATCTACCAATCTGTTTTTTGCACATTTATGTAAATATTTTTTTTGTAAACAAGGAGGAATTCTGAAAATTGCACGATTTTCCATTATTTTTACAAAAACGTCGTGTGTCAACTCTTCGGAAAGGTGGATGTCGGAGGTTTTTCTGTAAATCAGAGAAGTGATATAACGTGAGTAACTGTTATAAAGAGCTGTAAAAAATATTTTTTGTTCCTTCGTGTTCATAGGGGCTCCTCGTATTCTTCTGCCGCTTGACGTTTGACGAATGATAAGTGTTTGCAGAAGAGGCGGGAAGCGTATTAAGTTAGGACGCTTCTGCATAAGGATAAGATTTTAGTGTCAGTTTATATGCGTGAATTATTTTGTATTGTAATGGTTTTATACAATCCTCACTCTTATAAACGGTTAAATTTAAAAAAATGTAAAAAAAAAATT
>JAQIBV010000059.1 GCA_027858855.1 Spirochaetota bacterium | reverse complement strand
CGAATTATATCGTAAAGAGTCGCTCGCGCGAATCAGATACGCAAAAATACACAAAAGATGTTTAACAATTACTCCACAAAGGATGGATCCAAATATCGGATAACCTCGGTGCGAGAACCGTTATGACAAAACTGCTTTTCTCTGTCAACACTATTTATGAAAATTTAAAAAAACTCTCGGAGTTGTAAATAAATTGTGAAGAGATCCGCTTGCAACGTGTGATGACAATAAATATTTGACCCACAGGTGTCAATATAATTAATAAGGAACTTCGAAAAATTACCATGTTCCAGAAGGAACATCGTTTAAGTGCCTATTAAGGACAATTTTTCTCGCATAGTTAGAAGACGCTCGAAAAAGCGCAAAAATATTTGCGCTTTAAGGACAGTGCAAAATTTTAGCTTATAAGAATTTTTCGCAAATTCCTTTGCTGGTCGCAAGATGACTCTTGCTGCTCGCACATGCAACCTTGTTGAAAAGTTAATTATTAGAGGTACCCAATAGTCAAAAATCGTTTATTTTACAATAGTTACACCACTCCAGGAAGAACGCGTACCACCAGCCAAGAGTTTACGACAACGGGACACATACATGGATGCTACCGAATCAAATTCGTTATATCTACATATCTCCGAGAAGCCCTGAAAAGCAGTCTTAAAGTCTCCCTTCCTGTATGCATCTATAGCTTTGGCAAAGGCCTTTGATGTTTTCCTTTTCTTCTCTTTTGTCTTATCATCATCACAATCAAAAACCTCAAAAAGCCTGACCGGCTCAAGCTTGCCCTTTACACGCACATTATCTATCTCTCTGATGCTAAACAGCTCCTTATGCATTATAAAATAATATGAACTTTCACTAATGACTATAGGTATCTGGTAAATTTTCGTCAATTTTTCGATTTTTGTGGCAACATTTACAGCATCACCAATGACTGTATACTCCATTCGCCGTTTAGATCCGATATTTCCTGCAAGAACATCGCCGGTATGAACACCCAACCCGGCATCAATTACCGGTAATCGACGCTCGGTAAGGGATTCATTTAACACCTTCAAATCCTTTCGCATTACAATAGCCGCACGCAGAGCCGCATCTACCGGATCCTCCATTATAACCGGTTCGCCAAAAACCGCCAAAAGGGCATCTCCAATAAACTTATTTACTATACCGTGCTCAAGAGAAACACATTCGCTCATCCTGTCAAAATAGCTGTTTATAACCTCGACAATGATATCCGGCGGAAAATTTTCTGACATTCCGGTGAAGTTTCTTATATCGGTAAAAAGAATAGTAGCAAACCTGAGCTCTCCTCCCAGCTCAAGCTTTCCTTTAAGGATGTGATCGCGAATCACGGGATCGACCATAATGCCGAAACTCTCTTTCATCCTTTTTCCTTCACGTAATTCTATGGCAGTCAGATTTATAGTTCGTGCCAACTGTCCTAACTCATCACCCGAATAGACATAAACAGGTGAATCATACTCTCCGTTTCCGATTTTTTCCGCAGCCTCCCGCAAACGACGCAGAGGCAGTGCAATAGAACGGGAAAAAGCAAAACTTAATACCAGAGGAACAAGAAGCAACACCACGCCGACACCGATAATATTAAGGAAAAGATCATAACGGCCAAACTGTATTGTCAGAGATGCATACATAAAGAGCAGGAAAAGTAGCGGCACAAGAGAGATTGAGATAAAGAAGAGCATGAATCTGACCGAAAGTGGAAATCTGATTTTTTTTGCCGAATCCGGCAAAAGAGGAATATTTTTTGAAACGAATGGAAGCAGATAAAGTGTATTAATGAAATTAACCATGTAATAGAGTGTTACTACAGTGACCATCGCGATCACCGACGCAAAGGTAATTACTTTTCCGATCAGAAGGGCAGAAGCATTGAAATAATATAGAAGAAACCCCAGTCCCGAAAAGGAAGTCCCCCAGCAGACAAGACTGAAAATTACCGATAAAACCGGTAACCTTGACGCCCTATTGACACAATCGGTACCACTTTTGTCAGCTGGATTAGCAAAAATAAGAAAAATCTGAAAAGCGAGAAAAAAAGAGAATGAGGTCAGCAGAAAACCGCCTCCCATTGCCAATAACAGAAACTCACTGAGGTCATAGTAATCTATCAGTGTAAGCTCGGTCAGAGATAAAACCGTCTCATACCTGAAAAAAAAGAGAGTAAAACCGGCAAAATTTATTAAAACAAATGAAAGAAGCAACAATACTGAGCCATAAACAGCGTTTCGTCTGACAATTTTCACATATATCTCCTGAAAACATATCGGGCATTCACCATGTCTAACAATGATCGACCTAAAAAGTAACAACTATAACCCTTTATAAGCAAAATATTCGAAACTGAGTTCAATATCAGCCCCCCTGTTAAACAAACTGCCTCTTTCGGGCTTTTTACCTTGTTTTAAACTACTCTCAAAAAAATCATTGACCTGTCGACACCATTCTTCTCACTATTTTCACTGAATATTGCTACCGCAAAGTAGCAATCGCTAACAGGAGATATCAATGATTACATCCAAAACAGTGGTACAATTAGCTGACCTACTCACAAAAAAAGAGATATCAGCGGTAGAAATTGCAAATGCATATATCGACCGCATCAACACTCACGACAAAAAAATAAACGCATACATAACCTTTAATCCGGAAAAGCTTCTAATAGAAGCTTCACAATCAGACAAAAGACGTGCAACAGGCTCTGAACTTTCTCAATATGACGGCATCCCTGTTGCAATAAAAGATAATATCTGCACAAAGGGCATGAAGACAAGTTGTGGCTCCCGAATTTTAGGCGACTACACCCCACCCTATGACGCCACTGTTATAGCAAAGCTTAAAGAAAAGGGAATGACTATTCTGGGCAAGCTAAACATGGATGAATTTGCAATGGGATCAACCACAGAAACCTCATGCTATGGGCCTGTTAAAAATCCACACAACCTAAATCATGTTCCTGGTGGAAGCTCGGGAGGGTCAGCCGCGGCAGTTGCAGCACATCTTGCCCCAGCCGCCTTAGGCTCAGACACCGGAGGATCCATACGTCAACCAGCCTCGTTTTGCGGTGTAACCGGGATGAAACCTACATATGGAAGAGTTTCCCGTTTCGGCCTGGTAGCCTTTGCCTCATCTCTCGACCAGATCGGTCCTCTGGCACGCACAATCGATGACGCGACACTTCTGACATCTATAATAAGCGGAAAAGATACAAAAGATTCAACATCAGTTGCTCCCGACAATGCAATTCCTGAAACTATAACCTGTCGCGATCTGAAAACAGTTCGAATTGGTGTTCCGGAAGAGTACTTCGAAGGTGTCTCTGACGACACAAAACATGCTCTATCAAAAAAGATCAATGAACTTGATGCAGCAGGTGCACAGATAGTTCCAATTTCTTTGAAAATGACCGAATTTGCTGTTCCGACCTATTACCTAATTGCAACAGCAGAGGCATCTTCAAACCTTGCTCGCTATGATGGTGTGAAATATGGGGCACGTAGCAAAGTTGCACAAAACCTGGATGAACTGTATAAACTTAGTCGCAGTGAAGGCTTTGGACAGGAAGTCAAACGACGAATAATCCTTGGAACCTACTCTCTCTCTTCCGGTTATTACGACGCATATTACCTCAAAGCATTAAAGGCTCGTACCTGCATAATCAATGATTTTAAGAAGGCCTTTGAATCTGTCGACATTATTGCTGCTCCCGTTGTCCCCTCCACAGCATTCCGCCTGGGAGAGAACCTGAGCAACCCGCTTGAAATGTACATGTCAGATATTCTGACCATATCCGCAAACCTTGCGGCAATCCCAAGTATAAGTATTCCCATAGCTAAAGACGCTAAGGGGTTACCAATAGGCATGCAGTTGATGGGACCGCATTTCGACGAAAAATCTGTTTTTGAAATAGGGAAAACTATTGAAAAAGATATTACTCCTCTTATTGCTGATTTTATGTAACATGACATATAGTTGTACCAGACATGCTCGTTCCAATACCACAGCCGTAAGAATCAGTGATCGTTACTATGCCGGGGGTATCATTGGGCTCGGCGAGTATGCAACAACTGGAGAAAAAGAGAGAAAAAATTGGAGACGTTACTATTATACTCGTTATCTTATCACAAGCAACAGCAATTCGGTCGAAGCACGCATTCTTAACCGGGCTGTCAGCTACACATTACAGAGCAGTTATCATGAAGCAGGGGTGTTGCTACGCCAGATAGAGGGAGATCTTCTACCTGCAGCATTAAATAATCTGGCAATTCTTAACGAAATTAATGGAAACCATGACAAAGCGCGTAATAACTATCATAGAGCGCTCAGTTTGGAAAAGGACAATCGTCTGATAAAACAGAATTTAAACAGCATGAGATACTGATTACCGGAAGGAGTCGACCAATCCATGGCGCCACAGCAGAGGTAACCGGAAAAAGGGAAATTAATGGAACTAATTGTTTTTAATGATAAAGAGAGCGAAATAATCTGGAAGTGCCAGAAGGAAGTCCGTGATCGCAAAAATGAAATGGCTCTACAGAAGATTAATAAAAAAATAAACGCATTGGTTGAGCTTGCCAGGGCTATATCACAATATCCTTCTATCTTCAACTCATCCGATATTAACGGCAATGTTCGAAGTGCTGGAACTCTTGTGGAAAGCCTGTGCAATCGCAAAGAGATTGACGAAATGATGCATATTCCGACCAAAGCAGTCTTGGGAAAAGGATACCTTATTGCAAAAATAAACTTTTTTACGATGCTCAATCAACTTGCATCCCGCTTCCCTAATCTGCACGATGAAACAGAAAACATCTCGCAGGATATAACAGAAATAGTTTTTACATTGATGTGTGAAGATGTATTTATGGGCATCATTGAAGATAAAAACATGGATGACCAGATACGCAATAGAACCGCCTTTCTACTGGCCAATATCTGGGAGTATCGCCTAAATCACGGAGTTTCGGAATTCGCTCCGTTATTAAACTCAATATGGGAATCGCGAAAAAAACTACAACCTGTCTTTGGAACAATGATGGGAACGAGTGAATTAATGACTATGTCATTTGAAATTGATGATGCATGGTTGGATTTTTTAAACAATAATGATATTCCAGAGGACGTATTTACCGCACTGGAGGAATTCCTCTTTACACTCACCTACGAAGAGCTTTCTGAACTTCGAATAAAAATGAAAGAATTAGGTCTTAAATCGGTAACAAAAAATGAATTGTATATAATCACAGGGAAGCGTCCACGTTATCCCGAGTTTGAGCAGTCTGATCCGAGGGAAATGTACCGCTTTTTTCGTAATAGAAAGCAAAATGCCATAAGCCGAAACCGCTCTGGAGGACTGGGCCCTAAAAAAACCATTGAGGAGTATATAATGGCTCACATACTCTCTTCCCCAAAATGGGCAGGAACTTCGTAGTGAACACAACAGCAACAGGCAGGATGCATCATGTTTGATATACGCGAATACTACCTTGAAAATTCCCTGCTACAAGAGTCAATTCAAAACAGACAAGACAACAGAAATAATTATGACTTCGCGGTTACGGATGACATTTCGCCAATTCTTAAGAACCCCTTGAAACAGGGATATGCTACTGAACTCTTTAAACAGAATAAGCAGTCAATTACAATCTATACACCCAAAACCTACTGCCCCTTTGCCGGTGAATTCGCAACCGAACCTGACTACATAAGATTTCTGCTCTCTATCTACCCTGATAAAAGCGACCTTAATGCCGTGAATCACATTATTGCACGTCCTCGTTTTATTGAAACAGGGCAGATACAGCTGGTATCTCTCTATATTCCTTCACTTCGCTGTATTGTTCTCTATCTGTCTTATCCCCATTTCTATACATTCAACAATGGTGAATTTTTCGGCAATGAATCTTTCCACTACGATCTTTCAACAATTCAGAACCCCCACTATTTAGGAACCGCATCTCCGCACCAGGAGATACTCAGCATTCCGCCTATTTTCTACATTGTTAAATCAATCACTCAAAAAAGAGATTACACCATTGACAAATACCTGCTACGCCTTAACAGTTCTGCAGAACCTCAAACACTTCTGCGGCTTGACGAGATTTCACACTTTTATAACCAACACGGGTACTAATTATGATGCATCTTGACCTAATAAAAAAAGAGTCTAACTGCCTGATAGCAGATCAACCAGACCGGAACCTGCTTATTGGTGTTGCCGCAAAAAACTGCAACACAACAAACTATGCTCTTGATTTTGCAAAAATACGAAAATACGAAAAATACTGCATTCACTTTGAAACAGGTGCAACCCCTGATCGGATTTTTTTCATTAATCAGGAACATGGGAATAAAATTTTTCAGGTAAGTGCTCCGGCCAAGCCTGATGAACCATTTGTGGCTACAGCTGACGCAATGATAACCGATATACCCGGCATGTGCCTGGTAATACGAACAGCCGACTGCATACCCATATTTTTAACCGATCCGGAAAAAAACTGTATTGGAGCTGTTCACTCTGGATGGCGCGGCACACAACAGAATGTTGCTGGTTGTGCCATCGATAAAATAGTTTCCAGATATGGGTCAAAACCAGAAAACTTACGCGCCTATATACTGCCCGGCATTGGTGCTGAATCATACCAGGTAAGTGAAGATGTTGCCTCTGAATTTCCGGAAAGCTCTAAACAGAAAAGCGATGGCTGGTATCTTGACCTGCGCGATGCAGTTGTCAAACAGCTGAGTGAAAAGGGGCTGACCAGAAACAATATAATGGTAACCCCTTACGACACCTTTGGCACAAATGATCTGTTTTTTTCACACCGGAAAGGTGACAAAGGTAGAAACCTCAACTACATACAGCTCAGGTAACAGAAATGCACTATTCAAAAGGTACATTTTTGTACCTTTTGCGAAAAACTGTTACATTTTTGTAGCACACTCTCCTCTTCATACCCCATACCATATGAATCCATACCTAAAACATAAACCGACAATGCCCTCAGCAAGAAGAAAACCGATATACCACAGTTAGAAAACCATCCCATGTTTCCGAAATGTTAAATTGCCTCTGTTATAGATGATATCTTTCTACAAAATCAATACATTGAGATTATGGCACTATACATGCAATAAGAGTTGCATACTATTTATGCAGGAGGAAAGCGATGCGTAAAAAACTAACTTTTCTGCTCCTGATTCTCTTCAGTGCGTCAGGACTATTAGCAGAGGGAGCCGAGCTCTCTGAAGCCGTAAAAGAGAGCTTTTTTGCTCTGGACAATGTTTTTCTGTTTTTCTGTGCAGTACTCGTAATTTTTATGCAGCCGGGTTTTGCCCTAGTTGAAACAGGTTTTAACTCCTCAAAAAACGCAGTTAACATTCTATTTAAGAACGTTATGGATCTATGCGTAGGCATACTGCTCTACTTTTTCGTTGGATATGGCCTTATGTACGGCGCTCCAGTTATTGAAGGGTTCTTTGCTTGGGGAGGAGTCGGGATTGGTGAATTCACCGGAAGTGCTGAAGGTGGAACTCTGTTACCACAGGTTGACTTTCTGTTTCAGGTTGCCTTTGCTGCAACAGCTGCAACTATCGTATCTGGAGCAGTAGCAGGACGACTTAGCTTCAAAGCTTATCTTATTTATAGTGCTGTTATCACAGGTTTGATTTACCCAATATCCGGATTCTGGAAATGGGGTGGTGGATGGCTTGACGCTCTTGGTTTTTATGACTTTGCAGGCTCTCTAGTTGTTCACTCAGTTGGTGGCTTTGCTGGATTGGCAGCAGCAATAGTTCTTGGACCAAGATTAGGCCGCTTTGCAAAGGATGGTTCACCTAAAGCTTTACCAGGGCACAACCTGCCACTTGCTACACTGGGTGTATTTATACTATGGGTTGGCTGGTTCGGTTTTAACCCGGGCTCACAGTTAGCGATTGCTGGGAAAGCGAATACCGAAGCTGTAATGCTTATCGCAACAAACACTGCACTTGCAGCAGCAGCAGGCGGTCTGTTTGCAATGATTATCACGTGGATTCTTCATAAGAAACCGGAATTATCCATGGCTCTTAACGGTATTCTGGCTGGTTTAGTCGGTATTACCGCAAACTGTGACGGTGTTACTAACGTTGAAGCAATTATTATTGGTGCAGTTGCAGGAGTACTGGTTGTAATGGGTATCAAACTTCTGGACCGCTTACAAATTGATGATCCAGTCGGAGCTTGGCCAGTGCACGGTCTGAATGGTATCTGGGGTGGAATCGCCACTGCGATCTTTGGAAGCTACGGAGCTATTGAAGAAGGCTCGTCCATTATTTATGGTAATGCATTTGCACAAATTGTAGGCTCTATCGCAATTCCAGTTTGGGCTTTCGGAACAATGTTTATTCTCTTTATGATATTAAAGAAAGTAGGTATTCTGCGTGTTTCTCGCGAAGAAGAACTAAAAGGTCTGGATATCGGAGAACATGGTGAAGAAGCATACAACGGATTCCAGATTTTTACAATGGATTAAAAAAGGAGGTAATTGATGAAACTGATAACTGCTTACATCAGACCTGAAAAGTTGAGTGATGTAAAAGAAACACTTGCAGATGTTGATATTAAAAAGATGTCAGTGACCAACTCTCTGGGATGTGGACAACAGGGAGGATACACAGAAACTTATCGTGGTGTAGACATGGAAATAAACCTGATTAAAAAGATTCGTATCGAAATTGCACTAAACGAAGCCTATGTTGATACTGCAATTAAAGCTATAATCAAGGGTGCTAAAACCGGCAAAATCGGTGATGGCAAGATCTTTGTTACTGATATTCTTCGATGTATAAGAATACGCACTGAGGAAGAGGGAGAAGAGGCTATCGGCTGACCTTCCCACGGGGTCGCGCAAGCGACCCCGTCTTTTTTATCCGCACAATTTCAAAACCTCCCACCCCACTCGACAAACTTATTCAATACAATTAAGAGAATTATTACTTGAGTAACAGGACATAATATATTGATTTTATTTATACTAACTTTTTATACAATCTAAACGGATTGTATAAATACGTTTAGATTAAAAATTTATTTAAATTTTTAATTATTTTCATGCATATAT
>JAQIBV010000010.1 GCA_027858855.1 Spirochaetota bacterium | reverse complement strand
GAATCTATTCCAGAACATCAGCACTTCAATTTAAGTAAACTGGCGCCGACAGGAAGTCGGCGCAGTAGCGCTTCTGGCAGGATGCCAGCTAAGCGGACCTTATTCAAAAGGCATTATGTATTAGAATCAAATCAATAAAACCTTATTATAAAAGATTAATAATCTTCTCCTGCGGGGTCGAGGGGCTGCCGCCCCTCGTGGCAGTTTTCTTTGGTCCTTTCTTTTTTGCTATTGAAAAAGAAAGGACAACAACATCATTTTGTTAAAAAACAAAAAACCTCTCTGGAAGAGGAAGAAAGGCAATGAAGAAGGCAATGAATAATTAATAATGAAAAATGAACAATTCGTTGCTCAACACATAAATAATGTAAAATCTTTAACCGTTTAGAATCTATTCCAGAACATCAGCACTTCAATTTAAGTAAACTGGCGCCGACAGGAAGTCGGCGCAGTAGCGCTTCTGGCAGGATGCCAGCTAAGCGAACATTGTCTAAAAGGCATTACGTACTAAAATCGCATAAATAAAACCTTAAAGTAAAATATTAATAATCTTCTCCTGCGGGGTCGAGGGGCGGCAGCCCCTCGTGGCATTCACCACTTCGCGTCGCTGTCGCTCCGCGAGAGTGGTGATTCGTTTATGGTGTATTTTCGGGCTGATCGCCCGAAACCGTTCAAACATTTGCGCTTGAGGACTGCGTATTTGTTTGAACTATATAGAAGTATATTTTTTCCTTGCACCCAGGCCACTCATTGCCGACAATGACATAGATGTATTATAATATTTACATAATAACCTCAGAATTCTTCATTGAACCTTTCCGATAGCTGCCCAATGAACGCTCTACCTATATATTGGAAAAATTAATATACCTAAAAGGAGACAAAACATGATTTTTAATAAAAAACAGCAAACTATAGCCAGAAATATCGATACCGATGCGGATATTTCAAAATGGAAAAACTGGAAATGGCAGTTAAAACACTCTGTTACCGACATTGATACTTTTGAAAAAATTTCGGGAATTAAATTTCCTGCCGATTACAAGAAATCTTTGCAGGAAACGATCGACAAGTTTCCATTAAGCGTAACACCTTACTACATTTCACTTATTGACCCCAAGAACTATGAATATGACCCAGTATTCATTCAATCATTCCCATCACCCAGTGAACTTATAATGAGTAAATATGATATGGCAGACCCCCTTGCAGAGGATAAAGACTCTCCTGTACCTCACCTGACACACCGTTACCCGGATCGTGTTCTGTTTCACGTTAGCAACACCTGCTCTATGTACTGCCGTCACTGCACACGCAAGCGCAAGGTGGGAGACGATAATCATGCAGCGGGTATGGACGAACTCGAACCGGGCTTAAAATACATCAGCGAACATCCTGAAATACGCGACGTACTTATTTCAGGCGGTGACCCGCTTATGCTTTCAGACGATTACTTGGACAAACTGCTTGAACGCATCTCTTCAATAGAGCATGTCGAGATGATACGCATTGGTACACGAATGCCGGTTGTTTTACCATACCGTATAACGAACAAACTCATTGAAGTACTTAAAAAATACCAGCCGATATATGTCAATACTCACTTTAACCATCCGCGCGAAATGACAAAATCTGCCGAGGAAGGCCTTGCGATGCTGGCAGATGCCGGCATTGTTTTGGGAAATCAGACTGTACTGCTTGCAGGAGTTAACGACTGCCCCCGCATTATCAAGACACTATGTCATAAACTGCTGGCAAACAGGGTTCGCCCATACTATCTGTATCAGTGTGATCTTTCCGAAGGGCTATCGCACTTCCGCACACCTGTTGGCAAGGGTATAGAGATACTCGAAAACCTCATAGGCCATACCACAGGTCTTGGAGTACCGACCTATGTAATTGATGCTCCTGGAGGTGGTGGCAAGATTCCGGTAATGCCAAATTATCTTATTTCATGGTCAACCAACAAGGTAATATTACGGAATTACGAGGGTGTTATTACAACTTATAAAGAGCCGGACTCTTACGAAGCAACCTTCTGTAACCGAAAATGTGATGAATGCGACCTTCAGCTTAACCTTGAAGGGGCTATCGAAACTTCAAACATTGGTATACAGATGCTGCTTTCTGATGACGATGATACAATCTCACTGACACCAGCCGACAATGACCGGTTTGATCGACGTGACGAATAATAATAACACGCAACCGTAATTATTATTCAGAAACCTGTTGACTACAGAATAGAACCGTGAATTACATAAAAGATTACTACAAGAGGAGAAACAGCGCCCGTATTCGGTCGCATACAAAACCAATATGAATGATGTTGTAGAGATGTACAGAAAATCACTTATTCAACACGGTAAAGATAATGACCGCGTATATGTGATGAAATGCGGACCCAACGACGCAAAACCCGTTGCACAGTATATAAAAACGCTGGTGGCCGATTATGATTACTCAAAAATTTTTGTAAAATGCCCCAGAAACATTGCTCAACCATTTTTGACAGATGACTACACAATAGAAGCGGCAATTCCAGGATTTTACGGGAACGAAGAGTGTCTTTTTCTAGCAAAATTTCTGTCGCCTGAACGCGAAACAGTTTCACTGGAAAAACGGGAGCTAATAGACGCCATCCTTGCAGAAGCAGAACGAAAAGCCGGCACTGGTTTCAAAGGTAAAACCGACCCGACTCTGAGAGAGTTAACAGCAGATGATGCAGTAGCTCTTACTGAACTTTACCGGCAGGTTTTTCAGACATATCCTTTTCCAATTTTCGACCCCGTTTATATCACAGAAACCATGAAGAGTCATATCGTCTATTACGGACTGTTTCAGAAAGGCCGTCTTGTGTCGGCATCATCGGCAGAAATGGATATTCAGAACTCAAGTGTCGAGATGACTGACTTCGCGACACTGCCCGACTTCAGAGGAAGCGGGACAGCCTTGAAGTTACTGCATACAATGGAAGAGGCGATGCGCAAACGTTCAATAAGAAACTCTTTTACAATCGCACGAAGTTACTCTTACGGTATGAACATAACATTCAGCAAGGCGGGCTATCATTTTGGTGGCACACTGATAAACAACACCAATATCTCTGGCACTATAGAGAGCATGAATGTCTGGTACAAACAGCTGGATGCACCACGAGTGTAACGGATAGTCTTTTTCAGAGCGAAAAGGATTATCTCTGATACATTTTATCAATACCTTATTGATTCTTTTATTTTAGATGAAATACGTGCAAACAAAGTGCTATATATCACCCCCCGGTTGGACACCTCCAATCGGGGTTTTTAGCCATTCCTGATTACTTTCTATATATGTATGCTAACGCACATTCTCAATTTACTCAACAGAAAGATCGGTCAATTCTGATATTTCTGATTTTCTGACACCACCCGCCTTTGTATCTGAAAGAAAGTCTTGTTGAAATAAACACTGGAATTTTTCAACATGAGTAATAATTGATAATCTGACGCAAAAACCAATGAATGAAAGAAAGCAGTTTTGTCACGGGCAATCAAATTTCTGAATTAGGGAAAAGCTATTTAAATTATACTCGATATTTTTTTTATCATTCTTTTTTATGACACAAAAAACATGCTTATGGTAAAAGTTAATCGCCACATAACCAAAGCTGCAAATCGCATATCAATATGGAGGCTCTATGAAAACAAGATTCAAGAATTTTTTCTCTACAAAATACGGTATACTAACCGCCGGATCGATAATTGGTTTAATTGCAGTCATGCTTGTGCGATTTGGAAACCCCGCAAACATGGGAATCTGCGTCGCCTGTTTTCTCCGCGACTCTGTCGGGGCTCTGGGTTTTCACAGAGCGGCTCCCGTGCAATATATGCGGCCAGAACTTGCCGGATTAATTCTGGGATCAATGCTTGCTGCATTTCTTGCCAAAGAATTGAAACCCCGGGGAGGTTCAGCGCCACTGGTTCGTTTTTTTCTGGGTTTTTTTGCAATGATTGGCGCTCTGGCTTTTCTTGGTTGCCCCTGGAGAGTCATTATCCGAATAGCAGGAGGAGACCTGAATGGACTTGTGGGTCTTGCCGGGCTTGTAACGGGAATTTTCGTGGGAGTGCTCTTTCTTAAATCAGGATACTCACTTGGGCGAACCCGAGCACAGACAAGAGCAGCCGGCTTAATTATGCCGATTCTTTCTGTTGTACTGCTTGTATTTGTAATTTTTAAAATTTCTCCATCTGAAAACGCTCCACTGTTTTTCAGTTCTGGAGGCCCTGGCTCAAAACACGCAGCAATAGCTGTTAGCCTGTTAGCAGGTACTATAGTCGGAATAGTCGCTCAACGCAGCCGATTTTGTACAATTGGTTCTTTTCGTGATATTTTTGTCATCAGGGATTTTCACCTTTTTTTCGGGATTGCAGCAATGTTTGTTGTTATTCTTGTGTACAACATTTTTACCGGTAATTTTAATCTAGGTTTTGAATCGCAGCCAGTAGCTCACAGCTTTCACATCTGGAATTTTCTGGGTATGGGACTATCAGGTATTGCCTTTGCTCTAGCCGGTGGATGCCCTGGAAGGCAATTTATTATGTCAGGCGAAGGAGATAACGACTCGGTAATCTTTATTATTGGAATGGGCGCAGGAGCCGCATTTGCCCATAACTTTCAGACAGCAGCTTCGGGAGCAGGCCCAGGCAAATTCACAGCGCCGGCAGTTATCACAGGAATTGTAGTGTGCATAATTATCGGTACTGTTTTCAGCAGATCCAAAACTAGAGGAGTGTAACATGGAAAACAAAATTGACGCGCGGGGTCTATCATGTCCGCAACCGGTAATTCTTGTGCAAAAAGCATTAAAAGATGGAGCCTTGAGTCTGGAGATCATTGTAGACAATGATGTATCCAAAGAAAATGTTATCCGATTTGCTGAAGGAAAATACTCCATGAAGACTTCAGTTGCACAGGATGGAAACGACATTCTTCTAAAAATTACAAAATGAATGGTATCTATTTTGACAATGCGGCAACCTCTTTTCCCAAACCGGAAAGCGTTGCCGTATCGGTTGTAAACTATATTAACAACATTGGTGCAAACCCCGGTCGTTCGGCAAACAGACGATCGATCGAAGCCAGTGACATTGTTTTCGAGTGCCGGGAACTTCTTGCAGAAAAATTCGGGCTGAAAGACCCGTTGCGGGCTATATTCACTCTTAACGCAACAGATGCCCTCAATACCGCCATCCTTGGTTCGATAAGCCCCGGAGACCATGTTATCACCGGCGGTATGGAACACAATAGTACAATGCGTCCGTTAAATTCACTTGAAAGCAGAGGAATCATTGAGCTTTCTGTAATCGAAAAGAGACAGATCAGCACAGAAGATCTGATGGCCGTCATTAAGCATAATTCGAAAGTTTTCATCCTAAACCACGCTTCAAATGTTACCGGAGATGTGCAAAAAACGACCGACCTTTTCAACCTGTGCCGAAAAAAAAAGATCATCACAATTCTTGATGCTGCCCAGAGCGCAGGCACTATAAACATAGATATGCACAAAGACAATATTGATATTCTGGCAACATCCGGACACAAGGGGCTGTATGGGCCTGCCGGCACCGGTGCAATGTTAATAAATGACAGTTATGATTACGAAACATTTGTTCCCCTGAAAACGGGCGGCACGGGAAGCAGCTCGGAGAGTTTCAGTCAGCCTGTTTTTTTACCCGACAGGTTTGAGAGCGGAACGCTCAATGTTCCTGGTATAGCTGGTATCGCAGCTGGGCTGCAATACCTGAAAGATAATTTCAGTAAGGACGATATAATAACACATAAAAACAGACTGCGTGAAATGTTTCTGGATGGATGCTCAACTATCGAGGGTTTCACAAGCTATCGATCAGGAACCATAAACACTGGAGTGGTATCATTCAATATTGACGGGATCGAACCCTCTCGCCTTTCGATGCTTCTTGGTGATGAATATGAAATATCGGGACGCCCGGGGCTGCAGTGCGCTCCAGCCGCCCATATCAGACTCGGCACATTTCCCGCAGGAACCATGCGTTTCAGTTTTGGCCTGTTCAATACAAATGATGAGGTTGAAAGAGCAGTTACAGCAATAAAAAAGATAGCAAAGAGTATAAGATGAGAGACATTATTCTATTTCACAACTCGAGCGAGGCCATCTGGGCCTCGCGTGTTTTTAGGAAACAGTCTATAGATTATAAAATGATATCAGTCCCCCGGCATTTGGGCTCGGACTGTGGATACTGCATCTCTGTTCCAGACAGCAACACAGGACCCGCACTGGAATCCATGAAGAATACGGGTATCCCCTTCGACAGAGTAGAAAAAAATGTCGCACTTTAAAAAAAACAGATAACTTCTTCAGTTCAGGGTTGATAATTTAAAACTCTTGTTCAATGTGGTATAATGAAAACAAAAAATAAACCCCTCTTGCCTGTTATTTTTTCAGGTATAAAACGCAATTTAATCCCTGGGCTGATTCTTCAGTCCATTGCCCTTACACTGGTTGTCAGTTATTATTTTATGCCACCCACAAAGGGATTTTTCAACCATTTAGGTGAAATAAAGACCAGGTATGGTTTCCTCTACTCGTCTCTGGCAACCGCCCTATTCGGTGGCACAATTCCCTTTTTTATAATGCTTGGAATGAAAAGAATAAATAAAGGGAAACGCCTGAGCGACTTTCTGTTTCTGACACTGTTCTGGGGTTTCAAAGGAATAGAGATAGACCTCCTGTACCGGTTTATGGGGTTTCTGTTCGGTACAGAACCCTCCTTTTCAGTTGTTGCTCCCAAAGTTCTTGTTGATCAGTTTATATATGGTCCACTGTGGGCAGGGCCCTCAATGACCATAGCCTATCTGTTTAAGGACAATTTTTTCTCGGTAAAGTCTGTTCGTAACGAATTAAAAAAGGAAACTCTTTTTCGAAGAATAGTTATAGTCTGGTGCTCAAGCCTTGTCATCTGGATACCGGCTGTATCGATCATCTACAGCCTGCCTCAAAACCTGCAGCTTCCCCTGTTTAATATAATTCTCTGTTTTTTCGCGCTGATACTTGCTCTTGTCGTCCGTGGCAGTGAAGATGCTAAACCGGTTATTTCAGAAGTCGGCACCGGCATCCCCTGATCCTGGACAGGATTCTGTTATGTGATACAGAAACAATTGACACTCAACAGACGCCTGAAGAGCTTATCAATCAACGATAAGCTCTTTTATATTCAGCCTCTTATCAAAAGATAAACTACAGACGTAGAGAATACAGCGATTAGGGATTTATAAGAATGAATTCTTCCTGCGCGCCTTATGGTAAATTTTTCAATTTACACCTATCTAATACTTCCGTAACAGTTCAAGAAATTTTCGATCCAGCTTGTGCCCATACCACTCTTCATATTCAACATCTTTACGCATCGAATCTAAAATGCCGAATTCTCCTGAGAACTCCCATAACGAAAACCCGATGTTATTACTCTTAAGAATATCCAGCACATCCTCAAACCAGCGAAGTACAACATCGTGCGGTGTATGAATATATGCGCCGCCTTCACCGCAATGTACGGCAACACCCATGTCCATAAGCTCACACCAGCGGCTGTAGTGCTGCTCCAGCATCTTTCTGTCCCAGGGCACTCCATTATCATAAGCACCTGGCCATTCAGGAATCTCCCACTCAACGTCCTCAACCCATTCAGCCTTGTAATGGCTTATACCAAAGGGTGTGTAGGCACGACAGCTTTGAACGGCTCCGGTATCAGCAAGCTCTGTAACAGGCTCAGTCCCGACACTGAGTCCCTCTATCATTATCAGACGATCTGGATCAACCTTTTTAACAACATCAATAGCATCGCGCATTGTTGTCACATAGTCCTGCCTTGTCATTTCCCCGTCGGCAGGGTTCGGCGGTTCATTCAGAAGGTCAAAGCTAAGCTTCTCTCCCGAGATGCCTTTGTATCGCTTGGCGAATGTCTCCCAATAGTAGTTAAAAAGGTTTTTCGCCTCACTATCTTTCCACAGATCGAAGGGCTCCGAAATTTCTGTGTTAATGCAATATCCGGGAGCACGGTGGATATTCAGTGAAACGTGCAAGCCGTTACGGTTCCCCAGATCAATAACACGGTCGATCTTTCCCAGAGTTGACTCCTTCATTTTGTACTTGTCATTTTCATCTACCATCCAATTACGGTAGCTCATGGGAATACGGATGAAGTTAAACCCCCAGTCTGATATCCACCTGATCTCGTCTTCAGAAAAATTGCCGTCTGAACGATCAACTTTTCCATTCATGCGCGACTCCTCTTCCGAGATAAAAAGATTTAATAAATTAAAACCACGCCACCGTGGTATAGTGTTTTGTATTGTCATTTAATTCCCCTTGATATTTTTTTTTGCAGAGGTTAAGTTTGAAAAAATCTTTTTATTACGATACAGGATGCTTCAAATAATTGCAAATGGAAAAAGGTAATTTTCCCCTGTACACTAATTCAATACGAAAAGTCTAACTCTGCGAAAGAATAATTATGTTAATATTTCCAATGACTGATATAGGGTACCTCTAATAATTAACTTTTCAACAAGGTTGCATGTGCGAGCAGCAAGAGTCATCTTGCGACCAGCACAGGTTGCATGTGCGAGCAGCAAGAGTCATCTTGCGACCAGCACAGGTTGCATGTGCGAG
>JAQIBV010000007.1 GCA_027858855.1 Spirochaetota bacterium | reverse complement strand
TATGTACTCATTGCCTTCGTCATCTTCTTCGCTACCGGAATTAACGATATTCTTTTTGCTCTCGAGCTGATTCAAACATCATACCTGCTTCCGATTGGGCTCTTCATCTTCATACTGGCCGAATCCTTTCTACTTGCAAAAAATATTGCCCGCTCCTATACAAATGTCGAACATCTCTCGTCGCAACTGACCCGAGCAAACCTTTCAATGAGCCGTTTTGTTCCCAACGAATTTCTCGCATTTTTGAATAAGAAGAGCATCGTCGATGTCAAACTGGGTGATCAACATCTGCAAGAGATGACTATACTATTCTGCGACATATGCTCGTTTACAACCCTGTCCGAGAGAATGAACCCGCAACAGAATTTCAACTTTCTTAACTCATACCTACAACGAATCGGTCCTGTAATCCGTAAAAACGGAGGCTTTATCGACAAATATATCGGTGATGAGATCATGGCTCTCTTTCCAAACTCCCCCGATGACGCCGTAAAAACCGCAAAAGATATATTCAAGGCAATAGAGGACTTCAACAAACTTTCTGTTCCACACGGGTATCCGACAATAGAAGTCGGGATAGGTATACATACCGGCAACATCATGCTAGGCATCATCGGCGAAGATCAACGAATAGAAAGCACTGTAATTTCTGATACTGTAAACCTTGCCTCGCGAATCGAAAGGCTTACCCGACTCTACAAGGCTGACATACTAATTTCCGGCAATACAATGACAAAACTGCATAACCTGAAATCTCTCCATATGCGCATGATCGACATCGTACAGGTACGCGGGAAAACAGAAGAATCAGCGTTATTCGAAGTATATGATAGCAACAGCCCTGAAATAATCAAACTTAAGGACGAAACTAAAGAGGAGCTCGAATACGCTATCGAACTGTATAACAGGGGCGAAATGCAAAATGCTTTACAGCTGTTCAACAAACTCTTGCAAATCTTTCCAGACGACGGTGTTGCACAACTATACATTAAACGATGCAACCAGTATATTAAAACAGGTCTTCCAAAAGACTGGAGCGGTGTAAGCCGGTTTGAAGGGTAAAAAATGGAGAATCTCAAACGAAAAATAGAAGAGCTCAAACATGAAAACAACAACCTTAAGGAGTACAGCATAAAGCTATCGACACTCATAGATGTCAGCTCACTCGTAGTATCATCACTCAATAAAGAGACAGTTTTAAAAACAATACTCGATCAAACCAAAACCCTCATGAGTTGTCGCGAAGCAAGCGTACTTCTGGTCGATAATGAGAGCGACCAGCTCTATTTCGCAATACTCTCAGATCATGAAGACGCTCAGGCACTTGAAAGTGTTCGCCTGAACCGCGGTGAAGGGGTTGCTGGCAAGGTCTGGGAAAAGGGCACATCTGTCATTACCGGCGGGCAAAATAATGATGAGTCCATTTCCAAGAAGGTCGACACAACTCTCGCCAACACAACCAGGTCACTAATTGCAATTCCCCTTTCAGTCAAAGGCGAGATAATCGGGGTAATGGAGGCTATCAATAAAGATGGCGCCGAAACCTTTAACGAAGATGACCGGGAAATATTCGGGATTCTTGCAAATCAGGCGGCTATCGCGATCTATAACGCCGAACTCTACGAAATGGCCACTCGTGATGGCATGACAAAACTCTATATACGCCGATACTTCGATACCCGTTTAAAGGAAGAGTTCGCGCGATCAATTCGCTATGATCGCGACCTGTCACTAATCATGTTTGACATCGATCATTTTAAGAATTTTAACGACACCTATGGACACCAGCTGGGAGATGAAGTTCTGAAAAAAACAGCATCCATAATCATGGATTGCTGCCGTGCCTGTGATATACCGGCACGTTTTGGCGGTGAGGAGTTTTCTGTTATTTTACCAGAGACAGGAGTCGATGGAGCAATGAATGTTGCAGAAAGAGTCCGCCGAACTGTCGAAGAGACAAAAATAGATCACGACGAATCACAAATTACACTTACAATCTCGGCCGGAGTCGGGGTACTTTCACGAGCACACTGCAAAAAAGACCATGAACTCATACTCTGTACCGATAAAGCACTCTACACGTCTAAAGAGAACGGGCGAAACTGCGTCTCGCTCTGCCCCTCAAGCTAAAGCGAAAGCCGTATCTTCTTTCCATCTGAATCGGTCACAGTCGATTTAATCAGCATCTGCTTAAATGTCAGATGATCATTATAATACTCTCTGATATTCTGTGTCGACATCCAAACTGTCATCATTTCTCGCCGTCCACGCCTGAACCAGTAAAGACCAACAACAACACCCTCCACGCTGCTTTCAGAAAGAATGGCATCATAACGACGGGTTACGGTCAGAATATTCTGTAGATATTCATGAATCATATCATTACCAGTTTTAAAATAGTCTGACTTGTCCTTAATAAGGTTCTGGCTGCAATCAATGTCCAATCCCAGATACAATAGGTCTGTCTGTTTACCTAAACGATCATAATAGAAGCCGATAGAACGTTCTTTCAGGTTATAACTGTATTTTTCAGTCAACACCTCTGCCAAACCCAACAGATAAGTGCTATGTTTCTTATGGTAATAGCCGCCATCCGTTGTATAATCTTCCGTAAGCACCAGAAACCGACTATACTCATCCGGCTTCTCGGACTCATAATTAACCACAGAATACTTGTCTTCTGGCTCTTCCACCTCGGCAATAATAATGGACGTTGGCTTATTCTGCCGAAGAGGTACCGTACCACAGCTTATGATTGAAGCAATCAAAAGCAGTACGCCGTATTTAAGAAAGTATTTCAATCGATTCTCCATTATGTTCAGCTTTTATTTGCTTTCTTTAATTCAGCAATTGGAAACGAAAGAATCACAGTTGTATCTGACGCGGCCAGAATCTGAATTGTCTGATAAGGATCAAGGCCAATACCTATCAACATGCTGTCAATTGTGGCGTATCCAAGGCCAAACCCAGAATCAGTTGTATCCAGGTGATTAACGAAAAATTCGTAGTCACGGCCTATCTTGTGATACTGAAAAAACTCATCTCGCTTCTCGTGTATTCTACGCAAATCGATATCTGTTATTGGAGCAGTATTTGTAACCTCAATAAAAATAAACTCGCCATCACTCTCTATCTTCAAAAGAGTCTGAACACTATTCTTCTTTAAAAGTGTTTTAGCCTGTGCAAGCCTTTTAAGGGAGCGCAACTGCTCTATTTCAGCCTCGTTACATTCCCGTTTAGAAATATAGGCCTTATCCTTAAGCTTAATCTGTGTTGCCTCTTCGTTAAGAATGCGTCGCACCTGCTCTACCAGATTATGCTCTCTATATATTTCAGGAGCAATAATATCAAAAGATGATTTATCCTTGATAAGGGTATTAATCTGTGAATTCAGAGTATCTTCATCTGCATCGGGTTGATCGAGCAAATGCTTATCATACAATTTATTCAGAACAAGTATAAACTTATAGTTGGCCTTTATTGAATTCTTTATTAGTTCATCCACACACTGGAAGACGTCACCAACCAGAAACTCAAGATCCTCTTTACCAAAAAAGTTTCTGCATAGTTCAACGATCTGATCCTTAACTTTTTTGCTGTAAATATTTATTACTGTCGATACTTTTCGTCGTGCCATCTGTTCACCATTACATTTGCAAGTATTTAAGATATTTTTCTATTGAAGGAGGATAATTCTCATTCTCATCTTTATATTTCCGGAACTTTCTTTCAAAAGCCGCAAAGGTTCGGTTTCGAATATTTTTAAACCTTATCGCGCTGTCCTGGAATGCCGGCATGCGTTCAAGCCTCTCACGTACATCCATCTTAAACGGAATATAGCGGTAAAACATATCACGCACTACGGGATTCAGTTTCATAACACCGTCTTTTTCGTATGTCAGCCACATAATATAATCCTCGGCAAATATTTCACGGGTATTGCCCCTGACTGCGCGAATTTTTTCACCAATTTTTTTACGTGCTTCGTCTGAAAGTTTTTTATTCTTTTTATAGAATTGAATATAGTCTGAATAGGCCCCGGTAATACCGCCTTCGACCGGATCGGCCCACAACCCCCCCTTCAAGGTTCGATTCAACTCCCAGCGATAAATAGCAAAGGCATGTGCCAGCTCATTCTTTAAGTCACCAATAAAATGTATTGGCACAACAATACGCGCACGGCTGCGCTTATTGATATCAACAATCTCTTGCCACATCATGGTCTTTGTTCCATAAGTTGGCACCAGAATTATATAGGGATAAACCTCTTCTTCAATTACATCGCGAGTATCTTCACCCTTGAAAACTGTTTCCCGGTAAAAGCATGAGTAATCGAATTCAACCAGCTCTTTAAATATTTCATCAAGCTTGGCTTTAGTAACAACGAAGGTCTGCGGATCACCCTTTAACAACTGGGATGTCATTATCGGAAAGGCGGTGGAACGTGAGCCTGAACATACACTCGTCGTCGCCTGCAGCATGTTATCAATCTCGTACTGAATCTTATAGAGCGGATCATCCATATACTCCATAGGGTTTTTGCCCTTGCGGGTTCCCTTTGCCATCTCACGCAACTGCTTTTCAAAAGTCAGCCCCATCTCGGAAACAGATGGAGATTCTTTACCGGCATAGATGCGTGAAAGAAACTCATACTCATATAAAATCGGGGCAGTCGGCTTATAGCGGTCGCCTGCAAGCCTATGCAAAACCGGAATCTGTTCTGGCTCTACCAGCTTCTCATCCAGAAAACCGTACAGAAGCATTAGTTTTGCAGGCGGAGGTACCGACTTGGAACGTTTACTGCGGATATAAACCTGCTTATAAAGCTGCCAGTAGAGGCGTGTCAGGTGACGACGGATTTTTCTGGCGTCAGAATCCGGTGAAAACGGATTATCAATCTTTTTAAATTGATTCAGATGATGAAGAAATTCCTTCTTAAACTCGGCCTCAACGACCGCAAACTCAAAAATCTGCTGAAGTGAATTATTATATAGATGCGATACCTGTGAAACAACAACATTCGTACCGGAATCTGATCCGGAACCACTATTTACTACAGGTGCTGCCATCTGCTGATTTGTGGCAACAAACCCTGCAACTTTGGCATGCCCAGAATATAGCTGAACAGGCTCATTACCGGAAACTTCTTTATACATAGAATAGATCTTCTTAATAAGTGTTGAAAAATCAGAAAGGAATTTTTTAGCCAGACGTCCACTTGCTATAAAATCATTAATTGCGCCTTCATCAATCAAAACAGAGGTAATACTGTCACTTTCTGCAAAAAGGTTCTTCATGACAGTTTCAATCGCTGTTTGTTGAACCAGAATTTTGTTAATAATTTTTTTATAAACATCAGATGTTCGTGAAAACATAAACCCTGGAATACCAGTATCACCTTTCACCACATGTGCTAAAACATTTGAATTCAACTTACAGATCCGCTTATAAAAGTCATAATGACTCTTATCGCAAAAATTGCTGAATTCCAGAGAATTATCATTATAGTTTTTCTGTAGAAGCGATCCATTGTCGCTCATGAGGAAAGAGACTCCAATCTCGGCCGGGAAGCCACCACCTGATTCAGTCATCTTCTGATGAAGCTCATCCACCATCCCCTGAAGATCGGGCGAAATATCCCTTCCAGACAACTCCCTGAAAAGAATCATCATATTATCGGATATCTGCTCAAGATTCTTCTTAACCTTTGAACATCTTATCAGCTCTTTATAAGCAGACTCTGTATTTAGAAAAGTGTATGACAAGGCTGTTATAGCAAAGCCCGGATCCGAGGCTGCCATCTTTTCAAAAGACTGAGCAGTCACAGAACAGCGCTGAATAACTGATTCAGAGGTAGTGCGATACGATGCCTCTGGCAGTAAAAAAAAGTGATTCTTCGCTTCAAAAAAGCCAACCCGTACACTGTGCTTCAACAGTATAGACTCATCTAAACCGGTATATTCATCTGGCGCCAAAAGCATCTCGACTGAACCCGCCACCAAAGAACAAAAACAGCCCCTATCATTCCCCTGGAGAGAAATAACGGCTTCCGGAGAGAGCTTTTCCTGTTTTTGGGACATAAACGATTCTCCTTGACTGACTCATATTTTACCCAATAAAAGGGTTTTGGGGGCACATGAATAATACAGAAAGATCAGTTGACCTACTTTTCTGATATCAACTGTAAATATTCATCCCATTCAAACGGCATCATATATTTCTTTTTACTATTACACTCTTTACAACAGGGAACAAGGTTATTCTTCTCAGAACGGCCACCACGCGCAAGTGGAATCAGATGATCCATAGTCAATTCGGATGGCTTGAACTGTTCACGGCAGTAATAACAATGTCCGTCACCCATTTTTCTCTTCCACCAAGAGCTGCTGCGCAACTTTCGCGCCTTCTGTTTCTCCTCTTCAACATTCACCGGCATCATTTCAGTAAAATGAAACAGTTCATCACTCTTTATGCGGTTACCATACCTGTCTCTTTTGTTATCACGTTTAGCCATAATCTCTCACCGGCTCGTGTGAATCCATAAAAGACTCACAGGTCACCCAATACAATATCATAATAGTGCCATCTTTTCTGTCAATAGGGAACTTTGAAAAATTGTATTTTATAAAATAGCACACTAAAACTCTTTCTGCAATAATTATTCACAGCTTATTTAGAGCACTTTCCCATTTATGCGACTATTTTCAAAAAAAACTTATCCTGATTATTGTGGGCTTGATCTTTTGAGATTACTTTTATACATTACAGTATCGGTTAAACCCCTGTTTCCATAAGGGTTTAACTATTCCCAAAAAATGTATTGATTTAAAAATACTGTTTTTTCAATACTGTAGTTTATCCTACACGCATCCACGAGGTTCAAATACTATGCAGAATAAATTCTCTAAAACCGGCCTGACTTTCGATGACGTATTATTGATACCGTCTCATTCGGAGGTTTTACCGAGCGAAGTTTCACTCGAAACAAGACTCACAGATAAAATTTCACTCAATATCCCGATTATAAGTTCTGGTATGGATACTGTTACCGAATCACCCATGGCCATCGCCATGGCCCGCGAAGGCGGTATAGGTGTGATTCATAAGAACATGAGTATCGAAAGCCAGGCTACTGAGGTCAACAAAGTTAAACGCTCCGAAAATGGCGTAATTATTGATCCATTCTACCTGAAACCCGACAATACCGTGCAGGAAGCCATTGACCTGATGAATAAGCACCATATTTCAGGTGTTCCCATTACCGATGAAAACGATATATTAACTGGTATTGTCACAAACCGTGATGTTCGTTTCGAATCAAACTATGATCAACCAATAAAAAATGTAATGAGCTCTAAACTTATTACTGCTCCCGAAGGAACCTCTCTGGAGGAGGCGCGGGACATACTTAAAAACAGTAAGTTCGAGAAACTACCGCTCATTGACTCAAACGGACGATTGAAGGGATTAGTAACTATTAAAGACATTCAAAAAACCTTAGAGCACCCCTTCGCTGCGAAAGATGCAAAGGGACGTTTGATTACCGGTGCCGCCGTAGGAATATCGGCAGACACAGACGAACGAATAGCCGCCCTTGTTGCAAACGATGTCGATGTAATCGTTATTGATACGGCCCACGGACACCACACTAATGTGCTTCAAACAGTTAAACGGGTTCGCAAAAACTATCCAGACCTGCAGATCATAGCCGGTAATGTAGCAACCCCAGAGGCTACAACAGACCTGATAAAAGCCGGTGTTAACGCTGTAAAAGTTGGTATTGGTCCGGGTTCAATCTGTACCACCCGTGTTGTTGCCGGCATTGGGGTTCCGCAAATAACAGCAATTTTTGAATGTGCCCGTATTGCAGACAGTTTTAACATTCCAGTTATCGGTGACGGTGGTATCAAGTTTTCAGGCGACATTGTAAAGGCTATTGGTGCTGGAGCATCAGTCATTATGATCGGATCTCTTCTTGCCGGTTGCGATGAGTCACCAGGTTCTTTAGAGCTTTTACACGGCCGTCGTTTTAAAACATACAGAGGAATGGGTTCAGAAGAGGCAATGAGAGCCGGTTCCAAAGACCGCTATTTTCAAAACAATACCAATAAATTTGTTCCCGAAGGTGTCGAGGGATGGGTCCCTTACAAAGGCGGGCTTAACGAGGTGATCTATCAGCTTGTCGGTGGGCTACGTGCAGGAATGGGCTATTGTGGAACTCCATCAATAAGTGACCTGAGAAAGAATGCCAAATTTATACAGATAACGAGTGCCGGATTACGCGAATCCCATCCTCACGATATACGTATAACAAAGGAAGCACCAAACTATACTACAGAAGGGTTATTTGAATGATAGCAATACTCGACTTTGGTTCTCAATACTCACAGCTTATAGCCAGACGTATACGCGAGTGTAATGTCTACTGTGAACTGCTTTCTCACGACCTGACAGCTGCACAGATCTCCGAGATGAATCCCGAAGGTATTATTCTATCGGGTGGTCCATCCTCTGTTTATCAGGATGACGCTCCTTCTGTCGACCCGGCAATACTCGAAATGGGAGTTCCTATTCTTGGAATATGCTACGGTATGCAGCTCATGGTTCACCTAATGGGCGGTAAAGTTGAACTGGAGAATGAAAAACGCGAATATGGAACATCGACCCTTACCTGCGACACAGATTCACCACTTTTTGTGCACTTGCCAGAAGAACTGACAGCCTGGATGTCTCACGGAGATAGTTGTGCTACACTTCCTAAAGAGTTCTTACCGATCGCAGAGACAACATCCTTACCGCATGCGGCTATAATGCATAAAACACGCCCACTTTACGGTGTGCAATTTCACCCGGAGGTCTCTCACACCGACTTCGGGATGGACATTATAAAAAACTTTGTCTTTAACATCTGCGAGGCAGATCCCAAATGGACAATGTCAAAGTATATCGAAAACGAGATAGAAGAGATACGAACGCTAGTTGGAAATGACAATGTGCTTCTGGGGCTGTCGGGTGGAGTAGACTCTACTACTGTAGCCGCGTTAATGCATCGTGCTATAGGCCCGCAACTGACCTGTATGTTCATAGACCAGGGCTTTATGCGAAAAGATGAGGCAAAACAGATTGTTACCGAAATTGCAAAATACCTTAAAATAAAGCTTGTTCACATCGATGCATCCGCCATCTTTTATGAACGATTAAAAGGGATCAGCGATCCTGAAGAAAAACGCAAAATAATTGGTAACGAATTCATATCCACTTTCGAGCGCGAGTCAAAAAAATTGGGTGGCTTCAAGTTTTTAGCACAGGGAACTCTTTATCCGGATGTTATAGAGTCGGCGGTAGCCGGTGGCACACAGGCTAAAACTGCTGTAACAATTAAGACCCACCATAACGTCGGCGGGCTTCCGGAAAAGATGAACTTCAAGCTTATCGAACCTCTGCGTTTTCTTTTTAAAGACGAAGTTCGAAAACTGGCTCAGGAACTGGGCGTTCACAACGACCTTGTTTTCCGTCACCCCTTCCCAGGACCGGGTCTTGCAATACGTATTCTTGGTGAAATTACCGAAGACAAGGTGAAAACCCTGCAACTGGCCGATCACATATTAATAGAAGAACTCAGACGAAGCGGTTGGTACGATAAAAGTTGGCAGGCTCTTGCGGTACTTCTTCCGGTGAAAACCGTTGGCGTAATGGGCGATATGCGCACTTATGCATTCACATGCGCGATCCGTGTTGTCTCGAGTGATGATGCCATGACCGCTATCTGGACACGACTTCCGTACGAACTTCTTGACCGGATATCAACGCGAATTGTAAATGAAGTACACGACATCAACCGTGTCGTGTACGATATAACCTCAAAACCACCGGGAACAATTGAGTGGGAATAGGTGTATTACCAGGTATCAGGGTAAAACCTGATACCTACTCTCCGATTATCTCAATCTTTTTAACAATGCGATACCCCTGAGACGACAAAGCTTCCTTAGCAACTTCAATATCATCAAAGCGGAAGATCATCACAGCCTTTCCTTCACGTTTTTCTGTGAAAGCATACATATACTCTATATTAAGTCCCTGCTGAGCAAAAATTGTCACAGCTCGGCACAACTCTCCCGGTTTATCCTCAATCTCTATGGCAAGGACATCTGTCGCCGAACAGATGACATGCTCTTTTTTCAATATAGCAAGCGCCTCATCCGGCTTGTTACAAATAACACGTAATATTCCAAAATCCGAGGTCTCGGCAATTGTTAAGGTGATAATGTTAATTGAAGCTTCGCCAAGAATTTTCAACACATTCTGAAGATGCCCCGGGTGATTCTCTATAAAAACCGAAAGTTGCATTACATTCATATCCATATTCTCCTTTTCACTTAATAACTTTATGACTACCTATAAATGACGTTTATCAACGACTCGTATAGCCTTGCCCTCACTGCGCGCAATACTCAACGGTTCAACAAGTGTTATCTTCGCACTAATTCCAAGAACATTGCGAAAACGCTCCATTATTTTTGTCTTTAAATTATCCAGAACCTTTAACTCGTCCGAAAACAAGTCTTCGGCAACTTCGACCTTCACCTCTACATCATCAAGAGCACCAGAACGGTCGACAATGATCTGATAATGAGGTTCTGTTCCTTCAACTTCCATTAACACAGATTCTATCTGAGAAGGAAAAATATTTACACCTCTGATGATAAGCATATCATCAGAGCGTCCAGTCACTTTTTCCATCTTGATCATGGTGCGCCCGCACGAACAACTGTCACGATATAAACGGGTTATATCCCGCGAACGGTAACGAATTACCGGACAAGCCTGTTTAGTCAGTGAAGTATAGACGATCTCGCCCTTTTCACCTTCGGGAAGAACCTCGCCTGTATCAGGGTCAATAATCTCTACATAAAAATGATCCTCAAAGACATGCAATCCGCTTTTTGCCTCACACTCTGAAGAGACACCAGGGCCGATTACCTCACTCAAACCATAAATATCATAGGCCTGAATACCAAGGCGTTGTTCGATCTCGCCGCGCATCGCTTCAGACCATGGTTCTGCTCCAAGAACACCGATTCTCAGAGAGGTCTTTTTCATATCGTAATCAGGACGTTTTTTCTCTAAATAATCTGCAATATTCAAAGCATAGGATGGAGTACATGCAAGGATTGATGTTCCAAAATCTTTTATAAGCATCAATTGCCGTTCAGTATTACCACCAGAAATTGGCACCGTTAAACAGCCCAACTTTTCACCGCCATAGTGCAGCCCTAAACCACCGGTAAAGAGTCCATAACCATAGGCTACCTGTAATATATCATCAGGAGTAGCGCCATATGAGGCAAGCGAACGAGCAACAACCTCGGCAAAAACATTAATGTCACTTGCTGTATATCCGACTACTGTCGCGTTACCGGTAGTACCTGATGAAGAGTGTACTCGCACAACGTCCTTCAAAGGAGTTGCAAAAAGACCGTAAGGATAATTATCACGCATATTCTGTTTGTTTAAGAATGGAACGCGCCTCATATCGTCCAGGCTTTTAAAATCGGCGGGATTAAAACCTGCGGCATCAAACTGCCGGGCATAGAAACGGTTGTTTTTGTAAGCATGACTCAAAGACCACTTTAATCGCTCAAGCTGTAGTTTTTTAATCTCAGCAACAGGCATCGCTTCGAATTCTTTATTAAACATAGAACACTCCATCTTTTACAGAGACCTGAAGTTGCGAAATCAGATTACTGCTTCCAAGGAACATCCAAAAATGAATTCAGACAATTGGTAATGGTCTTTAAATAATATTTTTGGAAGTTGCCCCGCTAAATATCTGTTTTTTAACCAATAGCACCCTAATATTTTTCAAACAGGAACAAATAGTTTTATTAGGTTACTTATCTGGATACTCCAAAAAAACAGTATCGAACCTGAAGTGTCAATATAAATTTTACGATGATTTTCCACGCAGAATAAAAACAGCGAATACCGCTGCCGCCGGCGCAGTGGCAACAAGGCCAAAGCTGTCTATAGGTGTTTTAAGAATTCCTGCGAATTTACCGGTTAATGGAAGGCAGGCTTATCCGGCTTTTGTAGCTGACTATTTTATTGATTATCTCTTCGGCCTTTTCGGTAACAACATAAGTCCGGTCATTTGTTAAATGAACCACCGTATCAGGCGTCTCTTCCATGGTTTCAATATGATCACAATTAATATAAAACGGTGAACCGTTCAACCTGTGCACCTCTATCATTATCGCCTCCTTCTTTTCCTGTTGGCACGCTCTCCAAAAATCAGTGTTTCAAACTGCTTCGAAGATATTTTACTTATATATTTTCCGGAAACACCGGGTTCACTCATGTCACAAACCTTTCGTTTTGACACACTAAGTAAATCCTCAATCCAGTACTTTGCTCCCAAAAACTGGTTATTGGTACAATAGGTTTTATCATCGCGCTTAATATCAAAATGACGAGCCCGGCGGATACTGTTACGAGCCGCAGTTTCGGCAGGTACAAAGCGGTTAATAACAGGTAATACACTCTTATACCACGATACACCACGGCAATAGGGGTAGTTGGCAAAGGCCAGATCGTTACCCATAACAGTTATTGATAAAGACGGAAGGGCCATAATGATAGACAGCGCCTGTGTTGTTACGGTACTACCGGTGGCCACAAAGCCCAGATCAAGACCAGCCCGCTTCCATAGGGACTCATAAGGCTCTTCTCTGATAAGCCAGTTATAGAAGGCAACAGGCCCTCTCCAGCTTCTCAGATTACTGTTAGATGAGCACGAAAAAGCAAGAAGCGTTGTCCGGGAAGTATCATAAGGAGAGAAAAAGTCACGTGGAGAAGTCTCACAGGTAATCGCAAAATCTGGAACAATTCCATTCTCATACAGAGCACCCAGAGCCATATCAACCGCAAGCAGTACAACATCATCACGTTGATGTACCTTCTTTAAAAGCGGAATCGAGCGGTCAAGAGATTCACCTGCACCTACAATCACAACGTGAACACCGGAAAAAAACCGTACAACAGAGGCCAATCCGCCCTGATCAGTGATCAGGGCTCTGTTTTTTGTCAGATTACGACTGAACGCCATTAAGCGCTCACTGAGAACACCTCTGTTCAAAGAGGCATAAACTTCTGATTTGTTCAAAAAATCCCGCCTAAGAATTAAGATACGAGTTCATTATACTCTCGCCTTAAACCGTTTTCATGACGGGTCATATATTTCAAGATAAATTTCCTGGTTGGTTTTTTCCCAATTGCATCTGCTAGTCGTAATACAAGAAGATACTTGCGACGCCAGTGCTGCACCGAAGGAATAGAGAGCTGTAACTCTTTGGCTATCTCCCAGTCCTTCATAAGATAATTACCTTTTTTGTCTTTTTTATTGAGCTCACAAAACTGTTCAATAATATCAGCTTCGAAAGCCTCTACCCGATTTTTCTTAACTGTTCGATAATCGTGTTCACTCCACCGCTTTTGATTACGGTCCTGCCATCCCGACATCTTTTTCTGCTTCCAGTATGGATGACGATTTCGCGCATACTGAATATCTTCACTAGTAAAACCTGTCTTCTCTTTCCACTGTCGACATAGCACTGTTTTCTGTCCTCGCGAAACATCACTATTAAGCGACCGATGAATATATTCATCCGGAGTTTTAGAATTAAGAATCTGCTTTTCAGAAAAAGTCACTTTTGTTGGTTTGATTGTTTTTGCTGTTTTTTTTGTTTTTGTTGTATTTCTCATAAAATCCTCAGTTAAACACTTACCAGAAAATATTTTTGACAATAAAGAACTTCGAAAAATTACCAAAGAAATTTGAATAAATTTCTAAATTTCAGAAGGCAACACTGTTTAAGTTCCTATTAAGGACAGCGCAAAATTTTAGCTTATAATAATTTTCCTATTACCCATGGGATTATTCTGCCAAGAATAACCTACAAGGACAAGCTCCGTTGCTGGTAGTCCAGCATATGCAACCGATATCATGCATAAATTTTTGCGCAAGTGTTTTGAATAATCATTTTTTTTAGAATTTTCTAAAAAATTTCCCCCACCCTGTATCACCCCCCGCCTAACGTCAATTAAATATTGATATAAGTTTTATTTTTATAATAAAAAAGGATCATTATTGAAGTATTACTCCTTGAAGCTGTGAAAAACTACAATCATTTTACTCAAATAAGTAAAACCATTATTAATAAATTACATAAATGCAAATAATTATATTATATCGAAAATGATCTAATAAATGATGCAAATTTACAGTTACACTGTTATTGCTACTGGGTATCTCTAATAATTAACTTTTCAACTAGGCCGCATATGCGAGCAGCAAGAGTCATCTTGCGACCAGCAAAGGAACTTGCGAAAAATTCTTATAAGCTAAAATATTTGCGCTGTCCTTAAAGCGCAAATATTTTAGCGCTTTTTCGAGCGTTGCGAGAAAAATTATCAATAAGCAGAAATATTTGCGCTATACTTAAAGCGAAAGATTTCTGCGTTTTTTCGAGCCCTGCGAGAAAAATTATCCTTAATAGGCACTTAAACGAGGTTCCTTCTGGAACATGGTGATTTTTCGAAGTTCCCTACTGTTATATAAGCACATTCATGCAAACTTTTTTGTTTTGAATGACTATAACAGTCCATATCTAATACCGAATAGAGTTTAGAACAGAGGGGCTTCCGAAAATTTAAGCATTTTTCTTTTTTTCTGAATGCTAGATTATGCACAGGGACGCTTACTGGCAGGGGTTAAAATAAGCTAAATTTTCAGTGTAAATAACTTCTACTTAAACGAGTGTTCAGCATCGGGAAAGGCAGACGATTTTACATCCCTGCTGTATGAACTCAGAGCTTCTGGAATAAGGGTGCAGAGCTCCGCATATCTTTTGACCATTTTAGGTTTAAACGAATCGTCCATCCCGAGAATGTCGTTTAAAACAAGAACCTGGCCGTCACAGTGAACACCGGCTCCAATTCCAATTGTCGGTATCTCTAAGGCCTCTGTAATTCTGGCAGCAAGCTCTTCGGGAACCAGCTCAAGCACTAGTGCAAAAACTCCGGCATCTTCTATTCTTTTGGCATCATCAATCATACGGCTCGCATCAGTTTCTGTGCGGCCCTGTATTCTGAATCCACCAAAACTATTAATTGACTGCGGCGTCATACCCAAATGTCCGCAAACAGGAATCGAACAGGCCTGCAGGTGCGATATAATATCACAAAAATAGGCACCACCCTCCAGCTTCACACTGTTAGCCTGCCCCTCTTTAACTAACTTTCCAGCATTTTTAATCGCATCTTCTTTCGAAACATGATATGACAAAAATGGGAGATCCGTGATAATGAATGAATCCGGCGCCCCGCGCTTTACAGAACGTGAATGATAAATCATCTCGTCAACTGTTACCGGCAGAGTGTTATCGTATCCGGCATGAATCATACCAGAGCTGTCACCCACCAGGATTACATCAACTGAGGAACGAGCTACCAAGCGAGCCATCGAGAAGTCATAGCATGTCACCATGGATATCTTCTCTCCTGCCGACTTCATTTCACGAAAGGCTTGAACAGTCATGCCCTTTCTTGTCATAATAGACCTCTTTGTAAAGTTTTCCAATTTCAGGATCACGCATATCTTCATCCAACTCGATCAGATGATACAATATAAAATCACGGTGAATAATTCCAGGGTGCGGTATTACAAGTCCTTCCGTTATAATGACCCTTTTTCCATAAATCAGCATATCAAGATCAATAATTCGAGGTCCTTTTAAAAATGTACGCTCACGCCCCATCCGGTTTTCTATCAATTTAAGTCTCTCAAGCAGATTTTCAGCAGAAAGATCTGTACGAACATGAACAATGGTATTCAGAAAATCGGGCTGATCAACATAGTCTACGGCACTGGTATTTAGAACCGAACTTTGTCTTACTATGATAATATCGTCTGCTGTAAGTTCTCGACAGGCACGAGCAATATTGCCCTCCCTGTCACCCAGGTTTGTGCCAATTCCAATATAAACATCTTCAATCATTTTTCATCACGATGATCAACGCCCGAAAGCTCCATAATATAGCACATCTCTTTGATTCGGGAAAGAATTCGCCCCCCGCCCATCTCTTTCATAGACTCGACAGGGTTATTATTCGAAGTAAAAATAGTAAACTTTTCGGCATCATACCGCGAATCAACCAGATTATAAAGAGTCTCCTGCTCCCATGGCGAATCACGCTGAACACCGAAATCATCGACAATCAGAACATCCAAAGTTGCAAGATCACGCTCTATCTGAGACGACATACCATACAGACTACTACCCTCAACAAAGGTCGATCGCAGTTTACCGAAAAAATTTCGTGATATTTTTAGAAATTTTCCCGAAATAGCATACCGGCTGATTAATTCAGTCAGTATTATTGCCGAAATCATCGTCTTTCCGGTACCCGGGTTCCCCCATAAGAAAAGCCCCTTGGTAACATCCGGAAAATTATGAATAATTTTGTAAGCAGCCGATTTGACACGGTTATCTGTCTGTGTTTTTACATTAAAATCGTTAAGGAAAAGCCATCTGAATTTTTTGTCAATATCAGATTGCGCAAAAAGATGTGTTATTTTGTTAATGCGATAACGTACCGGATTACAGGGACACTCGGCAACCTTACCCTCTTTTATATACAGATAGGGGCTCTCTCCCCCGCATTTACAATGAGGCAAAACACATTTTGGACATGGTGTTATGGGGTTTTCCCCTGTGATATAGGCATCCGGATTTTTGATTATTCCGGTTCCCTCACAAAACTGACAAAATTTAATCGTTCGGGTCTTTTCTGCAGGATGTTGAGTCATAGTACCGCCAGGATAGAATAATTTTAAAGAAAGAGAACTTGGTAAATTCTTATAATTTACCATTTTACGAAATTTCAGAGCAAACAGCCCTACGCAAGAACATAAGAAATATATTTTATGAAAATGAGCCTTTAAAAACATAGCCACTTATAAAAATATAATTTTCATAAACCCTATTGCAATTATTAGATTTTTTTTATATATTTATTCTGTCAATTATTAAATACTAAACATTAATAGTTCTGAAACCGACTCTATTTATAGGTTTCGTGCGATGTATTAGATTCAACTGGAAAACCGATACAAATAGAAAGCACCCAATAACCGGAAATATCTATAAAAGAGGAATCTCTATGAAAAGTAAACAGTGTCTGTTAATAAGCCTCATATCCCTTATTGCAGCCCTTTGTCTGATTATATCACTACCTGCTCAGGACGCCGCTGCAGATGGCGACAGTGTACCATCAGAAATGGGAGGTCAGTGGAGAGTTGACGATTTTCACCCATATGCGAAAGCTCTTAATGACCTTAAAAAACTCTCTAAAGAATATTCCGAATTAATACTGACCCAGGCCATAGATGAATATTCAATAGGCATGGATATCCTTCGCGACATGGACGCAAACCTGTCTAACCTGCAAAAGAGATATGACAAACAGAACAACCTGAATGAACGCTGGTACTGGCAGGAGATTGACCGCGAAAACCAGCTTAAGCGTCAAAAGGGTATAATGAAATATTCTGCAAAATTACGCTCAGTTACCTATTTCACAAGAAGCATAAACAATCTTGATAAGATTCAGTCTGAAGAGGTTCGAAAAGATCCCAAGTTTGTAGAGTTTCAAATACGTCTCTATAAAGCCTATGTCTCGGCTCAGTACGATATTCACAACCTGAAACCATGCATACCTATTCTTGAACGCTATATTGCTATTAATAGCGAGACAAAACAGGATGTTCAAGCCTATAAATATCTTGCAAGCTCTTATGGATACATGGAAAAATCGCTTTCAAGATATAACTCATCAATCAGTGAAGAGCGAATAATCGAATACAAGCAGAAAAAAAATCAGGCATTACTTATGGCAACTGAAATAGAATTTGGTATCGAATCAATCGAATACCGAAAACTTAAAGACATTGTAGAAATTGATGAAATTCAATCTGAACGAATAAATAACTTCCGTTAATTCTTCAAGATATTCTCCGATTATCCAAAAAGAGCTGCCAACCGGCAGCTCTTTCTTTTCATTATTTAACAATCTAAAGAACTTATCTTACAACTGACAACCCGTGAACCGCACTGCAACGTCTTTCAAGCTCAGCTTCTGATTGAGCACCAACAAAATATAGAAGCCTACGAGCACGATATACAGTTCCTTTATAATCAAACCGAGACGGAGTCAAAAGAACAACACCATGCCCCTCTGGAAACCTATTCAAAAGTGCCTCATAAAGACTGCCATTGCGTTGTTTCTGCTGAGTGCTTACAATAGCACTGTGTGAAACTCCGGCTAAACGACCATACATCAACATTATATCAGCTATTGAACGACGCGCATTAATTTCACAGCAATATTCGATTTTTAAAGCACCATCTTCTCTATATACGAATCCGTCACAGTTTACCGGACCGAAATATCCAGCCGAATGCAGGCTCTGTGAAATAACAGGTATACAGCAATTCACAATAGAATCGGTCAACAAACCGATACTCGCAACAGCCGGAAGGCATACTGAACTGAATATTCCCCGTGGTGTATTATTGAGTGTACGGATTGTAAAATCAGAAACCCCACCCTCTTTTGACAAACTGAATCCATAAGAGAAATCCGAATGACGAACACACCACTCTTCACAGACCACAGGGCTGGTAATTACACATTGCGCCAGATCTTTCTCATTGCGGATTATCTGAAAACCGAATGCCGAGCTGCCATATAGAGGTTTTAACACAACAGACTTGCCACCCCACTGACTAAATGTTTGGGCAACCTCCTTTTTACTCGTGACAACTGAACGTTTAAGCTGCGATTTGCATTTAATGGATACATCCAGCGAAAAATCCCGTCTATTCACAGATGATACAATAATCGGATCAGGGTAACTGTTAAAATCAGATATGAGTGTTAACGAATCGGAGTTAACGCCCCAAATATACGAATCGAGACTTGAAGTCGCGCCAACATCACTATGCAATATTAAAGCCCCACCTCCTGATCCGACAAGGCGGAGATATTCAAAGTAACCAGAATCAGGCGTTGTCTGTGAGACAACGACATCCCCCGTACGGGAAAGAGCCATTGGCAAGAGATTCATCTGATACACATGTGCTCTAAACACAGATGAGGTCTGCATCCGCTGTATATCAAAATCTGTGTTACAATAATAGAGCATGATTTAGTCTAATTCGCTTATAATTTTCGAATCAATATCAGGGTATAGTCATCTTCAAGCGGGGCGCTATCACGATGATTATTAAGGTTTTTTACAAGATAATCCAGCACTTCGGTCAAATCACGCTGATCGGGTATGTTTTCCAGAGTTTCCATAATCCTGGGGAGACCATATTTAATAGAAGCCCGATTATGACATCTTTCGTATCCATCAGTAAATAATAGAAACATATCCCCGGGTTTCACTGAAAACGAAAGCATATTAAACTCATTTATTCCCGACTTACCCCCCAGTTTCTGTGATTTGAAACTTCTATCAGACGGTGCAACAAGCCTAACTAAGCCGTTGTGCGAGCTTCTAAACAAAATGTCCGTATGTCCAGCGTTCACATACTCTACTCTGTTAGCATCAAATTTCAGAATCTTACCTGCTAAAAAAATATTCATTCCCCCAAGCTCGGTCGACAGGTCTTTCTGTATCTTTTCAAACAATACCGATAACTTATGATCCCAAAGCTGTACAAACCTGCGATAAATGATGGAACGCATCAGGATTGTAACAAGCCCCGGGGCAAGTCCGTGCGAAGTAGTCTCGAAGAGGGAGACACCCAGCAGGCTACGCCCTTCGGTATAAAAGTCATACATGTCTCCGCTGACCTCACTCTGTTTTTCTGTTATAAAAGCAGCTTCATAGTTGTCTGTATCCGGAACACGCCGAGGGAAAATATAACTTTGTACAACTCCCAATACCTGCGAATCGGTTCGATTATTTTCTTCCATCACGTTAATTTTTGAAATTAGTGTCACATTCTCGTCTTTTGTTTCATCGCAGTTTTTACGTGCCGATACAAGCTCCATATCTATATCTTTGATCTCTTTAAAAAGAGAATTAGTCCGGCCATGATCTCTTTTACGTATAAACATCTCACGGCGCAACACTCTAATTGTAGAGATTATCACTCCGACAGCAGTTAAATAGGTCAGAACAATTGACGGCGTAACCATGTTACCGCGTACAACCATATAAATCACTACCGCAAAAGAGACAAAATAGAGCGTCAAAGACTGAATATTGTGATTAAACAGGATAGAAAAGGGAAATATGCGCTCAAAAAAAGTTTCCATTTTCAAAGACTGCAGACTGTTGCGTACAGCCGGTGCATTGATAAGCAGAGAAAAAACCATTACAAGAAGCAGCATAGTTGCAACTACACGATCTGAATAAACGGTAAAACCAATCATAGAACCACAAAAAAGAAGCCCCACTAAGGTATAAAGAATTACCCACAAAATATATTTGTACTGAAGCCTAATAGCAAAAAGGGGAATCATCAGAAGCGGAATGGAAACAGAACAGAGACGTAGAAGCTGCATATCAAACCGACTGTTTCCAATAAGCTGATAGAGCAAATGAGAATTTGCCAATTGCAACAGAAGAGAAATGCCGACCATCAAAAGGGCAACATAGACCTCCCTTCTTCCGGCTCGTCCCGAGCTCTTATGTATTTTGGCCGGTATAACAAAAATAAAAAAAAGCATAATCAAAAAAACGACGGCCCCGCCAATAAAAAACATCAGATTTGGAAGAAAATCCCTGATTTTAAGACTGTTCAACCGTTCTAATGAATCGACGGAAAAGGGAAAAGATCCCAGCAAAATACCCGTAGAGCGTGACATTTTAGTACCCGCAATACGAAAACAGATAACATTGAATCCGTCGTTCAAAAGATAGTCAGGAAACTCGACAATTACATTGCGCTGCAGCGATTCTATTCGGCTTCCATCAGGACCAATAAAAAAACAGGACTCGACAAGTTTTCCGTTTAAATAAAGCTCCCAATGCGTTCCTATTCTCGGTATAGAGAGAGCAAGTGCGCGTCTTAATGCAACATGAGAATCAACATGTATTGTTGTTATAAGCATATACTGATACAGCGAATCATCTCTCTGATCAAAATCAAACAGAACATCCCCCATCAATGCACGATCATACCCTGCCGTGACAGTTTTTTTCCAACCTTCGCCGACTGGAAACTGTGTTGTCTCTTCAAGATAGAATCCCTGTTTCACATAAAAAGTCCGACTTGTCATATCAATCGGAACAGTCTGTGCCCGAATAGTTCCTGTTATCAATAACAACAGCAGTCCAGTAAAATGCAAAACAGAATTATGTTTCAAATCAGAGATCCATTTCTGTATAATTTATCAGTACTCACCGCTCGGATCCTTTAAACAGATCAAAAAAGCCAGGTGAAGACTCTTTCTCCTCGACTGGTTTTTCCCCAGGGGGAGAATCATACTTATCACCATATTTACTCTCACTTCCGTCGGGTTTCGCCCGTTGTGAGAAAAATTTCAACTCGTCTTCAGACAATCGCTTCTCTATGGCATTCTTGTTTATCGGAAGCGGAATATACTCTCCCTCCTCAACCTCATTCTGATTACGACGCTCAGGCAGGGAATAATCAACAACACTGCTGTCAATTTTATTATCTATACGGCTAATAGAGGCCTTAATATCAGGATTATTCGGATCAGCAAGTAAAGCTCTCTCATAATAATGCTTCGCATCACGATATTTTCCAATACTCTCATTTGCAAGCCCAGTATAAAGAAAAACCATCGAATGTGTCAGATTATAGTTAATTGCCCTGCGCAGGTATTCCAACGAGTAACGGTACTCTCCGACCATATACATCAAAACACCAACCTGATAGAGCACCTGGGGGTTATTCGGTTCAAGTTGTAATGCCCGGTCAAAATGTACGAAAGCCTTATCTATCTGCTGAAGGGTAATATGAATCAGCCCCAGTCTGTAATGAGCTTCAAAATTATTATCGTTTAATATCAGAATGCTCTCATATATCTCTTTAGCGCCTATCCAGTTACGCCCCTCTTCAAGCTCGGTTGCAGCACGTATATACGTCAGCTCTTTAATAGTAAGAATTCCATCAATATAATGACGTATATCATAATCATATTCCGCCTTCTTTTGAAGAAGAGCCAGATTTCTTGCCTCTTCCCGGTAATCGTTCTTAAGTGCAGCCGACTCTGTTTTTTTAAGTAGTGTCAATATTTCACTGTTCTCTTCAATCATAATCTTAAGAGTGGAACGTAAATTATCGGTATCAGAAGCAAATTCAAGATTAAAGACCTCATCATGAATTGAGTGAAAGGATTGGAATTTTTCCATGTCTGAAAATACTCCGGTACAACTATTCTTGAATGGGGACGAAAGATAATCAATATGATGTGACGCCAATTCGACTGCTGGCAATTGGGAACCGAAAATATATGCCAGACAGTGAACCTCCCGATAAAAGAGAGATTTATACTTTTTTGAACGCGAAATCTGATAATTAAGATTCTCTACATTTTCACGACTGATAACAAAACGGTTATCAGTACTACCGGCCAGTACAAGAGTCTCACCGAAATAGAATATCAGATGATTTGAAAAACTTTTTTTAAAACCGGCTACAGCAGCATTTACCTGGCAGGCATTGGCACTAGCTGGTTGAATCAGTTGGAAAAAAATATTTTTACCCTTTAAGTAACGCTTAACAACCTCATAGTAGGTATCTGAAAAGCGGATGCTATTATAGTTCTGATCGTAAATGTTTGGTATATCTACAATTGCATCATACCTGCGATCACGGTTCTTAAAGAATGAGAAGATATCAGAATTAAAAGTAACCATGCTCTTACGACCAGAAACAGGAATCGTGTTATAATCGACCTGTGAATCAAGCATGTAATCGAGACACTCACCGTTTTCATAAATCTCATAAACATTATTCTCGAAAAATTTACGATTACCATCAATGAATAGAACTTCATCACGGGCGTTATCTATAAACAGAGAAAGTGAGAGAATCGAACGGCGCAAATTACGAATAAATTGATCTGAAATTTTCATTACACGGGTATTATTATACATTATATCCGAATTAACATCAAAATAGTCCGCATTTGAATTCACATCATAGACAGCGTCATAGTTGCGAGTATAAGTCACATAAAGTCCAGAATCGAGCCGTATGTTAAAATATAGGTGCATCATTATAAATGCGGGTACAACAATAATAAAAAGAAGAAGATAGAGCCCCTTTCGGTATTCATTACCACGTCTTTGGGCAAGATGTATACCCGGAAGAAGAATATTGAGTGTAGCGAGGAGATAAAAGAATATAAAAAAGAGTCTGTTTGAGAATACAACAAACGATAGTGCAATTATTATTGGAATCGGAATAAGAAATACCCCGAAGCGGAGAATCAAATGAGCACGCGGCTGATCATATTTAGTTACAATGAAATGAGTAGTGTGATAGAGTGTCATTCCGAAACTGAAAGCGAGTGGAATAATAAAGAGCGCGCCAAGAGAAAAAGGGAGCAATTCAGAAAACCGGAAAAGCATAACAAAGAAAAAGAGAAAAAAGAAGGGGTAATACATTTCAGAATAGATATGCCAGTACCGGCTCTTCATTACAAATGAAAGTAAAAAACCCAGAGTAATGCACAAAAATATTACTGCTAAAAAGAAAAGTTTAAGATAAAGAATATCTCCATAAAACCGGATAAATGTAAGAAAGCCCAGGACGGTGTAGATTACGATATAGAAAAAATTGAGATAATTAAAAATCAGATCATCCTTCTGACGACGCTGCTCTTGTGCGGGAACCGTCTCGCTACTGTACTTAACCTCTCTTGCAAAAAACGGATCAGGGTTATACTCAAGCTTGAAAAGAAAGGCGAAAACCACCAAAGGAATAAGAGGAAGAAAGATCACAAATTCATGAATGAAACCAAGCTGCATAGCAGTGAACCAAACACCACCCGCCATGACACCCAGAAGCATAAGCATTACGAAAAAATGCCCTCCCCGCTTCTCATCAAAAAACTTTCCACACAAAACGCGTAGAAGGTAATTATTAATAACACCACCAAGAAAAGGAACAGAAGATATTATGACCACCAGAAGCGGAGTATGTTCAATATATGCAATAATCAAACGCTGATAATAATCACCAAGAACACTTTTTACTGTAAAAGTCAGAACCACTAGAATAATAAACAGTAAAACCGAAACAGTAAAACTCACTCGTGATCGTTTCAGCCGTTTAAAAAGAATAGAGCCTAAAATAATTCCCACAAGATGGAAAAAAAGCATATAGATTACTACATTATTGAAGATAGAGCGGTAAAAGAAAACGGTTTTGGCATCGACAAATACAAGAGTAACCGACATACCAACCGAAAAATTTACCAAAAAGGCCATGAAAAGCGCAATTATTCGTTGAGACCGACTTTTATAATGATACTGTTTAAGTTCACTCATTGATTAATCCTGGAAGTAGTCACTTTTAGGGGTTGGGAAAATCACCAACACACCTTTTCCTGTATATTATTGACTCTATTATGACAACAATTTTTTAAAGAAGAAAAAAACGTGCTTTAACAGATATATAATCTCAGACAAAATATGATGAGAATTATGATTAACACTTATATTTATAGCTTTTAGGAATAGATACAGGAAATTAGTATTTAAAGAATCGGGGAACCTCACCGATACTGTAAAAGAGTAGCCTTTTTTAAGCATCACTAAGTAGAAGGAGCAGTCATGAACACACAGTATAAACAAATTCCGGAAGATAACACCTTTATTCTGATGCTTCTGCTTCTTTTCAGTGGTGGTCTCTACTATCTCTGGTGGCTTTCACGGGCAAGCCGGCTCTTTAATGACAATCCGGTTACAAACATTCTGCTCGTTTTTGCAACATTTGGCCTATGGGCACTCTATCTGAATATACGGTATCTTCAAAAATCTGAAGAGATGAACGGTCGATCAGTGCAATGGTATATAATTTTCTTTTTACCGTTTGCTGTATTAATAATTCAGAACAATATTAATGAGTATTATCAGAAATAATCAGCTCAAACCCGATGCAACAGGATTGCATCGGAAAGGCCTTTTAAAATAAAACTTTTAAAACGCCTTTTAAGCAAAAAAAGGTTGCCACAAGCCATAGCCGGTATCTATCTATTTAAAGCGGGAGTACATTATGATTGTTAAATGCAGTAATTGTGAATCAGCGTTTACTGTGAGCGACGAGAAGGTAAATGGGAAAAAATTTGCCTTCGGCTGTCCTAACTGTTCACATAACAATATTATCGATAACAGAGAATCCTCTGTTACCCCCGCGACCACCCCTGCCGCCGGGCAAACTGCGATGTCTGAAGATCCGGGCGACCTTGGATATATGCAAGAGCCTGCCTCGCCACCTTCGGATAACCAAACCGGTAATTCTGGATATGATGACCCTGAAACTGAGGATGACGACTTCAATTTCGATGACATGAGCGATACCGACGCAGATCTTTCCACCTTTGAAGACTCAGATTTACCTGAAGACAATGACTTTAATTTCGATGCGCCGGATGAAGCAGATACAGGCACTGAATTATCTGAAGATGTATCTACACCCGATTCAAACAACTATGACAACATAGACTACGAGGTAGAACCGGAAATTGATCTTTCGGTACTCCCCTCTTCGGATTATTCCGATGAAACCACACAAACACTCGATACGGAAGACGACTCACTCGATGATGAAATAACAGTAGACCTTGATTCTCTTGAAATTGACCTGGAATCTGATAATGACAGCCCTGCACTCCCAACTATCAAGGCTGATGAAGCAGCCCCCTCTCTTGCTGATGATGACTATGATTTTAATGAGGAATCTGAAATATTCTCTGACAATACTGATAACATTTCAAACAGTGTAAAAGACTTTGATTCGGAAGATGACAGTGATCTGTTGTCGCCCCCTCTTGAAGAAGTTGAAGATGACTTCACTATAGACCTGGATAGTCTTGCCATCGATCTTGAAGAAGATGAACCCGGAACATCCGTAATAGAAAATACACTTACTGATGATAAAGAGTCAATTGATACTTTAGATCCCGCTTCAGAACCCGAAGAGCTCTCTTTTGACATTGAAGAGACCGACCTTGAGGCAGAAGACTTTGATAACGACCTCTCAATCGACATTGACAACCTGGATATAGACCTTGATGAAATTCCTGATTCGGATCAGATTGAAGACTCTGCACCCTCTGAAAAGCCCGTGCGTGAAGAAACTCCTACAAGTTTCACAGAAGAAGACGATATCTCGGCAGATACTGAAGACGACATCAACATAGACCTCGACTCGCTTGATATCGAACTCGAAGAAGATGACATTGAACCTTTTACACCCGATGATGATATCGGTACACCCCGTTTTTCAATGGATACCGATGATGATTCAACTGATCTAACAGACGACGATCTGTTTGATGACCTACCTTATGACGACAACGATGATGATGAACCCCTTTCTGGTTCCCCAATACCTCTTCCGGCTGAAGACTATGATGATGATATTACCATCGACCTTGACTCTCTGAATGCCGACCTGGACGAGGAGGACTCTTTCCCGAAGACAAAACCAGTACCTGCCGAAGAACCTGTCAGCAATGACGAGACAATAGACCTAAACAGCCTGAATGCTGAATTCGAAGAGAGCAACACCCTGAGCACAGGGGAAGAACTCTTCGATGAAGATGAGACCATATCTATAGATCTTGACACTCTTGATCTTGATACTGACGAACCGGAAGATGCCACAGGCGAAGACGATGAAGCACGACTTTCCCTATCGGATGCAGGACTGACTCTGGATGAAATAGAAATTGAAACCGGACAGAATAATCTATCAGATAGTTTGACTGACGATTTTTCCGGGCTTGAAGACGATGATGAAGAGGAACTTCATCTGACTGCCGACGAGGTCAACATAAACCTGGACGATATTACAGATGAAGATGAAAACTATGAAGATAAAGATTATCAGGATGATTATCAGACCCTGGATGATATTCCCGCAGACGAACTTCCAGAGTTGGATCTTGATCGATTAGATGACATCTTACCAGAACAGGCTCCGGTTCGCACTGAAACAGACATTTTTGACATTGCAACTCCCGAAACTGCAACTGACAGTCAAAATGGGGTCGCAGGTCCGGGATATATTCAATTCTCAGTCGACTACTCACTTCGATACTCAAGAATCAAAGCTCTATTAAAATTGCTGGGTGTCTATTACCTGTTATATATTCCTCACTTTCTGGTTTTTACATTATACTTCATTGTAGCATCGGTACTGACATACATTAATAGCATTATTATTCTTTTTACATCTCATACCGAAAAAGATTTTACAGCATTTCAGGAAAAGACACTGCGCTGTGGTGTTGGTCTTTCTCTTTCAGTCTTCAACATTACCGAAGAGTTGCCACCCTATGCAGGTGCGACAGATATAGACTACCAGTTGCAGCTGCACGCCCACCCTCCAGTTAAATTCTCCAAATTTCTGGCATTAATGAGACTCTCGGGCGTCGGCATTATGTTATTGACTGCTCCTCACATAATTATTCTTTCAATACTATCCTGTGCAGTTCTGTTTTTTCACATAGTTGGGCTGATATCGGTTATATTTACACGAAAATGGCCATCATTTTTCTTTGACTTCATGGTACGCTTTTTTAGATACTATACCAATATTGTTGCCTTTATAACTGGTGTCGTCGACAGCTACCCGAGCTTCAGATTTGACTAAAGAGCATTCTGAGCAGATCGACTCCATATTTTCTGAAAACGGGCCGCTTGCAACTCTTCTTAAGGGGTATCGAACCCGCCCCTCTCAGATAAAAATGGCCCACAGTATCGCTGAAGCACTATTTTCTGAAAAAAACGCTGCTGTCGAAGCCGGCACAGGTATAGGCAAATCTCTCGCCTATCTTGTACCCTCACTGCTCTATGCTGTTGCAGAAGGCAAACGCGGCGCCCTCTCAACCGAGACACGAACACTACAAAACCAGCTCATCACCAAAGAGATTCCAATTCTGCAAAAAGCACTTACACCAATTGCCGGTCGCGAAATAAAAATCGAGCTATGTCTTGGAAGCCGCAACTATATGTGCATCCGTAAATTTGAAAACGCAGTTACGGCTGGTCTTTTTTCAAAACATGAGATGAAAAAGGTTCCATTGATTAATGAAGCAATTGAAAAAAATTCCATCTTTACCCGCATTGATGGAATTCTTCCTGAATCGATGTGGAAACACATTCACCGCGACAAAGACTTCTGTTTAAGCTCAAAATGCCCACACTTCGGTTATTGCATGCTGCAGCAGGCTCGCCTGCGATGGAACAGTGCCGATATTCTGATAATGAACCACTACCTGTTCTTTACTCACATCAACACTGGGAAAACATACCTCCCCTATTTTGACTTCGTAGTCTTTGATGAAGCACATGCCATTCCGGACATCTGCTGCAAGCAACTGGGGTTCTCGATTGATGCACACTTTTTTAAACAGGACTTAAGTGATGATGAAATACGAAAAACCCTGCTGGCACTGAACAAAGGCGAGAAAAGGGAGCAGTTACTGGATATTTTCGCCACAATCCTGGACGAGTACACCTATTTTTTTACACTTCTTGCAGCAATTACAGGTTCAAACAGCTCATTCCGTGTAACTAGGCCCATCGTGAGTGCCGACTATCTGACAGCGAGCCTTGGGCGTTTTATTGACTGTGCAAATACTGTAGATGAAAAGGATGGTGATGAGTACACGCTTTTCCTGCTCGATGGAATACGGGCCCGAATGTTATCACTGCACTCCAGCCTCGGAATGATCTCCCGAACTCCAACCAGCGACTGGGTTTTCTGGATAGAAAACAGTTCGTATATCACCTTTAATGGCCAACCGATAGATCCGGCCAAAATTTTTAATTCAGAAATTTTCTCTTTCTATTCATCTCTTATATTTTCATCTGCAACTCTTACAGTAGGCGACTCATTCGACTTTTTCGTTTCGCGCTTAACAACCGATGAGGCAAACGAGATTATGCTTTTAAAGCTGGAATCAGAATTTGATTATAAGAATAATTTAATCTTCCATGTAGCACACCCGACCAATAACCCTTCACAGCCACATTATGCCGATTATATTACGCGCACAATTATTGAATGTGCCGCAATAACGAAGGGCAATATCCTTGTTCTGTTTAACTCGTATCGACTTCTTAATCTATGTGAAGAAAAAACGGTAGAGCAGAGTGACTATCCACTGATTTCGCAGAGTGAATTTTCGGCAATAGAAGCAGTTACACTCTATAAGAAAGAAAACGGAGCCCTGCTTTTTGGAACCCACTCCTTCTGGCAGGGCATAGACCTTCAGGGAGATCTTTTGCGTGCAGTAATTATTACCCAACTTCCTTTTTCACCACCTGATCGCCCCGATGTAGCAGCACGATCAGAACAGATAGAAAAACAGGGGGGCCGAGCCTTTGAGCAATTACACATTCCAACAGCTGTGATAAAATTCCGTCAGGGAACAGGACGCCTGCTTCGTGGAGAGAACGAGTACGGAGCATTAATAGTTCTGGACAGTCGAATTATAAATAAATCATACGGATCACTCTTTTTAAACTCGTTACCCGAACACAGACGTGCAGAATCGATGGATGAACTAAGGCAGATGTATGAAGAAAGATCAAAGAAGCAAAAAATTATTACAGGTAGCACAGAGCCCCAAGCAGACTGAAAGGTACTAACTCAAAAGAGAAACCGCACCCTCATTGGTATCCACAATTTTTACAAATTCGGTTATTCCTACAATGTCCATTACCTTCTGAAAATGAGTCGTCAAACCGGCAAAGACAACTTGGCCCTCTACCTTCTCCATCTCCTGGATAATGTTTATCAGAGTTGCAAGCCCCGCCGAATTTATATAGTTTGTCTCGGAAAAGTTGAAAATAATTCTTTTCAAACCATGTTTTGTCTTAATTTCACGAAAAACCTTAACAACAGCACTATCCGCATCAGAAGTCATATCTCCGACAATGTATATAACCGGTACATCGCTGATAAGCTCAAAACGTACACTGTAATTTCCACTCATAACAATTTTCACCCTTTTCGAATAACTATATCTACCCGCCCGACTTTACTGAGAGCACTTTTAACAGTCAAGCGAAATACTATTACACCTGCTTACACACTTCAATCTTAAATATAGGTTTTTGACCTATTCACAACTAAAAAAGGAGGTTTCTTGCTAAGATAAAAAAATTATTGTTGCTCAAATGAGCTGTAATCCGGACTATTGTTTTGAAATATGCCTTTCTGCTAAAAACTTTAAGGAGCTTCGGTAAATTGCACTATTTGCATTGGTAATCTGATAAAAGCCTGTTTGTTAAGGACTTTATGTGTTACCCAAAGAATTATTCCACCAGGAATGAGTATTCTTGCAAATGTTTATTTACAGAGGGAGATTGCTAAAACCGCAGTCTAAGAGACGTTGCATCTTGAAAATCCTGTTCTACGGTTTTTCAAACAGGTGACTCTTTTAAAACTGCTGTTTAACAGGTCCCGTGGGGTTTCCATTATGTATTTTAGCAAAAATTCCATAGGAAGGAGGAACAATGAGAACATACGAACTTACCACTGTTGTACGCTCTAACAAACTTGAAGAGGGAAAAGAAGCTTTTGCCTCTATACTAACAAAACACGGCGTTACAATCAAATCAGACGAAGACTGGGGTCAAAAAAAACTCGCCTACCCTATCAACGATCAGAAAGAAGCCTACTACATATTTAAGATTGTGGAAGCACTACCTGAAGCTGTTGAAAAAGTTGCTAATGAAATCGGCCTGAATGAAGTTTTTCTTCGATCGATGTTTGTTCTAGTCGACGAAAAACAGGCTTCATAAAACAGACTAAATGCGGGTAAATCGTCTTACTAAACGAAGCCTGCAGGATGGTCCGTTTTGTTATAGTCGCCGGTCAGAGAACTGCCGTATATCAGTTCTCAAAGAAATCAAAACATGAGGGGATACAATGGCATCATCTGATATCAACCGGGTTAATGTAATCGGACGGTTAACACGCGATCCTGAAATCCGACAGATTCCAAGCGGTACTTCAATAACAACATTTTCAATAGCTAATAACAGAATCTATGTTGTTAACAATGAACGCAGAGAGGAAGTGTCATATTTCAACTGCTTAATCTGGGGAAAAGCGGCCGAAGCTCTGGCTCGGTTTGCAAAAAAAGGACAGCGCATAGCTATCGATGGAAGATTGCAGCAGCGACGTTGGCAGGATAACGAAGGTAATAACCGTAACACTGTCGAGATCGTGACTGATAATTTTCAATTTCTTTCATTTAATCAGGAAAATCAGGGGGGTGACGGTTACCCTATGCCGGATTCAACATCCGACAAAGGCGACCAATACTCACAATCTGAAGGTTCATCAGAGACATTTCTTAACGATGATGATATTCCTTTTTAGGTTGATCAGAAAAGCCACCGCTCTTTCGTAGTATATATGGATACCACATTCGCATAGCGAACACGCAACATTAGTGGATATCCAAGAAGAATTTTTGTGCTACCGCACAAATCCACAACCACGCAGGTGGTTACTTAAGGAGATAAATATGTCTGACGAGATAAAAAAAGTTGAAGAACCCTCTTCCGAGCCTGCTCAGAAAAGTGAAGCACCGAAAGAGGATGCAAAACCCGAAGAGAGAAGACCTGCTCAACGAAGTGATCAAAGAGGTGATCAGCGCAACAGCCGTCCAGGTTCTAACCAATCTGATCGCAAACCGCGCCGAGTCCCACGCTTTCGTAAAAAAGTATGCAAATTTTGCCACAATAAAGATGTTGCAATTGATTACAAAAAACCGGATGTTCTGGAACGCTTTCTTACTGAACGTGGAAAAATATTGCCACGCAGAATAACCGGAACATGCTCAAAGCATCAGAGACGACTTGCCTCAGAAGTCAAACGTGCTCGAATGATTGCTCTTTTACCATTCGTCGAGTTATAAAAGTTTATGTCTACTGGTGTAATAATAGTTTTCGGCAGCCTGCTTATTGCCGGGATATCTCTTCCCGTCTATAAATGGGGCTATAAGGTGCTCTCTGGAATTTTTATCGTCACTTTAGCTGCTATTTTTACCATTGGAGATTCATTTGTGAGTCTTTCAACGGTATTGACTCTTCTGACAATAGCAACTGTTGCCGGTTTAACATTCCGCTACCGCCTTTCGGTGCAGTTTTACATCTTAACCACCTCGTTTTCGTTGGCGGCTATGCTGTGCATTCACTATTATTACATGCTTTACTTTACAGGAAGCGATGTTTTTTTAGAACTGTTGGGCCAGTTAAAAAAACAGGTCTCACAGTTACCCGAGCAGACCGAAGCTATGGAAGCAAATGTTGAAGCGATTGCTTTTTATATTAATACCATTAAAGAGTATCACATCGAACCCTACTACCTGTTTTTGAACAGTCTTTTCATGACGGTTATTACCTACTTTTTTTTACGGCTAATATACACCTTTTATGTTATTAAAAAGGTCATCATTATGAAAGGAATTGAATTTTTCAAACTGGATGAAAGGATCGTTTTGCTGCTCATCGCTTTCTTAGCCGGTTTCATCTTTATTAAACCGGAGATGTCACAGATACTGTTCACTATCTGTATAAATGGGCTGTTTATGCTGATAACGCTCTATTTTATTCAGTCGATGGGGATAATCCGCCACTTTCTTATGCGGAAAAAGCTCCCTTTGTTTATTCTTCCTCTTGGAATTGCAATGACACTGATATTTAACGCAAGCTACTTTCCGGTTATTGCCGTTATGCTTGCCGGGCTGGGCCTGCTTGACGTATGGACCGATTTCAGAGGTTTTAACAGAACAACTGATAGTGAAAAAAAATAGCGTGATTGCATAAAAATTAACTATCACGCAGAAATAATCAAATTTTGATACGCCTAATATTAAGGCTGGAGAGAACAATGAAAGTAATACTTCAAAAGGATGTTGCTAACCTGGGTGATGCAGGCGATGTTAAGGATGTCGCCGATGGATATGCCCGCAACTATCTGATTCCTAAAAAAATTGTTATAAAATTTAATGAATCAAGCAAAGCTGCTATTGAACAGCAGAAACACCTCATTAAGGTCAAGAAAGAGAAGCGGAAGAAAATCAGCGACTCTGTTTCGGATAAACTTAAGGAGCTATCACTCGTTTTCAAGGCAAAGGTCGGAGAAGATGGAAAACTCTTTGGTGCAGTCACTTCAATTGACATAGCTAAAAAACTTTCTGAAGCGGGTTTTGAGATTGATAAGCGTAAGATTGAACTCGAGCAACCTATCAGAAAAATTGGTGAATACACAGTTTCAGTCAAACTTGACGAAGGAATTATTTCTGAAGTTAAAGTGACCGTTGAGCAGGAGTAATCACAATATGCAACAGCATAACATGCAGCAGGTACCTCCTCATGATCTGGAAGCCGAAGCTTCATGTATCGCTGCTATAACAATCAGCAGGGAAGCGCTCGTCAAGGTTCTTGACGTGCTCGCCCCTGATGATTTTTATCTGGAAAAACATCGAATTATATTCGATGCAGTAGCAAATCTTGACCGATCAAACAGCCCTATAGACCTTTTAACCGTAAAACAGAACTTGCTGGATAATAAGCAATTTGAGCGTGCAGGTGGAGACGCCTATCTTGCAGAATTGTACCAGACCGTTTCAACCTCAGCCAATGCCGAATACTATGCAAAACGCATCAAAGAGCTCTCATTACGACGAATGCTAATAAACGTTTCTCGTGATGTAGCTGTAAGGTGTCACGATCTTGCCGTTGATACACCAACAATGCTTGATGAAGCGGAACGTGATATCTTCCGTGTGACAGAACGTCGTATAACATCTGACATCGAGACTATTGAAGAGATTGTAAAAAAGACCCTTGAGCAGATAAATTTTCTTCATGAAAACAAGAGAGCTGTTACCGGTCTCTCCTGCGGTTTTACAGATATCGACAAGATGCTTACCGGTTTTCATGAATCTGAACTGCTTATTCTAGCTGCCCGTCCTTCTATGGGTAAGACCGCACTGGCATTGAACTTCATGAACCACATAGTTCTTGAACAGAATAAACCGGTGTTTTTCTTTTCTCTTGAGATGCCATCTACGCACCTCCTGCAACGACTAATCTGTGTAGAAGGACTAATCGACGCACAACGATTAAGAACCGGCCATCTTAGCTCTGATGAGATGCGTACAATTAACCAGGTAGCTGAAAAGTTCAGAAATGCTCCTATTCTCATTGATGATACACCGGGAGTTACCATAACCGACATCCGCGCAAAAGCACGACGGGCTACACAGAAACAAAAACTGGGAATGATTATCATAGATTACATCCAGCTGATATCTTCGACATCCCGTGTTGATCGCCAGCAACAGGTTGCCGAAATTTCACGTGGATTAAAGCTGCTTGCTCGCGAACTGGACTGCCCTATTCTGGCACTTTCACAGCTGTCACGTGCCGTCGAATCGCGATCAGATCAGAAACCAATTCTCTCTGATCTTCGTGAATCAGGTTCAATTGAGCAGGATGCCGACGTAGTCATGTTCATTTTCCGCGAAGATCGTGTTAATCGGGATTCTGAAAGAAAGGGATATGCCGATATAATAATTGCTAAACAGCGTAATGGTCCGATTGGTGATGTTGAACTGCTATTTTGGGACAAATTTACAAAATTCAACAATGTTGAGACTATTCACACCTATCCTGATTAATAGACTTGTGGATTAAATAACAGAGTGGAGAAACACGAATTATGAATTCGTTTTTAAAGGGAACAATGCACTTCTTTGAAGAGTTTGGTCAGTATGCCATTTTCTTCAAAGAGACGATCCGCTGGATATTTAAAACTCCATTTGATTTTCGTAACCTGATGCATAACCTTCTCGAAATCGGTTATAAATCTATCCCAGTAACATCGATAACTATCTTCTTTACCGGAATGGTAATGGCACTTCAAATCGGTAATGCGATGGAAGCGCAAATGCCGGGATCTTCCATCTATATTGGTTCAGCAGTTACCATCGCAATGTTTCGCGAGCTGGCACCTGTACTTACAGCACTCCTTCTCGCTGGACGTGTCGGATCGGCCATTGCAGCGCAAATTGGTACGATGAAAGTAACAGAACAAATTGATGCACTCATCACCCTCTCAGCCAATCCTGTACAGTATCTTTCAGTACCCCGTTTTCTTTCATGCATAATTATGACACCAGCTCTGACAGTTATATCCGACTTTGTTGGAGTGTCAGGTGGAGCCTTTATTGGATATTTCGCCTTAGACATATCGTTAGAGCAGTATCTGACTAATGTAATCAAATATACATCATCCATGGATTTTTTGTCGGGAATAATAAAATCATTCTTCTTTGGAATTGAGATATCAATAATTGCGACATTTGAAGGATTTAAAACCACAGGTGGAGCCGAGGGCGTCGGTAAGTCTACCATTACTGCGGTTGTTAAGTCTTCTATGGTTATTTTAATCTCTGACTACTTCTTCACCTATATTTTACAGATGGTCGGGTAAGGTGGCAGCACCCCGCTTGCCAAAACCTGCACTGCTTTTTGCAGGTGTACTGACTGAATCGGAAGATCTGGCAAAGAGTGCAATGATTGAAATGAATAAAACCTTCGGGCCGGTTGATACTATTTCTGAACCAATCCCCTTTTTACTTTCGTCATATTATGAAGAAATTGGTGAAAAACTTTTCAAGCTATTCTTCTCTTTTACTAACCTTATCGAAAGAAACAGAATAACTGACATTAAACTATTTACAAACAAACTGGAGACAAAACTCTCCCTGCCCGACAACACACGTAAGATTAACATTGATCCAGGTTACCTCACACTATCAAATGTCTGTTTAGCCAGTTGCAAAGAGTATTACCATCGAGTCTATCTTGATAAGGGGGTACATCTTGAGAATGAATACTACTACACGGGAGGAAAATTCGTCTTTTTCGACTGGACCTACCCCGATTACCGAAAACCGGAGTATTTAAACTACTTCATGATGCTTCGAGAGAAGTACCGCCTCATGTTAAAATGAGGCGATACAAATTTCAACTTTTCTAATTTTACCAGACAATACCACTATCAACAGTTGCCGGGCGTGACTTTTCACGTGTTAAACCATACTGAACACCTGCATGAACCGCTATTCCACTCATGTCGATTCGGACATTATCAGAATCGGTCAGACGTGATCCACGATAATCAGCTGATACAAAAAACCTGAAATTGGGAATATCCTTCACTCGAAACTGACAACCAATACCTGCAGTCCAGCTGAGTCCCGAATACATCTCTGTTTCAGCATTTGTGTAGGTCAAAGGCATAAAGGTATAACCGCCACCACCTTTGATAAAAGGAGTTATAGTTTCTGTAAGAGGAAACTGCAGTTTGGCGACCACATGCAAGGGAATCATGTAGGCATTCGCTGTCTCAATAACTGGGTAGTCATCCAAAACCCCTCCGACTTCGCGCTGCTCATAGACACGATCACCGCTCTGATCGGTTACATATTTATCCCATCTGAACCAGACAAACTGTGGATTAAAACCCAATGCAAACAAATAGTTGATCTCATTCCACCACACTGCACTCAGGTTCATACCCCATTTATCACCGACAGCATCTGATTGTGTGCCTCCTATCGAAAGTTCCGACACATTACCCGCAAATCCATTCGCTGAAAAACCGGCAATAACTGATATCAACAGAAATAACCTTACTATTTTTTTCATACTATCTCCTTCAATTCTTAATATGATATAAATCCCCAAAAAATTGTTTTTAAGATCAAATTACGATAACTTTCGGGATCGCATTAAAAGCCATCATGACAACGTCCCGCACTGTATTAAGTACTGACCGGTTGTCAAACAGATTCTGATGCACAAAGCTCAAAGCAGTTACAAACAGCCTGTTTAACCACCCCAACGACTATTACACTCTTTAACAGATAACCGATCAGAAACGATACAAAAAAATAGATCATTTTGAATAGTTTGTGACATTTAAACAGGTTAACAAATTACAAAGTAACTTATGTGCAACGTTTTTCGCTTTAAATTTTCAAACGCACATATTCTTAGAAATTATTATTCCCCGCCGAAGGCGAAGAATAATTGCTTTTTTCGAGTCAGAATTATGATATTCTCAATATTTTTCTGGGTTTTTTATTTTTTTAACATTAATGAACATTAATGATTTTGTTGCAATTTTCCGTATAGTTTATTACCTTAGCATGAACGGTAGATATTTTTATCCAGCCAGAACAACAAAAATGGTGTAAAGAGGTATACTCTGGGGACGAAGCAAGACACTGAAGATCTGATCTTTTTTGCAGAGACATGCGATGAAAATCAAGACTCCCGCATCCGGGAAACATGGAAAATACTGATAGTTGATGACGAGCAGGATGTGCACAAAGTCACCAAGCTTGTTCTATCTGACCTGGAATTTTCGGGAAGAAAGCTTGAATTTATAAGTGCATTTTCAGAAGCTGAAGCCAAATCAATTTTACTGGAACGTGATGATATTGCGGTTATCCTCCTTGATGTTGTCATGGAACAGGAAAACTCTGGTCTTCTTCTGACACGTTATATCCGCGAAGATATAAAAAACAATCTTATACGCATAATTCTTCGCACCGGCCAACCAGGTCAGGCTCCAGAAAAGAGGGTCATTGTTGAATATGACATCAATGACTACAAATCAAAGACAGAGCTTACAACTGAACGTCTTTACAGCACTGTAATTACTGCGCTCCGTTCATACCGTGACATCATAACAATTGAAAAGAACAAGAAAGCCCTCGAAAGAATAATCGAAGCGACTGCACATATCTTTGAAGTCCGTTCTCTGCAGAATTTTGTTGCCGGTATTCTTGACCAGTTCACATCAATATTGCGTTACAGTGACAATGCCTTCTACTGTCAAACATCAGGATTAACAGCAATCAACAGAAACGGCCACCCGGTTATACTTGCCGCAACCGGCAAATACGGTGAAAGCACTATTAACACAAGGGTTGAAGAGGTTCTTGAGCCAAAACAGTATGAACTGTTAACTCGCGCATTCGCTGAAAAACGAAATATTTATGACGAATACCACTATATAGCATTTTTTAAGACACAAAACAACAGTGAAAACATCATCTACCTTGAGCGTAACGAGGCTCTTCAGGAGTGGGAACGTGATATGATAGACATATTCTGTACAAATGTCTCTATTGCATTCGAAAACATCTACCTTAATCAGGAACTAGAGAATCTCGTTGATAACCGAACCCGTCAGTTAAAACATGCAAATGATGAGCTTAACATCAAAAATATGACATTTGAACGTGAATTGTTCATGGCTCGTTCCGTTCAACAGATAATTATTCCCCGAACCTTCCCGAAATCGGAGTATTTCGAAATTGGAGGGCGATATCACCCAATGCAGAACCTGGGGGGTGACTATTATGATGTTTTCCCATTTACAGACAACTCTATGGGCATTGCAATTGTGGATGTCAGTGGCCACGGAATTTCTGCAGCCCTGATTACAACGATGGCGAAAATGTCATTCGCTAACCTTGCAAAACCTCATAACCCACCTTTTTATGTTCTTGATGAGATTAACGCATCTCTTTTAAAAACTGTAGGTGGTGCAGGAATGTTTCTAACAGCCTTTTATGGTATAATCGATCTTTCTATCAATGAGCTGATATACTCAAACGGTGGTCATAACGAAGTACTACTATTACATAAAGACGGCACATATACCGAATTATGTTCATTAAACCCAATAGTCGGCATGTTTCCTGAGGAGGAGTATGTATCGAGCTCATGCCCGATACACCCAGGAGACATACTCATTCTTTATACAGACGGTATTGTCGAGTCGAAGGATAAAAAGGGTAATTTTCTGGGCAAACCGCAGTTGATGGAAATACTGAAAGAGAACTGCGAACTCTCACCGGATGATCTTTCTGAATTTGTACTTCAGAAAATATATGACTACACCGGAAACAGTGAACCCGAAGACGATCTGTCAATACTTATCACCCGTATACTCTAAACAGAACTACTCCATCTCTGATGTCTCAAACTCAACACTCGAAGAACCATAAACAGTCTGTTTGGTTACAGGCTCGGAATCCTTCGATGAAGAAGATGATGATGAAAATAACTTGGCATATGATTTAACACCGGCAAAACGGGCGCTCCACTTTGAATCTTTTACCAGACGATCGATCCGAACATAAGAGCCCTCCCCAGGCATGTGAATGAACTTATCTTTACCAAGATAGAGGCCAACATGATTTATAGAAGAGGTATCGACCGGATCTTCGAGAAAAAAGAGCAGGTCTCCCGGTTTAGCGTTTTTCGGATCAACATATTCACCGGCTCTGAACATTGAAAGAACAGTTCGGGGAAGCTCTATACCATTTTTATAATAAACATAAAGAACAAAACCCGTATTATCAAATCCCTTTGGAGTTGTGCCGTTAAACAGATAGCCAATTCCAACGCATTTGTTGGCAACCATAATAATGGACATTCTGACAGTTTTCTCCTCCTGTGAGACAGGCGTTGCAGAAGCTATAAGGAATGTTGCAACCGTAATTATAAAAATAACGACGGGAAAGACTTTTCTCATCTGAATCCTCCATAAGATATAACAGATACTAATTTTCCTTGACTTTTTTAAATATATATACCCATTCTCTATGTGACACTGAAATGGATTTTCCCGCTATGTATCGCGTAACCCTGAACTGAAATAGGGTAACGCATCAGTAAAACCAGTCGAAACATGGCTGTTGTCTGCCTATACAGAGAGTTTACTTAATGTATCGGTAATTTGATTATAAATTAATAGTTTTTCTTTAAGGAGCCCGGATTATGAAGAAAGGATTCGTTATCTCAGTTTTTTTGGCATTTACGCTATCATTTTTAGCTTTTGCCCAGGCAGTTGATGGCCCTGATCATGACCCCAAAGCAGTTATAAAACGCTTAAGCTATGAAAACTTCAGAAACATTAAACTTTTAACAGCTGCTATTTTTAACTACGGTGGCGGAGATGCCGAATTCGATAAACTTGTTCAAAGCTATTCAGAAGCCTCCTCGCTCTATTTTTCACGTGAATATGAGAGATCTGCAAAACAATTCGAAGAAAACGAACTTGAAATTCGCGAAACGGCAATGAATATTGCGAAGATATACAAGGAAGATTCAGAGGCGATGCAAAAAGAGCTTATTGAGAGAGATGTCCGGGTAAGAATAAAAAAATCACTTCGGGGCAAAAAAAACAACGAAACAAAAGAAAAGATGATGTCACAGTCGACTGCTGCAATATTACAGGCAAACGACTACTTTGTACGTACCCGTCCGATACAGGCTATCGAATCTTACCGCATTTCTAAAGACAGAATGCTTACATATATGTACATCGAAGCGGATGACCTGCCCGAAGAGACTGTAAATGAGTGCCGCAAACTAAGATTTGATAGAGAAAAATGTCTGAACGACGCAAAAGAGAAACGTCGAGTTGAAATTCGCGAACGTTATGAAAAAATAATTTCTGACAATGACAGTAAAGTCTATATCTCAAAAGAAAAAGCCAAATAATTCCAGATAAAAAGCTTACTTTTAGTTAGAGCGCTTTTCCATATAATCGGGTTCTGATTTCAGAACCCGAAGCGCTAAAATCCTCACCCTCTTGTTTGGATGCAAAATCAACCTTTCAACTCTTTCCCTGACACGAATATCTAAATTATAGCCCGACAAAGCCTTTAAGGTTGCACATAGGAGTGTTATCTGTGTCTCGTATCCTTCTGTAAAAAATATTTTTCTGATCTCTTCGTAATACTCACTTTTTTTAACTTCTATGGATTCAAGAATGGCAACTTTCACACTTTCGTTTTCATCTCTTAAACCCTTTACAATGGTTGGAACCGATTTTTCTACAATATCTGTATCATTTATGGCAATAAGCCCCTTAAATGCTATTTCTCGAAACAGCCAATCACGACTGTTTGCATAAAAAATAAACAGAGGATAAAGCTCAGGGGCGTCGGAGGGTACCAATGTTTTTAGGGCAGAATACCGAACAGATGCTTCCCGATCACGCCTGGCTTTTTCAGCAAGCTTTTCACGAATTTCAGCATTACTAATAGCAGCAGACAATCCATTTGCCGCAGCAACCCGTACACGGGAGTGTGTATCTTCAAGAGCTTCCAGCTTTAACGCAACAGCCTCGGCAGTTACAAACGCAGTAACTGTTTTAATTGCAACCTCCCTCTCCTGCCATCTTGCAGCAGCATGATAGTCCTTTCCTGCGGAATCGACAGCAGCATCAACTTTTTTACGCGACATACCAGTTGTACATGAAGTAAGTGAAAAAACAACAATCAGAATGGTTATAAATCTACTCATTCGTTACTCCATAAACAGTGTTATACTGTATAAAATATTTCTGGGTTTTAAACATATAGAATCTTGTTTCATCAAAAGGAACCTGTTCGGCAAAGGGGATCTTATCCGTTACATCAAAACGTTTTCTCCACTTATTCATATTCCCGGGGCCGGCATTATAACCACCTAACATCTGATCGAACTCCCCATTATAGAGTCCCGAGAGCCAGTTCATATAATAAAAGCCGAAAAGAATTGAGACCCGTGGGTCTCTCAGATCATACTCCTTCAATTTCAAGGAATTCGCAATTCCACGACCTGTTGCCGGCATCACCTGCATCAAACCAGAAGCTCCCACGAAAGAGACCGCATCGTGCCTGAATGCAGATTCAGACTTCATGACCGAATATATCTGATGCGGCAAAACAGACGGATATTTTTTTGAAACAGCAGCAACAATTTCAGAATAGGGCCTTGGAAAGAGTCGTTTAACCAGCGAATCATCAAGCAGGGTGATATCTTCACCAATTTCAAATTCACGAAGCAGACGGATTGTCCCAAGAAAAGCATAGTGAGAGTGCGAATAGATCTCACCTAAACGTGACAGCATCAAATACTTAAGTTTACGGTTCTCTTCAGTCTCGTCCATGTAGTGAAGCAGTGAACTGATTCCATCACTGAATCCGGCATCAAAATAGGTACTCAGCAAACCAACGAAGATACTCTCATGAGGTGTCGTCAGATAATCATCAAGGTCAGTATGCGGATACAGAAATGCGCTTTTAAGTGTAGCCAGTCGCTGATCTTTTAAGACGCCGTCTTTTTGTAACAGATAGAGCATAAAATGGGCGAAATGGGCAGACTCATAGTCTTTTTCTGCAATAGCAGTTGCAAACTGATCATTTAGCTTCTGAACATTGTAGTTATTTTTCAGCTGGTCAGCCAGTATCCAGACATACCAGGAATCAGGACTGTACGTAACAGCTTGTTTAAAATAGCTCAAAGCCATTTTTGTATCATTAACACGGTAGTAGTGATAAAGCCAGCAGGCACCATTTCCATAATACTGATGTGTTTTATCAGAAACTATTGATTTTAATAAAGGCAGCGCCGCATTTAAGTTTCCGTCAAGAATTTGCAGACGAGCCTGGTACCACTCAAACTGTTGGCTGTTTTTGGTATCCGGATATTTTAACCGGTAACGTCGCAAATAGTCAAAGGCCTGTGACCGTTTTCGCTGGTACAGATACCTGCAAACCCGTGCAAATTCACGTTCACTCTCCTGATTAAGCTCTATCAACTGTCGATAAAGTTGAACAGCCCCTGCCCTATTACCTGACCAGAGAAAATCGGCCTCACCAAGAAGCATGCGTGCATAGAGCGGTTTCTGCTTTTGATATTTCTGGCGAATTTCACGAGCCTTTGAAGTCTGCTTTCTGTGAAGATGAATTAACATTCGGGAATAGTCTATTTCGAAAGAATCAGAAGATGTAGCGACAACCTCCTCCGCCTCCTTGATTTTTTTTGAATCAACAAGAGGCGGTACAATAATCGCCCGATCTTCATCTGTCAGAGTTATCTGGTTTGACGTAAAAAGAGAGCTGAGCTGCATTGCCGAGGTGTGTGCATGCCAAGAGAAGCTGTTATCTTTTATAACAGACAAGTAAAGATCTTTGGCCATACCATAATCCATAGTTTTACTGTAAAGCGATGCTCGCTGTATCTGAATTATTTTGTGAAAATCGTTATTATACACAACTGTATCAATTTTTTCCGAGTATTCAAGCGCCTGAGAGTACTCTTCAAGCTGCGAATAGGCCGCCATAGCCTGTTTTACAGCTTCAAAGAACAGCGCCGGGTCATCTTTTGAAACGTAATCACAGAATTTTACAACATAATCATACTCTTTATATTTGTAAAATATGGATGCGATTCTGAACGATGCAGCATCAAAATAGTCGGAGCGAAAAAACGAACGGCCAAGATAGGAGTGTATAGGCTGGGCATACAGCTTGAGATCACCTGGTTCACGGTTAATAAAAGCGGCGCCTGCATAATTGAATAGAGCTTTTTTATAATCGCCTTCATTATAATAGGTCTCTGCGAGAAGAAAGCTCTCTGCCGGATTTAACTTCTGCCGGTTAGAAAGTTCCTTAATTATCTGTGAAGAGCTGTTACTGAAACGAAGTCCCGTCAGATTAGTGCCAGCGGCCTCAGGAGAGCAGGTAACAAGCAGAACAGTAATAAGACAGAAAACATTGATTAAAGATTTTTTCGCAGTAGTAAACATTTTCATCATCAAAAATAATTCCCTAAAATATGGTTTTTCAGCAAAAACTTCTACAAGATTATGATTTGAGTAAATTTGAGCCGATTCGCTTCAATAATCCTGTATTTAATCAGTAAGTTCAAGATATTTTTGAAAAGGATCAAAGGTTTCAAGATCCGGCTCGTCCCAGACCTGTTTATAGAGACTCTGCTCGATGAATTTATAATACGAATCGGTATGGAAATGGAGTGATTTATCCTTTAAATCAGATTCGACATTTTCGTTTACCAGCTGTACAATATCATCAAAACTCTGATAAGTGCGTTCTAGATGGTGCTTATCCTTCAATCGAAGCTGTAACATGGCGCAAACCGCATAGCGCTTAGCCTCCTTGGCCTTCTTCATTGCTTGAACATATTTATAAAGGCGCATTGAAAAAAGAGTCGGTTTATAGTGATCGGACATGTTTTTATAAATACGCGCGTGCTCGGCATTGCGATAGGCAAGTCGCAAATAGAGCCTAGCTCGTGGATCACGGGAATGCACAACATCGGGAGCAACATCATTCAGATAATCCATGGCCTGAGCAATTTCAGCATCAATGTTTGACTGGTAAAGCTCAATCAGCAACTGTTGGGCTGTACGTATCTGAGCGAAAGAGCTGGAAAAGGAGAATCTTAAGTAGTAAAAACGAGCTACGATATCATGTTTGATGGCACGAGTATAGAGCTTTTTATCATCTTCGGTTCCAGTGTTGGATATGGATGAGTCGATATAATAGAGGAACTTTTTATTATCTTTAAGGCCCTTTTCGGCTTTTTTCTGTTCACCGGCATTGATACTGGCGCTCGCCTTGGTTGCCAAAAGAGCTCTGCTACCCGTAAAAAGAAAACAAAGCAGGAAGAGATAACAAAAAAGAGAGATTGCTCTTAACAGGGAACATTTAATAAAGAATTTTTTTGGCACACCTGGTATCATTTCACATTCCATTATATCAGTTATTCCCGATTACCCGCCTGCCGATGAAAAATGTGGATTTTCAGTTTATTGGGACCTGTTTTAAAATTAATTCCCTAAATTAAGACTAACAGGAGTGAAAATCAAGAACATTTAGTAATGCTCATCTGCAATAAAACAGTTGAATTCAGAAAGAGCGGTTATAAAACAGGCTGAATGAGTCACGACCGACTGTTTTATTTGTCGATTGTGCTTTAAATATCGACAAAACAGAGGAATAATCAAACCTATTATGGCAGATCTTTTGTTAAACAGCCGATTCACCATTTTCATCGTTCTTGGAGCTGCGCTGCTACTACCCTCGTTCCCGTTTCTTGAGACAGCTCTCCCCTTTATTCTGGGTGCAGTTATGTTTGTTAACTTTATTACTGTTGATATTAAGAAAGAGAATTTAGCCGATCGCCCCGGTATCGCCTACCTTATTCTTGTACTGGGAGTCTATCCCTTTGCAATTTCACAGCTGCCACTGGGCCTGCCTGATGCCTTTTATAACGGACTCATTTTAGCGATTATCTCGCCGGTTGCACTCAGCTCTCCGGTTATTGCCTCGCTAACGGGAGCAAACAGCAGCCGGCTTATTTCTCATATTCTTTTTTTACACCTGTTGGCTCCACTCAGCTACGGTTTTCACCTCTTTTTCACCCTGAAATGCGAAAATTTCACCATTCCCTATATCATGATTGGCATAAAAGTCTTCACAATGATAATTGTTCCTTTTTTATTATCTCGAATTTTCTGTACACTATTTAAAAACCGTTCAATAAATCACGCAGAAAGCATCAAGAAGGGACTTTTCTTTCTTCTTGTATTCAGTGCTGTTTCAAGCGCCTCCGATCGTGTTTCGGCATACCCCATCGAAACCGTAGCCCGATTATTCATCATAGTTTTTCTGAGTGCGGTTATTCTGTATTTAAGCGGCTACTTGTGCGGCAGAAAAACAGGAGGAGAAGGAGGTGGAGGGGAGAAAATTACCGGAGCCCTGATGTTTGGACATAAAAATACGGGCCTCTCTTTATGGCTAACAGTTGCCTATCTGCCTAAAGAGAGTGCAGTCCCCCTGATTCTTTATATTATCTCTCATCATTTAATTAACGGATTACTGTATTCACTGGCGATAAAAAAAACTACAAAAAAAACCGCCCGTAGGCGGATTTTTTTGTAGTTTTTGATACATCTACGTAATTTCTTATGACTTGTTATATACGAGACACAGAAACGGCACGCTGACCTTTCTCGGTTTCCTCTACATCAAATTCTACATTGTCGCCATCGTTAAGAGTACGGAAACCCTCTCCTACGATACCTGTGTGGTGAACAAAAATGTCCTCTCCACCGTCTTTTGTAATGAAGCCGAAACCCTTCTGCTCATTAAACCACTTAACTACACCTTTTTCCATACGTCATAATACTCCACTTTTTATTCGACACCGTACTTAACGGCATCTGTCTTTAGTAATTCGTGCACATATTTTTTGTCAAGTGTATTAATTCAGATTTTTTAAATTTGATAACCAAACAACACAACTTCATGATGAAAATAGAGAAGAGATACTGTAAAAAACCTCATTAAAACCTTCACCGCAATACTGATTTTATTGTTATAAAATCCAAAAATTCTTCATGAGCAACAAAAACAGCCCCCCACAAACTACAGGCGGAAGTCTGGGAAATCTAAACGTATAACCCTAAGTAATTTTCTCATAAAGCACAAAGAAACTGGTTAAATTACCGGAAAACTTTTCAAACGTTCCAGATTTCTGAAAGTTTATGCTTTTACAGATTAATAATTAAGAAATTATTCCAAAGTTTCTGATAGACTTATGAAATTGCGTCGACAAGCGCCTGTCCTGATGACGTAATATGAAAAGTGATTAATTGAAGAATTCAAATGGATGAATCTGAATATAAGGCCGTGAACACGATCTTTTAATATTAAGCACCTGTTTTCAGTTATCCATACAACGCGCAGATATAATTTTTTAATGAAAATTTAGCGAAAAATTAAGTACAAATAACTCGATTTTTTAAATTTAGTATTGACAGTAAATAAAACGGTCAGCATAATGATATAAATCAAACACGAGAGTAATATTTTTTTATTACTCGGAAAAATTATTAGGAGGAATTCTTAATGAAGAAAGCTTTAAAGTTATTTTTAGTTTTTGCAGTTGTTGCTACTGCATTTTCTTCGACTGCACTTGCTGAAGTTACTATCGGCGCTTGGGGTCGTACTATGTTCGTACCAATGGCATCTCCCGCTGGTGCTGATGAAGAAGTAGTTCCAACAAATACCACTTCTTGGGGCTGGGGAATTCAGCGAATTGGCATGACTATTGCCGGTAACAGCGATAATGTTGGTTTCCAAGCCGATGTTAATGTTGACGATGGTGCTAATTTCGGCGCACATGATCAGCAGTTCGTTTGGGTAAAACCAGTTGATGGATTCCGCGTTGCAGTAGGAACAACTATTTTCTATGATGCACTTCGTGGAAACTCTGCTTATGGTTCTTGGGACTGGGTTCGCCCAACTATTATCACAGGTGAGGACAATGTTTTTACTCGTGGTGTAGCTGGAAAAAACAGTAATGGCGCACCGGTTTCTACTGGTAATGCTGGAGCAATGCTTAGCTATGACATGTCTGGTGTTCATGTTTTCGCAGCATGGGACACAAAAAAAACAACTGATGCTGAAGTAGTTGCTGCTATTGCTGCTGTTGAAGACGATCCAGCGACTGCAGATGTAGATGAGACTGTTGAAGCTGCTGATGCAGTTAATGAACAATACACAACTGCTATGATGTTTACCCGTGGTCAGTATGGAGCTGGATATGATATCGCTGGTGTTGGTCAAATTCGTGCACAGTATATCGGCCGTTCTTACGTTGATGGCGAAGACACTAAAGACTGGTCTTTAATCAATGCTGCTGTCAAGTTGGATCAGCTTGTTCCTAATCTTTATATTGATCTTGGAACATACATTCCAACTGATGATGAGCAAGACAAGATGTCTTTTGCTGCTTATATTCGTTATAACATGGGTACAATGACTATCAATGTTTCATCAGACGTTAAGATGGATCAGGTAGATGCAGAAGGTGAAGAAGGCATGGCTATTAAAGCTGGTCTAGGATTCGGTATGGATCTTGGTAGCGGTCTTGCACTTGATACAGACTTCCGTTTTGCAAATGCTGCAGGTTCTGGTCTTGCTGATAAAGATGGAAAAGCAGCTACAGCTTGGTCTGCTCTTCTTGGTGTTAAAAAAGGATTCAGCAATGGTCTAATCGGTACTGGTATTCAGTTTGCTAATTGTGATTTCTCTGTTTATCGTGAAACTGCAAATGGACTTGATAAAAAAGAAGCTGATGCAATGGCATGGATGATACCTGTTCGTGTTGAGTACTGGTTCTAATTATAACATTGTAACTTAACTGTTACTTATGTTTATTATGTTTAGTTTTTTCGGCCCTCACCGGTTCTGCTGGTGGGGGCTTTTTAATACCATAAAATACGAATAGTTATCCAAAAAATACTTATTTCCTTGAGTTTCCTTTACTCAAAGCTGATTGAAAGACTTACTGTCGAGATAATACCAGAGAAATATAAACAAATACCTCACTTTTCCTCTATAATTTATTATAAATCAGCAAATATTGCAGAATTAAGAGCCGGTTATTAATTACCCAAAGAGCTGACTTGTTCAACAAATCAACTCTGTCTTATGCTTATATTTGTTATCAGTCTATAGTGGTGCTAAGTTGCTATGTTTTTCCGTAAAATCTTTGTTTTAGTAACTCTAACATCTCATCAAAGCAAGAAACAGCACAAAATTCAAAATAGTTATCTGACTCATTATCCTCATTACTCAATGACATGTAATATTCAATTGCATTGGCAAAAATAAGAGAAAGAGACATCTTTAAAAAAAAACGGGCAGCTGTAAAAAGATTATAACGACTCTCTTCAAAGGAAACATGAACAATATTCCAGGAATCTTCATCAACCCTGCTTTGATACCGAACAGCACCGTCACGAATATTTTTCACAAAAACTAATGAATGGTCAATGTAACAGATTAAGATTTCAGAAAATAAAATCTGTTTATCTGATTTCATTTTCTGAAGATAAGAAATGTTACGTTTTGAAACATTTAATGTAGAATTAATCATGGGTAATCACCCTCCTTTTTTACATCTTAATAAATAAAACGCAAAAAATGAAAAAAAGGGCGACATTTATCTGATTATTGTGGTTCCCTCAGGGATTGCAAGATTAAAAATTCGTGCTTTATTGAAAGATGGGTTTGAAAAAACAGACATATAGTGAACGGTTATCTTTTCATTGGCCCCTGGAATGTATGCTTGAATAGATTTAAAAAAGATATACCCGTCCTGTTCAAACATTTGCCTATACTCAATGGTATAAATTTTATCAGATTTTTTATCGGTAATGATGATTTTCTTTATATCATTAGCGTATATAGATATCTCTTCGATAAAATTACTATTTTCAAGGGTTAAACTACGCGATTTTCCATTAATTGAATGTTTCGATACCGAATAATCCGGTATTACAGGGATTTTACAGGTAAAAGCATAGGCTATAAACAACCGGGAATCAAATGAATCAGAAAAACTGTCATCACTTATTCCACCGGATATTTTCTGAGCACGTTTATCAATAGGATAATAGATTGTAACACCTCTTTCATCAGCAAACAGCTCCATAACCGGACTGTTAAAAACAGGCTCATTTAACCTGATGCGCACCTTGGTCGGTGAATTCTGCAAATATGCTGTACCTCCTAAATGCACACTGCTCATCCGCTCCATAGTAAGATTAACGGCAACATTAGCCCTGACAGTTTCCGGCTTTCGATCGTTAATATTCCTGATTATATCAAGAGTATCATCTGAAGAAATGGTCTCTTTTTTTTGTGCTGTTCCACAAGATGAAAGAACAAGAATAAATACTAATAAAAGAAGTAACAGGAATTTATTTTTTTTCATATAGATGTATTAGTCCTCAATTTTTTTTCTTATCTGTTCGTTTTGCTTATCTAAAGAAAGAGCCATTTTCCAAAAGCGAAGAGCCATCCTTTTATCTCCGGTTTTTTCGTAGATGTCACCCAAATGGTCATAAACAACGGAATCACGCATCCCAACAGCCCTTAAATTGCGATATGCCCGTACTAAATATCTCTCGGCATTCTTATAGTCACCCTGTCTGAATTTGAGCCACCCCATAGAATCCAGATAAGCCCCATTAAATGGCTTAGCTCTTAATGCTGTATTGAGCAGCTTTTCAGACTCTTCTAAATTAATATTCTTATCGGCATACAGATAACCAAGATAGTTATAGTAATCAGGATTTTTATCATCAAGTTCCATGGCTCGTTTAATAGATACAACTGTTTCATCGTACAGATCCATCTTATCCTGGCTCATAGCGAGATAAAAATAGTACTCGGGATTCTCTGCAGAAATACTTATGGCCTTTTCAAGCTGCTGTATGGAATCTTTATACTCATTTTGATTGTATAGCACTATCCCATCGATAAAATAGAGGCGGTCGTTATTTTGATCGACCGAGTATCCCTTCTTAACCATTTCACGAGCCAAAGAATGATTGTCGATATAATAATAAAGAAATGCTATATGAATAATTTTATCGATATCTTTTAACTCAGGATCAGATTTTTTATAATGATAGAGTGCCGATGCATACTTATTCTCGGCTTCATATAATCGTGCAAGTAACTCATGGGTTTTAGGCTCCGCAGGCTTAATTGAAAGAGCCTTAAGCAGCGAACCCTTCGCACTGCCGGTTAAACCTGAATTATAAAGCATAAGGGATGTTGTAATATAATAGTCGTGGGCTTCGGCTTTTTTCCCTTTTTTGTCCATGATTTTAGCCAGAGCATAGTAAGGGCTTATATAACCATCGTTTTTTTCGACAATTTTCAGTAATTCCTCCTCTGCACGTCTATTATTGCCGGCAAGCTCTTCAAAAAGTGCTCTGCAGATAGTACCATCAAAACTGGTGTCCCGTGCTCCTAAGCGAAGATAATACATAGCCTCCTTTTTATCCTGCAAGTAGTACATTCTTCCCAAAAAAGCATATATCTTATATATAAAGCCCTCTTTCTTCTGATCTTCTGTTAAATTATCAACAAAATACCGTATCGTTAAAACAGCTTCATGAAGCATATTTTTTGAAATATAGTAATTGGCTACATTATAAAACCGACTATTATGGTCAGGATTATATTTCGCAGCCATGTTTAATGCATCAATTGCCTTCACATTCTCCTCTTCTTCAAAATAGATGCTTGATAAATACAGATAACTGTTTTCAAGATATTGTGAAGGAACGGGTTTCTTTTTGGAAATTTTAATAATATGTTCAAAGCAATAACGGGACAAATAGTTATTTTTAATATATTTACCATACATAATACCGAGCGTAAAATAGTGCTCGTAATGTGATCGATCAAATTCTACCAGATTGTGAAGAACATATGTGGAATCATCGAATCTGTTACTATCGTTATATAAATCAAAAAGTAAAAGATAGGGCTTTTCAAAACTTCGCATCTTTCTGATTGATTTTTCAGCGTATTGAATTGCATCATCAGTTCTGTTCAGGAAACTGTAGCATAAGGCGATCTGATAATAGATATGCGATTGTTGTTCGGCCTGATTTTCGCTGACTTCAAGTTTTTTTAATATTTCGAGAGCATCATTGTATTTTTTTTCTGTAATGTAGTGAAGAGCCCGACTATATTCATGGGAAACAACTGTTTCCTGAGCATTAAGTTCATTACCAAAACAGAAGAAAGACAAACAAAGAGTAAGTGAGAGGATTAATGTTAATTTCATAGACAATCCATTTTTATTATTTTTGGAAATAATGATCTGAACCAAGAAAGAAGTCATCTCTTTTTTATTATCATACGCCAAATAGGCAATTTTTATTGCATTCAAGAATATCTGCTTTCAATTGCGAATTAGTATTAGGAAATTCTATATAGCGATAATATCAGACACTTCTTGTGTGGTTAAAAGAATGGAAAATTGTTTCACACAGACAGCTTAAAAAATCTAATTTTAATTATCAAAAAACATTGTCACATGTATTTAAGGTTTTTGTAGCCCTCTATCTCTCATCTTTAAAAGAAAGATTGACTTATTCTGATTATCTACAATTCTGAGATATAATAGAAATCAAGGAGAATATAAATGGAACAGATTAAAGGATTCCGTTTGTTTTTATATAATGTCTCGTCAGCAGGCCACGCACTATTTGACTCCTTGATTCTTGCGTTCTATATGAATTTTTTATTGCCCCCAGCTGAAAGCATTCAATCCGGACAGATGATACAGTACCTGCCTGACACCATTTTTTACATTATCCCGACTATTGGTTTCATTATGTTTGCTGGCAGAATAATTGATGCAATTTCAGACCCTCTCATTGCCTCTGCTTCTGATAAATCACGATCACGATTTGGTAGAAGAAGATTTTTTCTGATAATATCAGTTATACCATTCACCCTTACAACAGCCTTGGTCTTCTTCCCTCCTGTAGCAGGAGTCTCGATAATTAACGTAATATATCTTTCGTGCATGTTTTCTCTTTTCTTTCTGTTTTACACAATGTATGTTGCGCCCTACATAGCACTGATACCCGAACTGGCGAACAGCGAAAAAGACCGGTTATCAATAACGACAGCCCAGGGGTACTTCGCATTGATAGGTGGAGCTATCGCCATGATCGGAGGGTCTGCACTTATTGGATTATTCAGAAAACACTTTTCATTAACTCAATCATATCAGTATATGATTATACTACTGAGTGCTGTTGGATTTCTTTTCTTATTAGCATCAATCTTTGCGATTAATGAAAAACGTTTCACTCGTTCTGTCCCCTCCTCCCTGGACATTTTCACATCTATAAAAAAAACATTATCAAACAGATATTTTGTCATCTTTTTAATCAGCTATATGGCCGGCTGGTTTGTTTTCAATATCCTCCGCTCTTCTGCAATTCATGTCGGTGAAACAATGATGAATCTTGAAATAGAAGAGTCTGGTCTGAATTTTATAATTCTTTTCGTGGCGGCCGGTTTTTCATTTGTTTTAGTGATGTATTTGACACGAATATTTGGCAAAAGACGCATTATGTTATTAGGACTTTTACTTTTTGCATTGTTGTCTATTTGTTTGTCTGCAACAGGTTTATTACCCGTGAACCCCAATATTTATGGAAAAATCTTCTGGGGACTTTTGGGATTTCCCACGGCAATTTTTCTTATTCTGCCTAATGTTTTCATAGCAGAACTATGTGATTACGACTACAAAATAACCGGCGAAAACCGTGAAGGAATCTATTTCGGAGTAAACGGTCTTTTTTTGAAACTGAATCTGGGTATATCCACAGCCGCTGCCGCTGCGCTATACGTTTTTTTTGGAAAAGACATTGCGAACCCGCTTGGCATCCGTTTATCCTTAATACTCGGAGCCTTGGTATCACTTGGGGGAATGATCATATTAGTAAAATATCCTAAAAACCTGCAAAAAATTGAGAAGTAGATACTGCATTACCCATTTTTCTGTATATTAAAGAATCTTTAAAAGTCTTTAAAAGTCTTTAACAATTTTAATGTTTTTTCCTATGGGAGTAGTGTATCAGTGATTAGCATATCTAAAATCTATTCTAAAATCCAGGAACTATCGTTTACAGCACTGTTCTGCACTGCCCTTGCAATAATAACTGTTATAATTTTTGTCAGTTTACAACTAATGGTTCAGGAGGAAAGCGAAGCATATAATGGGATCATAAATATTTCATCTTCAACAATAGCTGAAAACAGGATTGTTAAACTTAACGGAAACTGGCGTTTTTATTGGAAAAAATTATACTCGCCAACCGACATAATTCCAGCTGAAGAAGCCAAATTCGTGTATTTACCAGGATGGTGGAATGCTCATGGACTCAATGATGCTACAATTACAAAATCAGGTTATGCAACTTATCAGCTTAAACTAGTTCTTCCACAAAATGCAATCGGCAAAAAACTTCTTTTTAAAATTCCCGGGACAAGTACTGCTTATAATCTATATCTTGATGATCTATTAATTATGTCATCAGGAAATGTTACTAAAAGTTCAGACTCTTTCTCTTACACCTTCATGAGAGAAACAGCTGAATTTGTTCCACTAAAACGGATTTATTCGCTCACTCTTCAGTGCGCATCATATAATAATCGCAATGGCGGATTGGCATATCCAATTTTACTGGGATCAAAAAAGGGTGTGATCAGCAACACTCTTAAAAAAATGAGCTTTGAGTATTTTGTTACCGCGGTTCTTTTAACACTAAGTTTATACCATCTTATGCTTTTCATAATGCTCAAAAGTGACCGTTCATCATACCTACTTTTTGCACTCTTTTGTATGGTTCTTGCCACAAGGACTTCTGTACAGGGTGAGCGAATTTTTATGCTTACACTTCCAACGTTTTCACCAGAACTCATGCTTAGAATCTGGCACGCAACCTACTATTTGGCGACTATGGTTTTTACTAATTTTTTGCATCATGTTTTTTTCAACAAAAAACACAGAATATTAATCTATTGCATTAATATCATTACCACTATTTTCATCATACTTGTTTTGACTGCATCGCAAAACTTGTACACATCAATTTTGAACTATTATCACATATTTTTTATCTGTTTATCTCTATTTTTATTTTATATCACTATCTCGGCAATTGTTGAAAAAAAAACAGGCTCCGAGATAATGCTGACAGGCTACAGCATTGTTATTTTCTTTACTGCAAATGACATTCTATATACTATGCGTTATATTAATACTGGCTATTATGCAACTTACGGATTCTTTATCTTTATCTTATCTCAGGCATATATGCTTTCAATTCGATTAAGCAGCACTGTTAGGAAAAAAGAATTTTTAAGCTCTGAACTCTTTAAGAAGAATGAGGTTCTTAACAGTATCGACTCAATGAAAGATGAATTTCTTGCTAATACCTCTCACGAATTAAAATCCCCAGTAACTGGAATCATTAAAATCGCCGAGGATATCACAAATAACCGACAAGATCTTTGTGAATCATCGGTAGAAAATATTCAGCTCATCATTGCAAGTGGCAAAAGACTTTCGGGTTTAATTGATGATCTGCTAGATTTTTCGAAGCTAAAACAGGGAGACTTGCGCCTACTATATACAGAAGTCAATGTTAATGAGATTATTTCAAATGTTTTAAATAATCTGCAACAACTGTATCGAAATAAAAAAGTCTCAGTTATTACTCATGATTACGCAAAAATTCAAACCATCATTGCCGACAGAAAACGGTTATATCAAATTGTTTTCAACCTGGTGGATAACGCCTATAAATTTACACACTCCGGAGTAATTACAATTACTACCGAATCTCTCGAAGAAAATAACATCGAGTATATCAAAATTTCTATATCTGATACGGGTATTGGAATACCTGCAGATAAATATGAAGCAATTTTCGTTCCGTTTGAACAATTACATAACTCCTTGTCGCGAAAATACAGCGGGACAGGCATAGGTCTGACTATAACCAAAAGACTTATAGAGTGTCATAATGGTTATATTGATGTCGAATCGGTTATTAACAATGGTTCCAGCTTTACTGTTTATCTACCAGTAAACAATAATGAAGTTATAACTGACACACCTATTCAAGCCGGTATCCATGATTTTTCCGATTCTGATTATTCTAATTTATACTCTGAGGAAGAGCAGAATCTATATGAACCAATTTCAATACAATCAAACTATGATTTTGCAGGTTCCTGTATTTCAATTATTGATGATGAACCAATTAACGTCAGGGTTCTTGAAAATCAGCTCCAGAACATGAATTTTAATGTATCTTCGTTTCACAGTGGTGAAGAACTACTGGACTCAATTAAAGAAAACCAGCTTCCTGATCTAATAATCATGGATCTTATGTTACCTGGACTGTCCGGTACAGAAGTAACAAAAATATTAAGAAACGAATATAATCTATTTGATTTGCCAATTATTATGCTAACTACAAAAGAGGGTGTTCACGATATTGTAAATGGCTTTGCCGCCGGTGTTAACGATTATTTAAAAAAACCTTTCAGCACATACGAGCTTCAAGCACGTATCGAGACTCATCTTTCACTCAAAAAGTCAGTTATTGAAAGAGAGCGCCTGATTAGTATTGAAAATGATATTGAAATTGCACGGGACATTCAAAAAAGAATTTTACCGGCCACGTCTCCTCAGAATGAGGTTTTTTCGATATGCTCCGAATACCGTCCTTCACGGAAAATCGGTGGAGACTTTTACTACTTTCATCAGAAAGACAATAATGACATAGGAATAATGATTTCAGATGTTAACGGACATGGCGTCCATTCAGCTCTGGTCGCCTCAATGCTCAAAGCAATCTTCACAGCACTCGAACATACAATTCACCAACCAGAACATTTTCTGAAAGATCTGGAACGGATTGTTATTAAAAATTCAATAGACATCTTTCTTACAGCAGGAGTATTATATCTGAACGCATCAAACCGATCTCTGCTTTACAGTCGAGCAGGTCACGAGCCTCTGATGATTTACCGGAAAAAGAGAAACGATTTTGAATTTTATACTCCTCCGGGACGAATAATCGGGTTCCACAAACCACTGAACAATGAGCTTATCTACATCAATCTGGAACCGGGAGATCGGATTTTCCTTTATACAGACGGTATCTATGAGGCATTTAATGACAAAAGAGAAATGTTCGGAATGGAGCGAATAAAATCGTTAATTCTCAAAAATATCAAAAAAGATAAATCTGATCTGATTGATCTGATAATTAAAGCTGTTACAAAATGGGGTGAATCACAGAATGATGATATAACACTGATAATTATTGATATTAAATAAATCCTTCAGCCCTATTCTTCACCAAAAAGATAGTAGATACTTTTCCATAATCTGTAGGATACTTTATCCAACCATCTTATTGATTCAATTTCCTTGAAAGCCTGCTCTGGACTCATCTCTCCGTGTGCGGTTTTCTTTAATATAGCATGCCTCCGATCATAACGAAGTTGATTTATATGATGAGCAGATTCTTCCAGCAAATTTAGATCTATAATTTCAGATCGTTTTTCAAGATAATTGATTATATAATCCAGATCTTCAATCAATTCACTGCTCTCTTGCACCAGTTGCGTCTCGTTACGACTAATATACATGACTGTACTTTCAAGCGAAGCATCAACAATAAATTCCATGTGTTCCAAAGCGTGCAATAACCGAATATGCATGTTGTATAAATCATTTGAACTTTTTCTGCCGGTTTTAATCATACCAAGATATGAGCGAATTTCTGTTAATCCCCCTTCCACCTCTAAAACGGTCTGTTGACTGTTATGTAATTTGTTTGAAGAGATAACTGTACGCAACGATACAACAAGATCCAGAAGACAATTCTGAAGACTAATCTTTACCGATGCAAGAGCCAGAGATGGAATCGATGAAACTCCGGAATCAAGATTACTTGTAAACCGATTAGGTTTTTCCGGAATTATTTTTTCGACTACATAAGCAAACTGTTTAATAATTGGAAGGAATATTATTACTCCCAGAATATTAAAGGAGGTATGAAAAGCTGAAAGATGGAAAGTGGGCCCGTAAATATTACCATACTCCAAAAATACTTTCAGGATTTTTAAAAAAAACGGAAGGATAGCAAAAGCTATCCCGGCCGAAAACAGATTAAAAAGAACATGAGCAACAGCTGTTCTTTTTGCCTGTGTAGATCCCCCAATTCCAGCAAGGGCAGCAGTTATTGTAGTACCTATATTCTGCCCAATAACAAGTGCGGCTCCCTGTTCAATAGTAATTCCACCGGAATGCAGGGCTGCAAGTGTCATCGTAATTGCAGCACCAGAAGACTGCATTATCAGTGTCATTATAACACCGACAAGAATCAGCATAAGCCGGCCACCAATTGTATATCCACTGAAATAGCTCAAATCAATATACTCAACAAGTGAAACCATGCCATTTTGAAGAATATCGACTCCGACAAAAATAAGTCCGAAACCGGCAAGCACATTACCAAGGTAATTCACTCTGTCATTCGAGAACAGACGACACAATGCCCCTATTGCTACAATCGGCAATGCAATTAGTGAAATCTTGAGTTTCAAGCCCAACAATGAAACAATCCAACCAATTGTTGTAGTACCCAGATTTGCCCCAAAAATAATACCCAGAGAGTTATGGAAAGAGATTAAACCGGCACCCACAAATCCAATGGCGGCTATTGTTGTAACATGCGACGATTGTACAAGGGTTGTTACAATCGTTCCAAGAGCAACAGAAGAGAATCGCCCCTTGGTAAAACGTGCCAGAATTGTTTTTATATTATCACCGGCAAGAGATTTCAATCCCTCAGTCATAAGGTTCATTCCCAGCAAAAAGAGACCCGCACCACCGACAATAACCGCACCATCTGCAAAACTAATCATCTATTAACCTTTTCACCAAATAGTCTTAAATCAAAATTTCCTCATATTTTTCAACTTACTCACTCTTTCTTTGACTTGTGTCAAGTAATACAGTAGGCTTATAATATACCATAATTTTAGTGATAATTTATTGATTCCGGTTTTCAACAATAAAAATATTAAATAATTTAAGGAGGATATTATGTCAATGTTTTGTTTTCAATGTCAAGAAACCGCAAAAAACAGCGGTTGTACTATTCATGGAGCCTGTGGAAAAAAGGGCCCGACTGCAAACCTTCAGGATCTTCTTATTTCTCACCTTAAAGGGATCTGTGAACTGCTAACGAGTAGTCCGGCTTCACAGCCATATGATGAAAAGTATGGACGCTTCATTACCGAGTCTCTTTTTATGACAATCACCAATGCTAATTTTGATGATAACGCGATTATTGCGAAAATATCAGAGGCTATCCTGTTAAAACAGGAACTGGTTAAAAAGTTCTCTCTCGATGTGTCAAAAACAAGCCCTCTTGCATCATGGAGTGAACCAGCCGTCACCGGAGAGAATAGAATTCCCGAAGGATGTGGTGTTAATGCGATTGAGGATGAAAACATCCGCTCATTAACAGAACTGATTACCTATGGAGTCAAAGGTATTTCGGCATATCTTCATCATGCGGCTGTTTTAGATTATGAAGACAAAGATATTTATGACTTCATAATAAATACATTATCACAGATTGTCAAAAATAACAGTGTTGATGATTTGATAGCATTAACACTTGCTACTGGAGAACATGCAGTCAAGACTATGGCTCTGCTTGATAAAGGGAACACCGAGACCTTCGGCAACCCCGAAATTACAAAGGTTCAAATTGGAACCCGTTCAGCTCCAGGCATACTGATTTCTGGGCACGATCTTTTAGACCTTAAAGAGCTTCTTGAACAGACTGAAGGATCAGGTGTGGATGTCTACACTCACAGTGAAATGTTGCCGGCACACTACTATCCTGAACTGAAGAAATTCAAGCATCTGGTTGGAAACTACGGAAATGCATGGTGGAAACAGGGTGAAGAGTTTGATTCTTTTAACGGTGCCATTCTTATGACCACCAACTGTATAACACCTGTTAAAGATTCATACAAGGATAGAATTTTTACAACTGGTATGGCAGGATACACAGATATTCCTCATATTCCAGACCGTAAACCAGGAGAACAGAAAGACTTTTCAGAAGTAATCGCACGTGCGAAAGAGTGCCCGGCGCCCCTTCAAATTGAGAAGGGAGAAATAACCGGAGGATTCGCGCACAACCAGGTTCTTGCTCTTGCAGATAAAGTTGTCGAAGCTGTTAAGTCCGGTCAGATTAAAAAATTCGTTGTAATGGCTGGATGCGATGGACGACACAAGACACGAAATTATTTTACAGATGTAGCTCAAAAATTACCAGATGATACAATCATTTTAACAGCCGGTTGTGCAAAATACCGCTACAACAAACTTGATCTTGGTGATATTGGAGGAATTCCACGTGTCCTGGATGCGGGGCAATGTAACGACTCCTACTCGCTTGCACTTATTGCGTTAAAACTTCGTGATGTATTTGAACTTGACGATATCAATGATTTACCAATTGATTTTGATATTGCCTGGTATGAGCAGAAAGCTGTTGCTGTTTTGCTTGCTCTTTTAGCTCTGGGGTTCAAAGGAATACGTATAGGGCCTACACTTCCGGCCTTTTTAAGCCCAGCTGTTGTTGATTTGCTGATTCAAAATTTTGATCTTAAACTAATCACTGATGCAGATAGTGATGTTGAAGCCATTACCGCCTAATTAATTAACGTAAGGGGGCAACCCCTTGCGTTAATTAATAGGAACGTCTATTAATTAACTTTTCAACTAGGTCGCATATGCGAGCAGCAAGAGTCAACTTGCGACCAGCATAGGCTGCATATGCGAGCAGCAAGAGTCATCTTGCGACCAGCAAAGAAACTTTCGAAAATTCTTATAAGCTAAAATTTTGCGCTGTCCTTAATAGGCACTTAAACGATGTTACCTTCTGAAATTTAGAAATTTATTAGTAGTTCAGTATAATACACAAATTTAATCATTGAACAATTTACAACCCAATTATTAAATTCTATTCTTGACACAGACAAAACAGCTTAATATTGTAGCATAAATCAGAAATAATAAATATCAACCCGCCTGAGACCGAGAAAATGCTCAGATCTATATCTTTTTAAAAGACATATGCTAACGGAAATCAAATTTCATACTCTCTATTTTAAGAAACCGGAAAAGACATGAAAAAAATATTATTTATCGCAGTACCAATTCTTGCTATTCTTCTATTTTTCATTTTGGTTCGTATTACAACCTATCACCCAGACGCGATTGAACAGCTCGATGTTTCGAACAGTAATACAGCACAACCAATGCCAATCAATGAAACAATAAAAATACTTTCTTGGAATGTTCAATTCATGGCTGGAAAGGACTATCTATTCTTTTACGATGAATGGGATGGTTCAGGACCTGATACACGCCCTGACAAAAAAGCAATAAAGAAGACTTTTACCCGTGTTGCCGAAATTATTTCTTCAGAAAATCCGGATATAATCCTTTTGCAGGAACTTGATGTTGACTCTAAAAAGACCGACTATGAAGATCAACTGGAGGTACTTCTATCAATGATATCGCCAGAATATACATCACATACTTCATGCTGGTATTGGCGTGCACTCTTTGTCCCTCACCCGAAAATTATGGGACGTGCCGGATTGAAACTGGCAATAATTTCCAAATTCAAAATCAGCTCAGCACGCCGTCACCAGCTACCACTGATGCCCAATAATTTCATTGTAGAAAGCTTGAACTTTAAGCGCGCGATTCTTGAAGCAGAAATAGAGACGGTCTCAGGAAAAACCTTTACGGTAATGTCTACACACCTTGATGCCTTTGCGCAGGGAAGTGACACCATGCAAAAGCAGGTTCAGTACACAGCTGAACTTCTAAAATCGCTTCAATCAGATAATAGAGAATGGGTTATCGGTGGTGATTTTAATTTAGTGCCCCCTGGGCAGTCATATAGCCTGTTACCAGAAGATGAAAAACGTTATTTTCAACGAGATACCGAAATGGCTCTTCTGTATAACCTGTTCCAGGTATATCCACAAAAATCAGACATCGATGCAGATAAAATTACTGAATGGTTTACACACTTTCCAAACCGACAAAACAAACCTGATCGCATAATTGACTATATAATCACTTCGGAAACAGTCACACCAGTAAACTACTACATTCGATCGAAAGACACTCTTGATATTTCAGATCATTTTCCATTTATATTTGAATTCGAAATTAAATAATTTCTTGAAACTTTAATTTTCTTTCTGTGAATAACCTGAAAGAAAGTCTGCGAAACGGTCGGCAACCATTTTCAGCTCTTCAACCGTAGGCAGAAAGACTACTCTAAAATGATCGGGGTCGGGCCAGTTAAAACCTGTTCCCTGAACCAGTAGAATCTTTTTTTCTAAAAGAAAGTCCAGAACGAACTTTCTGTCATCTTTAATATTAAAACGCTTAGTGTCCAGTTTCGGAAATAGGTAGATCGCACCATCAGGCTTTACACATGAAACTCCAGGAATATCATTGAAGATAGCATGAGCATGTTCCCGCTGTTCGTACAATCGCCCACCGGGAGATAAGAGATCAGTGAGGCTCTGATAACCTCCTAAAGCAGTCTGAATAGCATACTGTGAAGGCATATTACTGCACAAGCGCATTGACGACAGCATATCAAGGCCCTCAATAAAATCTTTCGCGTGAGAGCGACTGCCACTTACAATCATCCAGCCGGTTCTGAAGCCACAGATTCGATGAGACTTTGACAAGCCGTTCATTGTTAAAAAAAGCACATCCTCAGACAACGATGCTGCGGAATAGTGCCGGGCATCTTCATATAGAATTCTGTCATAAATCTCATCTGCAATGACAACCAGTTTATTTTCAGCAGCAATCGAAATGATAGCTTCCAGTACTTCACGGGGATATACAGCACCGGTCGGATTATTGGGGTTTATTATTACAACAGCCTTAGTTCGACTAGTCACTTTTGAACGAAGATCATCCAGATCAGGATACCACGAAGATGACTCATCACAGACGTAATGAACGGCTTTTCCTCCAGCAAGATTGACTGCCCCCGTCCATAAAGGATAGTCCGGAATAGGAATAAGCACCTCGTCTCCGTTATTCAACAAACCCTGCATAGACATTACAATTAGTTCACTTACTCCATTTCCGATATAGATGTCATCCACACCTACGCCTTTAATTCCCTTTAACTGGCAATCCTGCATAATCGCTTTACGAGCCGAAAAAAGCCCCTTAGAATCACCATAAGGTTGAGCATAAACAAGGTTGCGCTTAACATCCTGAACTATCTCATCCGGTGCACAAATATCAAAGGCAGCCGGATTCCCTGTATTCAACTTAATTATCGAATGACCTTCGCGGATTAGCTTATCAGCAGCTTCAAGAACAGGCCCTCTGATATCATAAAAGACATTATCAAGCTTATTTGATTTTCGTAATTCCATATTTTTACCAATTTAAACCCTAAATTTTGAAAAAAATTCAGTTAATACCATAAATTAATCATATTCCTTATACGACAGAAGCAATTTGCAAGTTATTATTTCAGAATATTCATTTTTTGTAACTTTATTACGGCAAATGAAACAGATATTATAATTAGTCAGTGATTTGATTGAACACAACAAACCTCCTATTAATACACTAGGGATCAGCATATGCTGATCCCTTTTCTATGTAACTGCTTCATATTGTTTTGCCTATTCCTAATTCTATTCATTAAGAATAATGTTTAGCCTCAAATTAATAGTTATTCTGATACACTGAATTAGACTCAATTCTGAACTAATTAGATTTATACAGTTCAATGAAAATAAATAAGATTTTTTGGAAACCAGAATAGAATTGGTCAGGGAGTTCTAATTATGAACTTAATTTATTGGATCATATCCATCGAAAACCTGTTAACTACACATTTATCAAACATGAAAGAAATTACATTTTTGTATAAAACAGATCTCTTTAGTACAATTTTGTACCTTTTTCTCTCTTTATAGAGTTCGTATCTTGAAAATTAGGGTTTTTGAGACATACTAAAGGGCTAAAGAGAGTCAAATTAAATGAAATTTATCCAGAATTTTAAAAAAATTTATAATAAATCATGATTTTTTTTAAAAATAGGAGGGGATTTAGTTATGAATGAAAACTTAGGCATGGTTTATGCTTATAATAGTATATGTTTCTAATAGAATTACAGAAACTGGTAACACAACCGCAACTACTCTCCGCAAAAAACCTCCTAATTTCCCTTCTTAATCTGATCGAATCCCCCGAAAAGGGGGATTCGCCATTTTTATATTGCCCACTATAATGAAAAATAAAAGCAGATATAATTACTTCTTTTTCTTTGGAGCTGGTGGTGGAGTGTTGTCAATTTCAAGAAGTTCCACCTCAAAAATCAAAACTGAATTACCCGGGATGGATCTGTTTCCTCTCTCTCCATAAGCCAGTTTAGAAGGTATTACAAGCTCTGCTTTACCGCCTTTACCGATAAGCTTCATTCCTTCGGCCCAGCCCTTGATTACACGGTTTAACTGAAATGTTGCCGGTTTACCACGGTCATAACTAGAATCAAAAACTGTTCCATCTATAAGAGTTCCCTTATAGTTTACAGTAATGGTACTTGTTGGAAGAGGTCGTTCTGCACTTCCAGCCTCAATAATCTTGTAGGCTATACCACTTTCAGTTGTTTTAACGCCTTTCTGTTTTGAATATTTTTCAATAAAATCGGCACCTTTTTTAATATTTTCCTTATCCTGAATTGCTTTTCGATCTGTAGCAAGTTTTCGGATATCCTGACGCCCCGCTTCCAGTTGCTTATCATATTCGGTCTTATCATTTTCATGATAATCTTTGAGACCTTTCATAACGATATCAAGCTCTTTCTCTGTTAAAGAAAATACCTGAAGTGATCTGGCAATATCAAGACCAAGTGTATAAAGGGTATCCTCTGTAGAAGAGGCTGTTCCCTTTTTAGCTTCTTTTTTATCTGAAGAAGAAAAATACTCTTTTAACGAGTCACAACCCCCGAAAAGAATTACTACAAACAACATAAGACTAATTTTTTTCATTTTTGTATCCTGTTTATATTCAGTCCATAAAACCATCAGGTCTGCGGATCTGAATTTTAATTTTATGCTATCTTTGTTACAAATACTCAAGATTTAGTCAACCATCAAATTTATACTAAATGCCATCATAACTGATAAAATTAATACCCCTTCTAAAAAGGGCATTAATTTTATACGCGATATAAAATACTAAATACAGGGGGGGCTTAAATCAGACAAAAAGATCAGGAATTGGTAATGAATCACACAATTCCTTAACTTCGGCAGCGATGGAAGACAAAAGCTCTTCATCACTGCAACTAGCAGCAATACGAGTCATCCACTCCCCAATCTGCACCATCTCTTTTTCTTTAAAACCGCGGCTAGTTACAGCAGCTGAACCAATTCTCAACCCACTTGGATCAAAGGGCTTTCTGTCATCATTAGGCACAGAATTATAATTGCAGACAATACCGGCCTTATCCATGGCTTTAGCCATCTCTTTACCGGTTACACCCTTGTTTCTTAAATCTATCAACATCAGATGATTTTCAGTTCCACCTGTTACCAGATTAAAACCGTTCGCCACAAGATTTTCAGCCAGAGTCGCAGAATTTTTTACAATTTGTGCGGCATAATCTTTAAACTGAGGAGTCAGAGCCTCTTTAAGTGCTACAGCGATGGCTGCAGTTGTATGATTATGTGGTCCGCCCTGACATCCAGGGAATACGGCTTTGTCTATTGCAGCCGCATGTTCAGATTTACATAATATCATACCACCACGTGGACCACGAAGTGTTTTATGAGTCGTAGTTGTTACAACATCTGCATAGGGTATCGGTGATGGATGCACCCCACCTGCAACAAGGCCTGCAAAATGTGCCATGTCTACAAAAAGAATCGAGCCACACTCATCGGCAATTTCACGGAATTTTTTGAAATCGAGCTGACGTGAATATGCCGAATGACCGGCAACGATTATTTTAGGTTTATGCTCTAATGCAATTTCACGAATAGTATCATAGTTCAACAATCCCGTAGCCTCATCAAGGCCATAGGATATAGCATTAAAATATTTTCCCGAAATACTGACCTTCGATCCATGGGTAAGATGACCACCATGCGGAAGAGCCATGCCGAGAATAGTGTCTCCCGGTTTTATAAAGGCAAGGTAAACAGCCAAATTTGCCGGTGAACCTGAATAGGGCTGAACATTAGCATGCTCAGCACCGAACAGTTGTTTGGCTCGTTCAATTGCAAGTGTTTCAATTTCGTCGATGAGCTGCTGCCCTTCGTAGTAGCGCTTACCAGCATAACCTTCAGAGTATTTGTTTGTCAGAATTGAACCGGTAGCTTCCATTACAGCCTTAGATACATAGTTCTCTGAAGCAATTAAACGGATCTTCTGATGTTGACGATCGGCCTCTTTGTCGATTAATTCGGATATTTGCGGATCAAATTGTGATAAAAAGCTCATGAGTGACCTCCAGAACAGGTCGGCAGGATACAGCCGGCCCAAGAATTATGCCCAGGCGTTCGGCTATACAAAACTATGCTCCCCCGGGGTAATCCCCGTCAAGACGCCAGTCACACAGTTCAAATACACAACAGAGAAAAAAGCAATTTTTGTCAAGAGAGAACTGTGGTAAATTGTCGTTGAAGCACATAAGACACAGTATATCGGTGAAAAAATATGACAAAACAGCATGCTAAACCAAACCAGTTTGGTGTAAAAAGGCATTAATTTTTAAATCTGCGAAAAGTGCAGATAATTTAACTAATTCTGGATGAAATTTAAATCCTTTAGACAATATTTATATCCATCATACCCTAATACGCGGATGGCGTGAAAACTTTCGGATTTTCAGATTTGCGTCTGCAAGGCACTCCACTTAAAAACGTGGCTAAAACGGTATAGCCGTTCCAAATTTAAAATTTTTTCAAAATACTTATGTAATTTTTAGAAGTTCCCTATTGACATCTTGAGTATCCACCGCTATCATCATTATTTATGAACATACACAACGGTAAAGGCAGTAACTAATGATGCAAGATCAGTAATCTGTATCAGTAAAAGCAAGAGACAGTTTAAGGACGTTTAAATCAGAGAGTTGTATAAATATCATCCGCTAATCTCTGCCTCTTACTTATCACTAATCACTGAATCAGGCCTGTTACTCGCCGCTGCCTCACGGAGCCCTATATGAATTTAACTAAAGAGCATACATCATCACTGTTTGCAGTTTCAGGAATTTTTACTCTGCTAATCGGAACGCTGCTTAGTATCTCACACTTAATAGATTTTCAGATGCCAATCATGATTCTGCCTTCGGCGATGGGAAACATCTTTGTTTGGATTATTTGCGGATTCTTCATTATTACAGGCATTGGCCTTATCCTTGCCGGTGCGCTTGCTGTTCCTCCTAAGAATAAACCCCGCAACTAAATATTCAGCTCTTTTGTATTTGTGGAAAAAATTTTATCTTATGCTTACTTCGCAGTAAATCTGTCTAAAGGCAGCAAATTACTACTTCAGATTACCTATATTGCCCGTATTGTGTTTCTTTCCACCAAGATTGGGTAAACACCAGCCCAATCTTGGTGGAAAGAGCTACATACAATGTGTAACTCTGAAATGCATCGGAAGAACTTATTTAAAATTTTCTCCCTAACTCTCGAGAAAACGCCCAAAAAACAGTTTGAAGATAGCACAATATTTATAATAATAGATAATTTTACAGAATTTGCTTAATAAAAAAAAATTTATAAGTAACTATCAGTATTTTATCTTCACACAATCCTTTTTCGTTGACAAATCCGGCATTTGTTGCTATCGTAAACTTATTGCCAAAATGGAGATATCATTATGAATAAATCAGCATTTATATCTAAACTTACTCAACTTTTTATGATTTTTACACTTCTTTATCTAATTGTCCTGCCAGCCTCTTGTTCAAAAGCACCTTCACAAACTAAAGATGGTATGTGGTCTCTTGTCTGGAATGATGAATTTAACGGATTTTCTATAAATTCTGACAAGTGGACCTACGACCTCGGAAACGGTTTCTATAATCAGCTGGAATATATTCCTGGCTGGGGTAATGACGAGAAACAGTTTTACACTGATTCAGACTCGAATAGCTATATTAAAAGTGGATCCCTGCATATTACAGCAATTAAGGGGCCGCATAAAGGGGTAGTTGATGGTACTGTTGAAAAATTCAACTATACCTCTGCACGCCTGAAAACCGATGGTCTTTTCAGTAAAAAATATGGACGCTTTGAAATTCGGGCAAAACTACCGGTCGGTAAAGGGCTCTGGCCTGCGATATGGATGATGCCTCAGAATAATGAATACGGCGCATGGGCTGCATCAGGTGAGATTGACATAATGGAAGCCCGCGGAAGCGACTTTCTTAAAGTTTACGGAACAATTCATTATGGTGGTGTTTGGCCGGAAAACCGTTACAGTGGAGGTTTCTTTGAATTTCCTTTTACTGATCCCCCTCAGGATACGTCAACATGGCACATCTATTCACTTGAATGGGAGCCTGGCGAATTACGCTGGTATGTTGACGGAAAACTGTACCAGACAAAAAACATGTGGAATTCTGAAGACAACCCCTACCCGGCTCCCTTTGACAAAGAATTTTACCTGTTGATGAACCTCGCAGTGGGTGGCTCTTATGATGGAGAGTCAGACGAAACAACCTCTTTTCCAGCTACTATGAAGATTGACTATGTTCGTGTTTACGAATTGACTGGAAGAGAATACCGAAAACCTGTTAAACCTGACCCAAGAGACTACATGGAAGCAAGACCTTCAGAAGCCCGACCGGCAGGCGAAGATGGAAATGAGGTCTACAATAATAATTTCACGGTTTCTACGGGTGGGGATAAAAAAATCGATGGACTTTCCGGCAGTGCCTACTGGTATTTTTTACATCTTGATGCCTTTGGTGGAGATGGAAACATTTCTTTAGAAAAAATTGATGGCAAAAATTTCGCGAAAATTGAAATCAAAGAGCAGGGATCACAGTTTTACTCGGTACAGCTGATTCAGAATGTTCCGCTTGTTAAAGGGCACACCTATGAGGCCAGTTTTATTGCAAAAGCAAGTGAGGATCGTTCAATAATGGTAAAAATAAGCGGTGACGAAACCCGTGACTGGGCAACATACTCGCCAGTATCAGTATTTAAGCTTTCTAAAGAATTGAAAACCTATAAATTCAACTTTACTATGGCCGAAGATAGCGACCTGAAAGCCCGATTTGAATTTAATGTTGGAACCGCACTTCCATCTGTATGGATAGGTGATGTCTGGCTTAAAGATATCAGCCCTCGTTAAAACGCCACCCCCCTCTTCTTATAAGGGTTTCACAACTACATGGGTCACCTGTAGTTGTGAAACTCCTGATTTACTTTTCATCTTCTATCAGATATTTCGAAACCTTGTAAATGAGGCTTCTAAAAAACCTGTTTAACAGTTCAGGCTACCCCCGACGCCATAACAAAATGCAAGTATAGCCTGTTATCAGGATCTTACAATTCCTACACTTTTCCACGACACTTGCTTAAAAAGCACCATACGGTAGAGGACAATTGCGATACGGAGTTTTCCCCACATCTTGTACTTATCTGCTTGTTACAGAATCACAAGCAGATAAATTGCTTGACGCAAAGTAGTCTAAATTTAATTCTTAATCTGCGTTTCTGTTAAAATCATAATTTGCTCTTATCACCTGTAAGCAATCCCGGTGGATACTTTACTGAAAAAGTTAAGCCCCAATTATCAGAGATGTCTCTATTTTTAATCGCAACAGAAATATAAAGTATAACAGGAATATACAATGGACAATTCAAAAAATGTAAACGTCTTCTCTCTTCTCGAATCTGCTGCAAAAGAAGAACCGGATTCTATTTTTTTCACCTATGAAGGTAATAAAATCAGCTATAAAGAGGGGCTACAAAACACTCAAAAATGTGCCGCTCACATTGCATCTCGCGGGGTAAAACCGGGTGATCGCGTTGTTCTCTGTCTTCAAAATACGCCTGAATTTGTTTACTCTTACCTAGCAATAGCACAAATTGGAGCTATAAGTGTACTAGTCGGGCCTGTGGCCAGACGTTATGAAGTACAATACATAGTGGCACACTCACAGGCATCTCTGATTATTACATCACAGGCCTATCTTGATAATTTTACTATAGACAACACTTTCTTTATCGATATTGACAAATTCTGGCTCATTGATGAAAACCACCCGGATCGAAATCTTACCGGAATTTTACAAAAAGAAGCCCCCCTTACATCATCCGAGCCTATCGATGATGAGAGAGCAGTATCAATAATCTATACATCTGCCATGGACGGTTTCCCACTGGGAGTACAATTAACACACAAGGGAATTATTGCCTCGACCAAGGTGCTTGCAGGCTTTTTAAATGAAGACGATCACTGTATAAGTGTTCTTCCTCTGTTCCATGCGTTTGGATTAACAGTTACCCTGATTATGCCTATCCAGGGGCGAACACCATTCACATTGGTGAGAAAATTCAATCCACAGGATCTGATTCCAATTATTAACAACAACGACATTACCCTGATGGCAGGTGTACCGCGTATGTTTCTAATGGTGAACGCCATGGTTCCGGCTGGAAAAATTTTCAAAAAACTGCGTGTTTGTATCAGTGGCGGTGAAGGTGTTTCCGGTGATGCGTTGAAACTTATCAGTGAAAAGTACGAACTCGATATTCGTGAAGGTTATGGCTTAACAGAGGCTTCACCTATTGTGACCTGGAATCATATGCATACTGAAAACCGATACGGTTCAGTGGGAAAAGCTATGGAGTGGAATGAGATAAAAATTGTCGACGATAAGGGCAAAGATGTCAAAGAAGGTGAAACCGGAGAGGTTATGGTTAAAGGCATCAATGTTACTTCAGGATATTATAACGCACCCGAAAAGACAAAAGAGTCCTTCGACAATGGCTGGTTGCACACCGGAGATTTGGGCCATATGGATTCTGAAGGCTACCTCTACCTTACTGGGTTAAAAAAGAAGATGATTCTTAATTCGGGTTTTAATGTATATCCGCTTGAAGTCGAGAGAATACTAAAAAATCATCCAGCGGTTGATGACGTTTCAATTATTGTAAAAGAAGAGCAGCAACCTGGTGACATCGTCCGTCAATACATAGAAGCTGAAATCAAATCATCAAAAGGTGTAGCGGAAAACGAATTAAAAATCTGGTGTAAGGATAATATCTCTAACTATAAGATACCGCGTTCTTTTAACATAAAATAAATCCATTTAATTTGAGAGCTTCTAAAATTTAGAATTGTATTTATTGAAAATTTTTCTCGCAGAGCTCTAAAAAACGTCTAAAAAAACGCTTTGAGAACAACGGTTTTTTTAGGCGTTTTTTAGACTTATAAGAACCAGGATTACATTATCAATGTCGGTGATAGGGATCCCTTGGCTTCCAGTTATCATGAATAAATGAAGCAATTGTTGCCCCAAAAAGACCAAGAGCAATTACAATACCGATCATTACTGCCGGACTCAACAGTGTATACTCAAGCATGTTTCCCTCCCCTAGCGATAACTATTTAAAAATTAAGCCGCTTTCTGAAATAACAGCAGTCTCAATAATCGAGTTCAAACATGAATAGAATAAAGAATCAATTATATGACTTTTTGACTATAACAGATTCACCAAATAGTTTTTTCGACAACAGATCAAAACGCTGATTACGATCCATTGAAATCAATAAGCCGGTAATTAAAGATTAAAAATTATTACTTTATTTTCACATTCTTTTGTACTGCTCCATAAAGAGATGCTACAGAATGATGCTTCATTTTCACAAAGGATACAACTTTACCCGATGGTTCAACGTCTTCCAACCCCGAAAGCTTATTATGCATTTCCAGTGAATTTTCAGAAAAGGATCGATAGACATCAGCCAGGCGATTAATTGCCAGAAGCAGATCTCCGATCCGGGCTTTCATAAGTAAAACATCTTCCAGTTTATTCTGTTCTTTCATATCCACCCCCGCTCTAATAAAATATACTAAAAAACGAACAAAAATCCGCATTAAAATATCCATATTTATCAAAAAATAGTATTTAAATACAAATTATATCATGATTTAAACTTAAATACTATTTTTCCCGTCAGAGATGAGAGGTAATAGTATCTGGTTGTGGCTTAGTACAATATCAAGAGTCAAAAAAGAGGTGAAAGAAGAAAAGGATCACTAAAGAATTAAAGAAAGGAGAAGAAAAAGAAGGGGAAAAAGCAGGAAATTGATTAGAAAATAGAATTCAGACAAGCAACAATAATTGATTAGCTCAAATCAGATTTTTCCAGTTTTTAAAAGACAACTGTTTCTTAAAGCCGAAAGTCATACGGTTATCTGGAATACCCATATGATATTTTCATTGTCCCTTTAGACAATCAGAATCTTATATGGGTATTACCCTTTTTGACGCATTTACAAGCGCTTTCTTCCGCTGTACACACTCTTCAAGATCAATACTGTTGAAAATCTCACGAAGATAGGGATACTGATCATAAAGACTCAGGCGACTCTGAACATCAGAAGCACGATATTGCTGAAGAATAGTTTCATTATAATAAAACAATACATCCCCTCCGCTTAAAGGTGTTGAGAATCATAGCTTTATGCCATGCGATTCATCAACTACATAGACAACATGTCGGCACAAAAGAATCATGAATAAAGCATAAAAATTGGTACTAATTTTAAGCAATTCCATTATGCATCTTGTAGGCTTTAACAGTATTTGAAAGCAGCATGGTAATCGTCATTGGCCCGACACCTCCAGGAACGGGTGTTATTGCCGATGCAACCTGACTTACTGATTCAAAATCTACATCTCCTGCTAAACGCTTTGTACCGGGTTTATCAGGGTTTTCTATGCGTGTAGTTCCAACATCAATAACAACCGCACCGGGTTTAACCATATCGGCCGTAATAAGACCCGGCGAACCGGCTGCTGCAACAAGAATATCAGCCTGACGGGTATATAGCCCGATATCCGCTGCCGCACTATGACAGACTGTGACAATACAGTTTGCCATGTCACTCTTCTGTATAAGCATGTTGGCCAGGGGCTTTCCAACAAGATTGCTGCGCCCAACAATTACAACATGCTTTCCTTTCAGGTCACCCACAACCCTCTTGATCAGAATCTGACATCCGTAGGGAGTACAGGGCAAAAAACAGTCGGTATCACCAATAACAATGCGGCCAACATTTTGCGGGTGAAAACCATCAACATCTTTTTCCGGAGCAATTGCTTCTATGACCTTTTTTTCGTCGTAACCAGCAGGCAAAGGAAGTTGAACGAGTATTCCATTCACTTTTGGATCTTCATTCAAATCAGATATCAGATCTAATAGTGCATCTTCTCCATAATCAGCTCCATAAGAGTATTCGTATGATTCGACACCAATGTCTGCACATGCCTTTTTTTTCATTCTTACATAAACTTCAGAAGCTGGATCACTTCCTATAAGCACCACGGCTAGCCCCGGTCGCCCATCGCCATCCAAAGAGTTGATCTCTTTTGCAAGTACGCTCCGTATATCTTCTGCTATTTTTTTTCCATCAATTATTTCTGCACTCATATATTTCCCCCGGTTTCTCCCTCAAATTGGTGTCCGCAAATTACGCAAACTCCATCTTTTAATGAACCAAACTTAACACTGTATCCATTTCTGTCAATCAGCAGTTCACCACATTGGCTGCAATATGAATTATGAGTTTCTGTCGTCCCCTGCATATTACCAACATACACATGAGACAAAATCGTTTTAGCATATGTATATAAATCATTAATAAAGGCCTCATCTGATGGTTGCTGTTTATATTTATAAGAGGGGAAATAACGCGATATATGCAGAGGTATGGTTTTATCCAGTTCCGCAATCCACATAGCAAGTTTCTTCATTTCCTCCATAGAATCGTTCATATCTGTCACCACAAGTGTCGTTAGTTCAACATGCGCAACACCTAAAGAATCCTCAACAGTTTTCAATACAGGAGCGAGTGTACCATTCAGATATTTTCTGTAAGTTTTATCAGAAAAACTCTTCACATCAATATTCAAAGCATCTATAAATGGCAATAGTTGCTTTAAAGGCTCAGGATTTATGTAACCATTAGTAACCAATACATTCTTAAGCCCCGCCTCATGAGCCAGTACGGAACAGTCGTAAACATATTCATACCAGACCACAGGCTCTGAATAGGTATAGGCTATTGAAGATGTCTTCGCTTTAAGAGCCATTTGTATGAGTTCACGGGGTGAGATTTTTTTAGAAGTGACGAAACTCTGGGATATCTGCCAGTTTTGGCAGAAAGGACATGTCAGGTTGCAGCCGAAACTACCGACCGAAAAGATTTGTGAACCCGGATAATAGTGATACAGAGGTTTCTTTTCCATCGGATCGACAGAACCAGAAGAGACCATGCCATAAGATAGTGGGATGAGCTTTCCCGATTCAACAGAACGAACTTTGCACCGGGAAATTTGACCTGCATTAAGCCTGCAATCATGAGGACAAAGAGTGCACTGCACACCACCATCATGAGCTGTATAAAAATCAGCAGATCGATTCATCGACTACACTACCGCTTTTTTTATCTCTCCATCGGGTTTGATCATTTCACAGTTACCCTCGAAGACGACACCATCTGCGATTTTAAGTTTCATTGTACGGATATTTCCATACAGTTTACCATTTTCATGAATCTCGATATTAGACGAGGCCTCTATGTTGCCATGTATCTCGCCGGCAACAATCACAGATTTTGCCCTTACATTAGCTTTTACTGTAGACCCCTTTCCAATTACAAGATAACCGTCTGAAACTATCTCTCCTTCAAAGTAGCCATTGATTTGAAGAGACTGCTTGAAATTAAGGTCACCATAAAACTCGGTATCCGGACCGAATACAGTCGCAACCATACCGAAATCGTAGACCGGGTTTTTATTTATCTGAATAATTTTTTTTGCCATGGAAAAAAAGTTCTCCTATTTTGTTGTCATCGTAAAAACACCATCCCAATCCAGGGGAGGCGGAGTCTGTTTATACTCACGGGAACGCTGAATATAACAGAGAGAAGGCCCATCCTGTGGATCAGCCTCAAGCGCCTTGTTAAAGGCTTCGATAGCCCCATCCCAGTCACGCGAACGATAAAGGGAGAGACCTTCATTATAGTGCTGTAACACAATCCTCATTTTTTCCGAAATCACGCTACCCCCTTGTATCAGTCAAACGCAGTATGACACTCGCGCTGAGTTTCATAAATTTCGAAAACTTTATCAAGCATTGTAGTTTGAAATAATTTCATCAGATTATCATTGGCTATAACAAGCTTAATATCACCATGATTATCCTTAATTTTTCGTTTTACTGCAACAAGAACTCCCAGTGCAGAACTACAGATATGTTTAACATTAATCATATCTATACAGATATTTGTATTTCCAGAAGAAAAACACTCCTCAAGAGTATTTTCCAACTCTTCAGACGCCTCCTGGTCTATACGTCCATCCAATTCAATAATTTCCATATTCTCTTCTGAAATACGTTTCATTAATAACTCCGTTTTCTTAGGTAACCTCAAAAAACCTGTTTAAATACAATTTTTAAAGGTATAGCTGCCAATCGAAAGGTAGTTTCTGTAAATACCATATGTAATTATATATCAACACGGGCTATGGTCAACGAAAATACAGTGAGTGCTCCCATTTTTTTGAGAATTCTGGAACACTCATTTAATGTTGCCCCTGTAGTCACAACATCATCAACTAAAAGAACCCGTTCGGGACAAACTACTTGTTTGACAGGATCATAGCGACCGATACAGTTAAAAGATCGATGCTCATACGATAATTTTTTCTGGATCTTCTTACCCCCTTTACACCTTAAAAACTGTTTGTATGGTTTTCCACTGAATCTTGATAACTGACGTGCAAAAAGCTCAGACTGATTATACCCACGTTCAGACTGTTTAAGGCGGGAAAGTGGAACGGCTGTAATTACATCAAAGTTTGCAGCAAATATTTCTTTACAGCCAGCGGCTATACTTCCGAAATAACTAGCAAGATCGACACGCTCTTTTTCTTTAAACGAGATAATCAGAGATTGTATTTCAGAGTTATAGAGAAACAGGGAAAGGATGTACGAAAAATAGAAGTACCTCCCGCTGAGGTACTCAGAAGGATTGCCTGCTGTTACAACTGGCTGCGCAACTCTACTACAGAGTGGACAAACGGGGCCATCTGTGCGATTGTATTCACCGCCACAGACTGCACAAGGCACAGGAGAAAAGAAGTCCCAGAAAAATACCACCAACTGTTTCAACAGCTCCATTTAACCATCCAGAAACGTTTTTGACTGACAAACATTAAAGAAATTCATTGATACATAATTTCAGCCAAAATAATTATTTGAAGGTATTTACAACACCCTCATCTATTATTACTGCGTTTTGATGAGAATTGTGCACTTTTTTTTCAAAACTTGAATAAAAATCTCATTTCCAAAGGACTCGTTATCATTGCAGGAGCCATTTGAATGAAATTCTTTTAGCTTATTCAGCATCGCTCCAGTGAGGATAATCGCTTCGTAGCTTCTTAAAATTGAACTGTTTTTCGACCCAGTCTATTATGGCAGGTGAAAGATTTAGATCACGTGACTCATCCACCCCGTTCATATTGAAAACTTTTGTAACACCAGAGGGTGATTTCAAAACGAGTCGTGAGGGAAGTCCGGTAGCGCTGATGTCGACAGCACGCGCGTCATAATGGTCAGAGTTAAGAGCTCCCCTCTTTGTAGCATACACTACATCATAACTTGCTGCCATCTTTTTGGCGCGCTCGATAGTCTGTCTCCATCCGGAGGGATCTTTCCAGATAATCCTTACATTCAGCTTATGCTTTTTGTTAACTGTATTAAGCTCGGCTACATGTTTATCCACTTCTCCACTCGTTCGAGCCCTGCTCAATATGAAGGCCCCCCACATCAGATATCCGCGTTCCCGTTTCCGATAAGCCGAGTGTAAACCAACATCAGCCCCCTGCTGTCTTAGCTGTTTCATGAGTAGTTCGACATTACGAGCAAATGTTTTGTTTTTCAGGGCAAGCTCGCGCAACCGTGCTTTTTCACTGGAGGTATTTTTATACCGTGCAGTCCATCTAGGCCCTAACAGATGACCATCTTCGGCCGGAACCAAATTTTTCGGTTGCTGCGGACGATCAATTGACAACTGATTCATAGTTTTACCATACAAACGTGGCTTGTTAAAGAAGACGTCATCTGGATGAAGCAGTATTCCTGCACGTCGGGCTCGACCTGAAGTAACCCATACCAGCTTTCCTCGCAATTTTTGTTTATCGCCATGATAAAGCAGGTCATCTAAAAAAAGTAAAAAATCATAGGTATCTACGGGTTGCCTCAGGTTTTCACGAAGTACCCGTGTCAAAGGTTGAGCCTCTGAAGCCTTCACTATCTGCTGTAGCCTTTTACCATCAATGAATGTTCCGGAAAAAAATATTTTCCAGGATTTCAACTTTGATGCAGCTTCGGCCAGAACCGGACGATAATCATTTTTTTGCGGTTTTTGTAAAATATCAAATGAACGGTTAATGGAAATGGAATCAGCATGGACTTCTGCTGAAGCAGGATGAGAATAAAACAGACAAAAAACAGTAATTATTACAAATAAATGAAGAAAGCGCATATTAACCTCTGGTAAACGGCTGATTACTTATTACATCGGCCCAGCTGCTGTTTACCTTCAGAAAACCTGGAAAAATCATTAGGTATGAGAAGATATTAGGCTTACTATATACTACTTCGGCGCATGCCGATTGAGAGCAGAAGCCCTACGCCCATGAGAGCCGCAAGAAGGTTAGAGCCACCATACGACACAAAAGATAACGGAAGACCAGTCACCGGCATAATGCCAATAACCATACCCACATTAATAACAATATGAACGAAAAATATTGAAGATATTCCAATGGCGAGAAGTGCACCATACTTATCTTTGGTTTCCATCGAAATTTTTAACCCACGATAGACAATAGTAAACAATAAAATCAGCAGAAGTGTAACACCTACAAACCCCCACTCCTCTGCAACAACGGCAACAATAAAGTCTGAAGTTTTTTCAGGTAAAAATCCAAGCCGGGTCTGAGTTCCTTCAAGAAAACCTTTTCCGAAAAGTCCTCCTGAACCGATTGCAATCTTTGATTGAATTACGTTGTATCCTGAGCCATGCGGATCGAGATCCGGATTTAAAAAGACCAGGATTCTTTTTTTCTGATAATCCTGAAGATAGCGCTGAAAAATAACAGAAATGAAAACACCTAACGAAAAAACATATGAGGGGATATATATCTTTCGGAAGACCTTGTTCACCCTGAATAGATGAAGAATAAAAGTTATTGAAGCCACTATGAAAAAGAAGGTGGCTAAAAAATATAGCTGGTTTCCTTTATAATAGAGTTCAAGTATTCGGTTAGTAGATTCGGGATTAGACCATTCATGAAAGGTAATTGTCATCGGAACCAACAGACCTATCACAGCAATAAAGATAATTGAAACAAGATGTGTGATATCAGCTCCCGCTGCGAAAAGCATTGCGAAGAGCACTGGAATAAAAATCATTGCTGTACCGAAGTCGGGTTGCTGCATAATAAAGAACATGGGTACAAAAGCTATAACAGTTGGAAGAAGAAGCTCTTTAAACCTGTGTATGTCACGCTCTCGCAATTCAAGATACTTAGCCAGAACGATTACAGTCGCAAGTTTCATAAACTCTGACGGTTGAATTGAAAAGAAGCCAAAACTTATCCATGCCCGCATGTTTCGGATTCGTGGACCAAAATAGGTTGTAAGAATAAGAACTACCAGAATAAACCCGTATACCTGAAGAGAGTAATCCCCCAGAATGCGGTAATCAAGAAAGGTAATAGCAAGTAAACACAGAAAACCAAGCAGAAACCAGAGAATTTGACGACGGTACATATTGTTATTAACACCAAGAATCGAGTCAAAGCCGGCACTATAAATTGTAAGAATACCGATAGCCACTACCAGAATGACTGAAACAAGCAATACAAAATCAAGTCTGTTTATATCATTTTTGAACATCAAAGTATCCCTGCTCAATCATTTTTGCAAAAACTTTTTCAGCAATTGGAACGGCGGTTGCTGCACCGGCAATACCATACTCTACCATAACCATTATTACATAAGTATCTTCAGGTGCTGCTCCGTAAGGACCATAACCAATAAACCATCCATGCTGCGTATACTTGGAATCACGCACAGAACGAGTCTGCGCAGTACCTGTCTTGCCTGCGAAATCTACAGGCAGATAAGAAAGACGCCGGGATGTACCGTTCTTAACTGATAAACGCATTCCGGTTTTTATCACATTCAGGGTTGATGGAGTCAGAGGTATTTCTCGGATTTTCTCAGGCTCCAAAGCCTTCAATACCTGACTGTTATCAGGCGACCGTATCTCCTTAACGACCTGAGGACGATAGATTATTCCATTATTGACTATACCACAAACTAAATTGGCCATACTGATAGGTGTAACAGCAAGAAATCCCTGACCGATGGCGAGATTTATTGTGTCACCGTCATACCACCCCTCTCCCAGCTTTTTACGCTTCCATTTCTGAGACGGAACAAAACCTGCTACCTCTCCTGGAAGATCAATTCCAGAACGCTCATTTAGCCCGAAGTGGTTAGCATAATTCATGATCGAAGTAGGCCCTATCTTGTACCCCATTGTGTAAAAATAGACTGAAGCCGATTTTCCTATCGCCTCGATCAGATTGATTCTTCCAAAAACAGCGTAATCGTAAATAATAGTGTCACGCATCCCTTTTAGTACAAAATAACCGGGACAGTTAACAATTCGTTCGGCCTCCCACTTCTCCTCTTCCAGTGCAGATATAGCAGTTACCAGTTTAAAGGTTGAAGCTGGTGGATACTTTGATTGTATAACACGATTTAAGAAGGGGCGTGTAGTATCGGCATAGAGCTTACGAATAATGGCCTGATTATTCTTGGATATAATAGCGTTTGGGTTATAACCGGGTTTACTTACAAGTGAAATCACCTCGCCAGTGCCCGCTTTAATAACAATAGCTGAACCAACTAATCCCTCAAACGCCTCGAAGGCTGCCTTCTGCACTTCCAGATCCAAAGTTAAAACTACATTGTTTCCGGATACAGGCTGGAAACCGATCTCTTCTCCCTCAGTGCGGTTACGTACATCTACAATTCGCTTAACACTGCCGTCTGTTCCACGAAGCTCTTCATCATACTGACGCTCAATACCCGACTTACCTAATTTCTGGTAGTAGCGATACCCCTTATCCTTCAATTCAAGGAACTCTTTCTTTGAAATGCTGCCTATATAACCGACAACATGTGAAAACATCGACCCATAGTTATAGACCCTTACAGGAGCTACCTCCCAATCGATATTGACATATATATCTTTATGCGACGCAATTTTTACAATTTTTTCAAACGAAACATCTTCACGAATAATAATACGCTGCCAAGGATTGACTGCATTATACTCTTTCATCACCGATTTCACATCCAGATCGACAATCTCTGATAGACGCACTAAGGCGGCTTGCATTCCTTTTTTTGAATTAAATTTGGCGGGTACGGTTGAAATATTGAATGAAGCACGGTTTGAGACTATTACTTTATTGTTCCCACTGGCTGTAGAGAAATTACGATCAAAAACTTCTCCACGCGAGGCAACAATCGGAACAAAGTCCTCCATATTACTTCGTGCACGTTCAACATATTCAGCACCATGCACGAACTGAAGATTTATTAGCTGGAAAATAACTACAATGAAAACAAACAGGACAATACCGATGTAAAAGAAAACACGTACACGGAAAGCCTCAACCATTTGACTGCGGAAAGAGGTTTGAGCCATCAGTAGTTACCCTCCCGCCCCAGCTCATTTTCATATATCTTATCAAAAACAAGAAAAAGCGGAATAGCAAGTAAGGCGTTATAAAATGATTCAGGAAGAATAATATAAGCAATATCCGCAAAACCCGCTTCGTGGAAGATCATACAAAGAAGAAGGCTAATTACTCCTTTCAAGACCGAAGCGCCAAACACAAGCGGAATTATTGTCAGTATATTTGTCTTCATAACCGCACGCCCCATAAGCCCAACAGCAAAAGCAACAATAACCTTGGGCAGAGTAAGAAGCCCTAACGGAGCATTGGACATCGAGTCGTGAAAGAAACCGGAAACAAGAGCCGTCACCTCACCATAAAACGAACCAAAAGAGTAGGAGTAGTAGATAACAGCAATGAAGGCAATATCCGGTTTAACCCCTCCTATACGCAAGACATCAAAAGAGGAGTGCCCCTGCATAACGAGGCTGACAATCAGTATTATTGCGGTAAAAATATACGATACATTCATAGTTAATGCCTTTCAATCAATTCAATTAAATCAAGATCCGGAATTTTCAAAATTACGAAGAGCTCTTCAACATGATTATAGTCTATAACCGGTCTAACTATCGCCTGTTTAAAGGCGCTCGACTCGAGAACAAGAGTCTCTTCTATTGTACCGACCAGAAGTCCGGGAGGAAATATTCCACCCTGTCCGGATGTTATGACGTGATCCCCTTTATTGAGCAGGGCCGATTTATTTATATAGTCAACAACGCAGAGTCCTGAATTCAGAGAGTACCCCTCCATGAGTCCAGGATATCGACTCCCCTGCAGACGCACCCCAACCTTCATTGTTGGAGAGATGAGAGGTTGAACGCGTGAAATCGATCCACGAACCTCAATAACCTTACCCACAACAGCTTTTTGCTCTCCGGTAAAGGCTACAACAGGCATGTTAATACGAATTCCGTCAGATGATCCTTTATTGATAACAATTGTACGAAACCAGTTATCAGGATCCTTGGAAATTATCTGAGCAGCAACAGATTTATAGACAACCTGCTCCTTAAGTCCTAATAGCGAACGTAACCTTTCATTTTCACACTTAATTTCGGTAAAGTCTTCAGTCGCGGCCTCGTATTCCTGTAGCTTCAGATGCGCCTGATTCAGCTCTGCCCTAAGATCATCAAGCTCTGTAAATCCAGCCCACATAACCTGGGCTCCCTTTTGAACAAAGTTATACCCTTTTTGAAAAGGCATGAGAAAGAGGCTGCCAAGCCCCTCTACCGAGAGGGTAAATGTAGAAGATTGCACAGAGAGAGAGACTGTAAAGAAAAGAAAGGAACTTACAAGCGTTACGATAGCCTTATGTCGTATAAAAAATTCCATAATCCCACATTGCACAAGGGAGCTTCAGAGAAAGCCCCCCCAATATATATTTTTACTAATCAGAAGTACGAAAATATTAACGATATTTTAAATATCTATATTTTAAAACAAAATCCCCGCAGCAACACGGAGATTTCACTCGATATACCAAAAAACTGACTATTTAAGGTTAGAACGATAAAGATTCTTCAGCTCTTCCAGGAACTTACCAGCGCCAAGTACAACACAGGTTAATGGATTTTCAGCACGAATAACGGGAACACCGGTATCCTTGCTTATATATTTATCAAGACCTTTAAGAAGGGCGCCACCACCTGTTAACACAATTCCACGCTCAACAATGTCGGCTGCAAGCTCAGGCGGAGTTCGCTCTAGAGCATGCTTAATTCCATCAAGAATCTGATCTGCAGGCTCCTTAAGCGCCTTACGGATTTCCGAGGAGTCAATTTCAAGAGTTCGAGGCAGTCCCGAAATGGCATCACGACCTTTCAGATCCATAGTCTCTACCTTCTTGTCGGGAAAGATATTACCTAAACGAAACTTTACCTCCTCAGCCATGCGCTCTCCGACTACGAGGTTGTACTGATTCCGCATATATTTGATAATTGCTTCGTCAAACTCGTCACCGGCAATACGAACCGAATCCGCAATAACCATACCGCCCAGAGAAATAACTGCGATCTCGGTCGTTCCTCCACCGATATCTACGATCATATGTCCGGCAGGTTCATGGATCGGAATATTAGCCCCTATTGCAGCGGCCAAAGCTTCTTCAATAAGAAATATCTCCCTTGCTCCTGCCTGCTCAGCCGACTCACGAACCGCTCGTTTCTCGACCTCGGTAATTCCTGACGGAACCCCGATAACAACCCGCGGACGAACAAGCGTCTTTCTTTTATGTACTTTAGTAATAAAATAGCGGATCATCTTCTCAACTGTTTCAAAATCCGCAATAACTCCGTCTTTCATCGGACGAATCGCAACAATATCACCCGGTGTACGTCCCAGCATCCGCTTTGCCTCATGACCAACAGCAAGAACCTTGCCTGTACTGGTCTGCTGAGCAACAACAGATGGTTCACTTAGAACAATACCCTGTCCCTTAACGTGAACCAGTGTATTGGCAGTGCCCAAGTCTATCCCCATATCATTAGAAAACATACCATAAAATGAATTAAAAAGCATCTCCCACCTCTTTAGAATCAATCACATTAGCATACCAGTTATGTATAGGCAAACCCGGATCAGAAAAACTTCTCTTTCAACCGGATATAACGAAAAATCATTATCTGTTCAGCTCTTCCACCCGGCCGAACGCTTTCGACAGAAAGACATGTCATTAATAATAATTTTCGAAGTTCTCCACAGGATTTCTTTGAGAGAAATTGGATATATTCAGATGGCTTAGATTACTCTAAAACACCTTCTAAAATTCGCCTCTACGACTTGTTGCATCTCTATATTCAAGTTGATACTTATTTTTTATTCTACATTTTGTCAAGGTTTTTAAGCTGAACCAATTCTGCAGGGAGGGACTCAGCTGTCAGCACTCTTAAGATAAGCCTCAGCTGATTTCTTATCACCTAGTTTAACATAAACTTCCCCAATCAGACGATGAACCTTTTTGTCATCCGGAGTCAAAAGCTGTAGCTTCAAAAGTTCTTCGAGAGCCTCGTTAAACAGGGACTGTTCAAAATAGATCTCACCTAAATTATATCGGATAAACGCTTCATATTTTGATGATTTTTGATCAGCAAGAAGCTCTTTATAGCTTACAATCGCATCCGTATACTGCCCGGCTCTCTTATATGCGCTACTTAAGAAGAGCTTATCCTCAAAAGAGACAACCCTCCCACGCTCTTTCAAGTATGAAACCCCGGCATCCACATCTCCCTTCAAAATGAGCATCAGACCGTAAAAACGACGATCCTCCACACCTGCGAGAGAAGCTGGTAAAGCAACCCCTTCTATATAATAGTAGATAGCCTCCTGTGATGCATACCCTGTATAAAAAAGCAGCTTCGCTGCAAGTACAAGAAGAGCATCCGGAATAACCTGTCGTTCATCAAGAGCTATACCTTTCTTTAAAGCCTTGAGGGCGTCAAAAAGCAAACTCTTTGAACGCGCTGAAAAGGGATTAACATCTCCACTGAGCACATATGACGTAAAATCGACATCCGCCTCTGCTTCAGCAAGACGCGTAAGAGTCTGTGCATGGACAAAAAATGCCTCTTTAGAAAGTGGGTTATCTTCAACATAAGCACTGCTCTTTCCCAATGCTTTAGAAAGAATATCCACCTGTTTTTTCTGATCCTCAATCGATGCAGATCGAATTACTTCGCCGGAAATCTGATTTATGGTGTACTTCCAGAAAAACAGGTATTCATTATACCTGTTTGCTAGATACACACCACCAACAATAAAGAATACCAAAAGAAACAGCTTTATCAGAGTGCCTGATCCTTTATTTTTTTTATACCTGTAGTACATTGTCAGGAAACCTTTTTAAACCCATTATAAGCCGCAAGAACCCTTTGTGAAAAATCATCAACTTCAGGCGCTACAACCAGTAACGGGTAGGAAATATTATCAGGGAAAAGAAGCACACCGCTCTTATCTCCACGAATCTCTTTAAGACGGTTAAAATCAAAACGGTACATAGTCTTATCAAACCGAAGACTCATGGAATCAGAACTTAACGTTAAAGCTCCAGAACCGACCCTTTTTAACTTTTGGAATTTGTCGGGAAACAGGGTATCAGAGTCACCACTAAAACTGACCGAGCTATCCTTATCTTCATAGAGTACAGCAACAAGCTCGCCTTGCATTATTGTATCAGGTGGCTCTGGTGAAACCTCAAGAGTACCCGACTGAACGTCCACCTCTGGCAAAGGTACACTGTTCTGTGAAACATGGTGCTCCTCCGCAAATGGCTGAGGAGATACAGCATAGGAATATTCGTGTGTTTTGAAACTAACGGGCTGTTCGACATGCCCCCTCGAAGCCGTAACAACAGGCTCTCTGTTGCGGCCTGAATCAGACATTGTAACCTTTTCAGTCTGTGTGGATTTCACCAGAAAAACTATACCGACGATTACACATACAAAAGCTATATAAATAACGACCATAATCCCCCCGTTTTTTCTGAAGGTTTTCAGCCTCCGGAAAAGTAAATAAAACAAAAAAAATGACAAGAGACTCGCTTATAATTCCGACCTTTGAAAAAGTTTGGAATTCCAGAAGATAACCTCGTTTAAGTGTTTAAAAGTGTAACAAGCAGGTCTGATACATTTCTTATGTTATTTGCACCGTCTGTGATGTCAAGATATTATCATCAGCACTTTATGCTTTACATGATTATCATGAATATTTAAATTGACAGCAAAATTCCATAAGAGAACTGTATGATTGGAATTTCTAGAAACTAAGTTTTGCCTTATTAGGTATTTTTAGAAATTTACGACATAATCAATATAATTTGGCGAGAGAATAGACATCATAATGAGTAGTCAGTTAAAATTCCATGCAATTACATTTGCGTCAGTCGCCCTGTTGGCCGCGTTAACCTCTTTCGGTATCAACATGATACTCGGAAACACGCTTTTTTCTCCGCAGACCGACGTAAAAAAAGCTCTTTCGCGCGTGAAAAGCGAAAGAGGCAGCATATCAACACCATCTCACCAAAACATACTCGAAAGCTCTCTTTTTCGGCTTGCAGAGTTGGATGAGGCCGGTGAGGACGATGTAAGCGAAGCCCCAGCACAAGTTTCTGATCTGTCGCTTCTTGGAACTATCACGGGTTCCGTTTCTATAGCTCGCGCCCTGGTAAGCAAACGGGGTGAAAAAAACTCGGAAGTATTTAAAATCGGACAGAATGTTTACGGTTATGTACTGACCTGGATAACAGAAACTAAGGTTTATCTGAAAAAAGATGACCAGAAAATGATACTCGACATGTATCCGCCAAAAGAAACAGCACCTAGTTCGAGATCCAGCGCTTCACGCTCTTCTGGAAGTATAAAAACTACACTTAGCAGATCGGAGTTGCAACAGGATCTTAAAAACAACATGGATAATATGCTGCGTGGGCTGGTTGTCTCGCCCTACAGAAAAGATGGCCAGATAATCGGATACAGGCTAAAACGGGTCAGCAGCCAAAATATGCTTTACAAATATGGTATGCGAAGCGGAGATATTTTACAGAAGATAAACGGACACCAGATAACCAGCACTCAAAAACTGTACGAACTGTGGCAGACTATTCCAAATGAAAGCAAAGTTGTTATCAATGTCCAACGCCGCGGGAAAGACGAGACATTCGAATTTATTATAAATGATTAACCGGACAAACAGGACACTATGAAAATCAATAAAAAACGGACAATCGCACTATTTACTGCATGTATACTTATTTCATCTCTCTTCATCTCATACAGTGGTAATCCACCTCGACTGGGATTCCGCGCTCTTTACGCCAAGAAGCCAGCCACTTTTGCCCTGAACATTAACGATCAGGACATCAACGAGTTTCTGAAGATGATGAGTTCCCTTATCGGTAAAAACATCATTGCCGACAACAAGGTACGGGGTAAAATCACCGTTATCTCTTCTAAACGGATTCCCGTAACCGAAGCCTATAACATAATGAAGTCTATCCTTCAGCTTCAGGGCTTTGCCGTGATCGAGACTGAAAACCTTATCAAGATAGTAACAATAGATGACGCCATTTCGTCAAATACACAGCTGGTTATAGATGATGATCTTAATGTATCCGCACGTGAAGGCGAAACTGTTACCTACATATATAATGTTAAAGCAGGCGACGCCTACAAGATACGAAATATACTCAACACCCTAAAATCAAGATCTACCAAGGTTCTTTCGTATGAAGATTTGAATTATATAATTCTTTCTGGTATGGCAAGTGAAATTGAAGGACTAATCAAGGTAGCCCAGGCGCTCGACATAGCGCCTGCTGTAGACGAAACCGGTGACGGAGAGAGCCTAAGTAAGGGTAATATACACGTTGTTCATCTTCAGAATGCAAATGCAAAAGAGCTGGCAGAGGTACTATCGCGCGTTCCCTTTTCAGAGACGGCCAAAATAAACACGGCCCCTCGAACCCCTCCTCCAGCTGTCGAATCTAAAGCTCGACCGTCACGGTCAGCAGCCGCTGCAACACGGCAGCCTACCGCCTCATCGAAGCAATCCAAATTCTCAATTATCGCAAATGGCGACACAAATTCACTGATAATTACTGCAACAGGCGAAGAGTTCAAACAAATAAAGGCAATAATTTCTCAACTGGATATTGTTCGTGAACAGGTACTTATAGAAGCGCTTATAATTGAGGTTTCGGCTGAAAACGGTTGGGGCTTCGGAGTAGACTGGATGCTGGGAGCTAATGCTGCTACCGGAAGTGAGTACGGTGGCGCCGTAGGTGGTTCACAGATATTCAGCTCTAACGCAAATTTTTCTGACACCAAAGTTGCAGGAAAAGATGTGGTTCTACCACTCAGCCAGGGATTTCAGCTTGGTTTTCTGAGCGATCGCTCGCAGCTGGCCTTCATGCTTCTGAATGCTCAGGCAACAGATAAAAACTTCAGCATCCTCTCTACGCCTCAACTGATGACCATCGATAATCAGGAAGCTGAGATAAATGTGGGTGACCAGTTTCCGGTACCTTCAAATAATATTGTAAACTCTGACGGAACATCCAGTTTCAGCTACGACTACAAAGATGCAGGTCTGAAGCTCAAGATTACTCCGCACATTACAAAGGGCGAAAAGATTACACTGGAGCTTTATCAGGAGGTTAACTCCGTTAAATCGGCGGGTACGACGCTTAGTAATACCTACATACCACCGGATATAAGCAAGCGTGACATTAAAACCATAGTTTCAGTCGAAGATGGCAAGACTGTTGTTGTCGGCGGACTGATAAGTAATAACAAATCGGAGTCAGAAACCAAAGTTCCTATCCTGGGAGACATTCCGGTGCTTGGATGGCTGTTTAAGTACAAGGAAGTCAAATATACCAAAACAAATCTTCTGGTTTTCATTACGCCACATATTGTAACAGATTCCGCGAAACTGCATCGGATCACGCAGGAAAAGAAAGAAGAACAAAAGTTGTTAAACAGATAAATGATACGTTCAAAAAAGAAAATTGGTGAAATTCTGATAGCCAATAATCAGATTTCAGAAACAGAATTGATATCGGCTCTTGAAGTTCAGATAACCCAGAGCATTCGAATTGGCGAGATACTCATTAAAAAAGGCGTCATTACCGATGAAGCGCTCTACAGCGCCCTCTCTGAACAGTATGGCATACCATACGATGCCAGACCTGAATTTAACGATAAACAGGGCATTCTTGAAAATGTGGCTATTGCCAACCTTAAACGCAACAAAATTGCGCCCTACTACGTAAAAAAGATGGATCTGCATGTTGCAACATCCGATCCACTCAACTTTCAGCCACTTGACGACATTGCTACACTCTTTCCGGACTACACGATCTCTCCTGTAATTTGTCGCCCTGAAGAAATTGAACGGATAATAATTAACCACTTCGGTGTGCGTTCAGAAGAGGACACCTCTAACATGTTTAACGAGCTGGAGGATTCCGATTTCGACCTGCTCGGTGGTTCTGCCTTCAGTGAAACCGAAGACATTCTGGACATGGCCAACGAGGCGCCGATAATTCGTTTTGTGAATAAGGCGATAACCGAAGCCGTTCAGGAACGGGCCAGTGATATTCACATCGAGCCGTACGAAAAGGATCTGATAGTCCGTTACCGGATTGACGGTATTCTGTACAGGATGCACGAACCTCCAAAGAAGCTGCAAAACGCGATAATTTCACGTATAAAAATAATGTCAAACCTGAACATTGCCGAAAACCGGCTACCGCAGGACGGACGAATTCAGCTTAAAATCGGTAAAAAAGATATAGATATACGTGTTTCCATCTTCCCGACGCATTATGGAGAGCGGGTGGTAATGCGTCTTTTGAATAAATCTGACATGAGTTTTGACCTGGAAACCATCGGTTTTTCCAAAGAGATGCTTGTAAAATTCAAGAAAGCCCTAGACAAGCCACATGGTGTCATTCTGGTTACAGGCCCAACCGGTAGTGGTAAATCGACAACACTCTACAGCGCCCTGACCCGTCTTAACAGCACAGATGTCAACATTCTGACGGTCGAAGACCCAATAGAGTATCAGCTTAACGGTGTCGGGCAAATGCAGGTAAACACCAAAATAGGCCTTACCTTCGCCTCAGGCTTAAGATCTATTTTGCGCCAGGATCCCGACATCATTATGGTCGGTGAGATTCGCGATATTGAGACCGCTGAAATTGCCATTCAATCGGCACTAACCGGACACCGCGTATTTTCGACAATCCACACTAATGATGCGGCATCAGCTGTTACCCGACTTGCGGATATGGGAATCGAGCCTTTTCTGATCTCATCTTCTGTAAACGCCTTTTTAGCACAGCGCCTCATCAGAAGGATCTGCCCTGAATGCAAGACTACCTATAAGCCACAGGCCAAAGAACTTTCAGAGCTTAAGATAAAGCTCTCGTCTCTGAAAAACGGCAAGCTTTTCCACGGCAAGGGTTGCGAAAAATGTCTGGGCACAGGTTACAGTGGCCGAACCGGTATTTACGAACTGTTACCAATATCAAACGAAATAAAGAAACTGGTGGTGTCAAATGCTGATGCCGGTACCATCAAGACTCAGGCAGTAAAAGAGGGAATGCAGACCCTCTATGAAGACGGTATCCGTAAGGTTCTTGAGGGTATCACAACCATCGAAGAAGTTCTGAGAGTAAGTAACACATGATATATCAGTATGAAGCTCTTAACCGAAAAGGAGAACGTCTGACCGGTCTTGTTGATGCAACAAGCGAGACCAAAGCCAAGCTAATGCTGAAGCAGGACGGTCTGTATGTATCAAAAATCACCCCCAAGTCGACCGCAGAAGCTGAAATCCGCCAGAAGAGCTCTGACTCGACCTTTGCACGCATTTTTACAGGTGCAAGCTCTTTTATTGCAAAGAAAATGGCTGCCAAACAGGTCGGTATCTTTTCACGACAGCTTGCAACACTGCTGTCGGCAGGCATGCCTCTGTTACGTACCATAAACGATATAATGGAACAGACCGATCATCAGTACTTCAAACAGGTGGTTGCCGATATCAAAGAGAACCTGGAAAACGGAGCCTCCTTTTCGAACTGTCTGCTGAAGCACCGTGGCGTCTTTTCAGACATGTACATAAACATGGTCAAGGTTGGTGAAAACCTTGGATCTCTGGATGAGGTCATTGAGAGGCTCGCCGACATAGAAGAGAAGAATGTTATTCTGAAGAGCAAGGTTCAATCTGCGCTCTGGTATCCCGGATTCATGATCTTTTTTTCCATAATGATTGTTATTTTTTTGATGGTAAAAATTGTTCCATCCCTTGCAGAAATGTTTGAAGACATGGGTCACGACCTTCCAGTTCCGACACAAATAGTCATGGCCATAAGCTCGTTTCTCTCCTCCTTTCTTCCTTTGGTAATCATTCTGTTAGGCCTGGCTATTTTTCTGTTATACCGCTATGTGAACACGGATAAGGGACGTGTAAAATTTGATGAATTTAAAATGAACATTCCTGTTTTTAAGGTGCTCTATAACAAGATGATTGTATACCGATTTACTCAGAACATGGGTATCATGCTTAATAACAATGTAGATATACTTAAGTCTTTCGAGATTGTGGAAAAAATTGTCGGCAACACTATTATTGAAAAGAAGATAAATGAGGCTGCCTTTAAAGTTCGAGAGGGCACCCCCGTCTCTAAAGCTCTTGCGGCAGCAGATTTTCTGCCGAAAATGGTTCTGGGTATGATTAACGCCGGCGAGGCAAGTGACAAACTCGATTCGATGCTGGTAAAAATTGGTGAAGTTTACGAGACCGAGATAGATTTAACAATAACAAGTTTGACTAATATGATAGAGCCCCTTATCATCGTATTCATGGGAGGAATTGTAGGGGGAATTGTTCTAGCAGTAATGCTCCCTATTTTCCAGATGAACCTGATAGTTCAGTAACATAATGGGCTGATAAGCTACTCATGTAAAAAGCCCTATTCTGCAATTCACTGATTTTAATAAATCACACATTATTCAGGAGTATAAGATGAAAAGAATATGTAAACGTATAGCGCAGTTTTTGACTAAAATCGGAGAACGTGATGGATTCTCCCTGCTTGAGATTATGATTGTAATTACCATAATGAGTATTCTGGCCATTGTTGTAGTGCCGCAGTTTATGGACATGCCGCAAAAAGCAAGAGTCTCAAAAGCCGGAGAGATGATTAAATCTTTCGAGCTAGCTCTTGATCGCTACAGTCTTGACAACGGCTTCTACCCTACTACCGATCAGGGACTTATCTCACTAATCGAACAACCCTCAAGCGAGCCAGTTCCTAATAACTACAATACTGGTGGCTATATCAAGGGGAGTTCCATACAGAAAGACCCATGGGGCAACGATTTTATTTACCGATGCCCTGGTGAAGAGGGACGCGCCTACGACCTTATCTCTTTAGGAGCAGACGGCCAGGAAGGCGGAGAAGGTGTAGATGCTGACATCACAAGCTGGGAATAAAAGCGAGATTAGGGGCAACCAGGGATTCTCCCTGGTTGAAATCCTTATCGTTATTGCCCTACTATCGATAATTTCAGCAGTGGTTGCTCCTAGAATCTCATCTTTCTTTGACAGCCCTAAAAAAAACATCTCTCTTGTCTCATCCATAATAGTTAAGACATTTGACGATGCTTTTGTGAATAACCGGATCAACCTTCTTGCCGTCCACCTCTACTTTCCGGCTACAGCCGATTTTGATGACATAAACAAGGAAATTCTTGAACGAACTAACGGACTGTCAATTGTCACCGTAGCACCGGACGGTGTTCTAAGCGACTCCTCAAACCGGATGCTCAAAACAAGGGAATTTGCTACATCTTTTATGATAAACAGGGTGCTCTTCGCAGACGGCCGAGATATAACCTCAGGTACAGCGCTTATACCTTTTTATCCGGATGGTTTTACCAAAAACGTAATTATTCATGTTACTGTTGAAGATACAGAACGTTACTCTATTATTATTTCGAAGCTGATGAAATACCCCTACGTAAAGGAGGATCATATTGATTTTGAATCGATGTGGAAATCAGGCTTCTAAAAAGTGTGGGTTCGCTCTGATAGAGATACTAATAGCAATTACAATACTGAGTATTATTGTTCTGCCCCTATATAAGGGTATCTCGACCGGCACGATGGCCATTTCGCAGAATAAGAATCTGACTAAGGCTATCATTATCGCACGGTCAAAACTTAATGAACTGAAAATACTCAAGATGCAAAATACTACAATCAGCGGGTCTCCTGTCGACGAATATCCCGGATTCACCTATGAGATCAGCATTGAACGCTTCGAACATCAGCTTCTTGGACCAATCCCTGCAAACATTGCCGTTGTAACAGTCCTGTGGAAAGAAAACAGTGTCGAGCGTTCATATTCTATTGAGTACATCTACCCCTTATGAAACGATTAATCAGAATACTGAAATCTAATAAGGGATTTACCCTGCTCGAATTGATGGTAGCTCTGGCAATTTCGAGCATAGTTCTGCTTATGATATATGGAGCAAACCGTTCCATTACGTTCGCAATTCACGACATGTCGGGAATTGGCGAATTCTATGAAAATGTAAACATGGCTATCCGACGCATGGATAGAGAGATAAGCTGTACACTTCAAAACAGATATAATCGTGATCTTTTTCTTGTCGGCGAAAACTCACCATACCCACCTTGGAAAGGGTCGATTCACCTGGTTTCTGTCGTAAAATCTGATCTTTATATTTCAAGCAGTTACTCGGAGCCTACATTCAGCTCAGATGTAAAAGAGATATCCTACTATTTAAAAGAGGATCCCTCTTATCAGGATATCTACTTTCTTATGAGGCGAGAAGCTCTGGAATATGATGACAAACCAGAAGAAGGCGGCACGGAATCAATTCTTCTGGAGAATGTAATTGATATGAAGATCGAATATACTGAAGACAAGATTAACGACTGGAGCACAAAGTGGGACAGCAGAGAGCGCAATCGTTTCCCCCGTGGAGTAAAGGTAACCCTGACACTGCGCAACTATCGGGGCACAGATGAGGTCTTTAGCTTTACCTCACTACTTAACAGGTTTGAATAACAGAATGAAAAAGTTTATAAAAGAGATCTATAATCAACTTTCAAAATATTACCAGCGACGATCCCGCACGCTAGAAGAGTTTGGAATTTTCAATTATGCAGGCGGAAATAGAGGTTATGTTCTGATTATTGTGCTTATTATTAGTACACTGCTTGTTTCAGTATCTACCAATTTTCTAGTAAATGCACAGACAAATATTAACTATATGAAAAAGTTTAAAAACGAGGCTCAGGCCGAGTCAATTGCCTACGCAGGGCTTAACCTTGCACACATTATTCTGGATGTTGACCAGAAGGGGACATCCATTCCAATGCTGCCGATCAAAAACAAAAACAAAAATATCGACTCATTCGGTGACATCTGGGCTCTTGACTTTCCCGAATTTGAACTGGGAAACGGCACAGTTAAAATTATCATTGAAGATGAACAGTCAAAGATCAACATCAGTGCTGTTTCAACCAAATACGTACAACAGACAACATTTTTCAGTATACTTAACCGCTTTTTTTTAAACATGGGCTACCCTACAGATTATGCTGATGCAGTTGTAGACTGGGTAGACCAGGATAAGAGTAAAACCGGAAGCGGTGCCGAAACATATGACTACTACTCTACGCTTTCGACCCCCTATTCGGCACAGGACGATGCGATGGACAGTATCGACCAGCTACTTCTGGTACGTTATTTTACCCCAGACGTTTATTACGGCTTTTCCGGTGGCAACAAAACCGAAGAGATCGAATCCGACATTCTGGTTGATTCGAACGATGAGAGAAGTTCTCTGGATATTCTCGCCCTTATGGAATCGCCAGAAGAGACTGATGAAGATGATACTGACACTATTGGAGAAGAGGTGCCAATAGGACCTGAGCGATCAAGACAGCTTAGTGAATACCTGCGTGTGAACGGAGACCTGAATCTTTTTAACAGTCAATCGAACAAGATTAATATAAATACCGCCAGCTACCGTGTTCTTCGAGCAATTGCTCCCGATATGAATGATAATGATGTTAAACAGATTATACTGCGAAGACGCAACAGCCCTTTTACTAATGTTGATGATGCAAAAGAGTTTATCAGGGACGAGCTGATACGAAAAAACTGTCTTACTACCCACTCGAACCTGTTTCGTATTACAATTCATGGCTATATGAATAGTCATAGAGTAACAATAACCGCTGTATTTGATCGAACGCTCAAGCACTATTACTACTTTGCATTACACTAAAAATGCATTTAACAATTAAAAAAGATTATTTTCAAATAGTCCTGAAGTTTCACACAGTGGAATTGATTTTTGAAACGTAGAAAAAATCTACTTTACAACCGGCAGTACGTAATTACCCCTGAATAGTGATAAAATGGGTCGTATTTATTACAGAGTCAGGGAGTTACCCAGGTTTAAATGCTGGGTAATCAGTCTAAAGATCACAAATATTCGAGGTACACTTTGTTTGAAAAACTGCTCGCTATCGATATCGGTTCCTCCTCAATAAAAGCTATTTCTGCAAAACGGGGGCTGAAAAAAACTGATATAATTCATTTCTCATCCCGAATGATCGATCCGTCGGCTGAAAATCAGCAACAGGAATTATTCGATTCTCTTGAAGATCTTATGACCGAGTTTACAGACACCGACTATACACTGATAACCAATATTCCGCTGAAATCGGTCATTCTGCGAAACTTCGCCTTCCCTTTTTCTGATCCAGCAAAGATTGCAGAAGTGTTGCCTCTTGAAGCCGAAGAGACCCTCCCGTTTGAAATTGAAGAGACTGATCTCTCTTTTCAACTATCCCATCAGAGCGAGGAGGAGGGAAAAATTATCGCAGCTGCGGTTTTAAAAGATCATATGTCCCGGTTTCTTGAGCCTTTGGAAAAAACAGGTTTAAAACCACAATACACCGGAATTGAATCGAACAGCCTATTTGAGTCACTGCACCCCAACTCCATAGAAGCCCACTCTTTTATTCAAATTGACATTGGACATTCAAAAACCGTAGTCAACCTGATTCATGAAAGTAATTTAATCTCAACTCGCATGATCCAAGCGGCTTGTTCGACAGTTATATCTGAAATAGCAGATATACTCAAAATTGATTATAACGAAGCCTACGGCAAATTTGAGAACCTTCATCTTGATTTATCCGATACCGACAACAACTTTAACTCCAATTTTTATAAGTCATTGAAGATTACAAAAAAACAGATGCAGCAAATATTCCAGGCAGGTACAGATATTTTCACCGATATTTGCGACCAGATACAGATGACCATCCAATCGATTAAGGCGGATAGTCCAATAGTTGAATTTGAAAGAATTTACTTAACCGGAGGTGGCGCACTACTTCCTCGTATTTCTGATGTCTTCTCTTCTGCGCTGGAACTTCCCGTAAATGCGCTTCCTGCAACTAATGATTTTCCTAATCAGATAGTTCAGACAAAGTTCTCAAACTGTTACGGACTGATAGAGTTATATAAAAATCGATCTGATTATATTGATTTCTGCGCAGAAAAAAGCAGCTCTCCTTTTGGCTCAATTGATATTGTTAAACTGTATCCTGCGCTATTCTTTTCTTCACTTTCAATTATAGTTCTTTGTATAGTACTTGTATTGAATTTTGTTTTTTCAACCTACGAGCATGCAGCTACACGAGATGTTCTGGAAAAACAATTCTCAACTCTTTTTAAGGTAAAGCCAACTGACCAGAATCCACTATCCTCGGCTCGACAAATTACTCAGAAAGAGACCGAAAAAATAAATCTGGTTAAAAATCTTATTCCAGAAGAAAACAGCATGATTAAACTAATCAGCGCTGTTGCTACTCAGTTACCAGAAGAGAGTGATTTAGAACTTAAGAGCCTAACAATTTCTGATAAAGGCATTAATCTTTCCGGCACTGTTGAGGAGAGTTCAACACTATCTGATTTTCTGACAAAACTGAAAGCAGTACCCATATTTGATACTGTAACCGATAGAACGACATCTACTGGTTCTATTTCACGTTTTTCAGTAGAGATCAAACTTAAGGGGAAAAGTAAATAATGCTCGCACTTAAAACTATTTCGGATCGCGAAAAAAAACTGCTACTCCTTCTTGCCCTGATTTTAACAGGGGTATTACTGTTTAAGTTCGTCTATACTCCCTTAACAACCATCTCTGAAGACAGTGTACAGGATGATAGATCTGCCGAAGCACAGATCGCCGAGCTGAATAAACTATTCAATACCTACGAGAATGCCCGAAGGGAAAACAATCGCTTCGAAAACTTGTTAAACAGAAAGTCGGGTGAAGCACTGGCATCAATTGATGATCTTATTACTAAGCATAACATGGTGTCACAGATAGCATACAAAAGAAGTAACCCAACGAATATCCAGAATAAATATACACGCTATAATATGGATCTTAAATTCGTAAGTGTACCAATACAGTCACTTCTCGCATTTATTCAGGATATCGAATCAAAAAATAATCTTATATATATCAATTACCTGGATATTAAGAACGTAGCCAAAGAGCGTAACCTTTATGACATCCTGCTGAAAATTTACATCTATGAGAAAAACTAACAAATGAAAAATATATCTATAATCTTGAACAGAATTAAAACATCAATTCAAACATTTTTGAAAACGACAATCCAACAAAGTGGTTTTAAGAGATTCTGCTTTACAGGAGTCATACTAACAATTATATTTACAGCTATGACCTTTCCCTACGATAAATTAATCCTGAATCAGCTAAAAAGCCTGGAAGGTAAATCATTACAGACTATATCTTTGCCGGGGTTTTCATTCTCTGTTTTTGGAAACGCAGGTTCAGATTCTTTCATTGCAACCCTGAAAAACGGATCTACCATCAGTTCTGATAAGATTTCGCTCAAAACAAGCCCTTCAGCTTTTCTTATAAGTAGCAAACTGAAGACTAACTTTTCGATATCAAACTGCATGTTTGAAAATTCGGATAATGCATTTAAAGGCTCTATTAATGGATCAACCGACATTATAATAAACAGACAAAACTCAATGCCCTCATCAGGAAACATTCAACTAACAATTCGTAACGCTTCATTGAACGGGATCAAGATTACTGGTTTTTCAGTACCCGATATCACCTTCAACCAGATTAAAGGTGACATTACAATATCAGATTACACCGCAACTTTTAATAAAACCATATTTAACGGTCCCGATCTAAATGGAACCATAGCTGGCTCCATTGGTTTAAACGAAAAGGGTTTTGCTATGTCGCGTCTTAATCTGACTATAGATATTAATGCCAACTCCGGATTACTCGAAGCATACCGGATGCTTATTACAAGCTATCTTAACCCCGCAACAAACTCTTTGCGCATTTCACTCGGTGGAACAGTGGCCAACCCCGATATAAAATTCATAAAATAGTGGATTTATACATCGATACACATGCCGGATTCTGTATGGGCGTTCGCAATGCAATCGAAACCGTTTCGCGGGAACTAGCTCAAAGAAAATCAAAAATCTATATTCACGGCGACATAATCCACAATCCACATGTTATTGAGACACTCAACAAAAAGGGGTTAGAGCAATATACCGACCTGACAGAAGTACCGGATGGCAGCTGCTTTGCAATCAGGACACACGGAATCCCCTATGAAGAGTACAGGAATCTGAAGCAGTCTGCCGAAAAAATTGTCAATCTCTGCTGCCCGCGTGTTACCCGTATTCAATCAATAATTAAAAAGGCTAATCTATCTGAAAATTTCATCATTATTTGCGGGTACAAAGATCACCCAGAGGTAATTTCACTTCAAAGCTACGCTCATAATGGATTCGCCGTAATCAACAGCTCGGAAATGATTAACGCCCTGCCCTCTGCCGATCACTATCTTGTGATTTCGCAGACTACATTTGACGAAGAGCTTTTTAACACCATCCGTGAAGTTGCAGAAAAAAAGTTTAATCAAAAAGTAACTATTATGAATACAATTTGCAGTGCAACTCACGATCGCCAAAAACATCTGGCAAACCTTCTTTCAGAGAAGAATATCACTAAACTCGTAGTTGTCGGAGGCAAAAACTCAAGCAACACTAAACGACTGGCCGAAATAGGGAAATCAAGAGACATAGTCACATTCCATATAGAGCAGAGTTCGGAATTACCAGTCAAAGCCTTCAACGAGTCAGATTACGTAGCTGTCACAGCCGGCGCATCAACCCCCGATTCAATGATAGAGGATGTAGTCAACAGACTGAAAGTTATTTCAGACAGCTTTAAAAACCAAGGCTCATACTGAACAGCATCATAATTATTACCAGGATCTAAATGTGAAAAATCAGCGGTGAAGGAGCTTTTTTACAAGTTCCCTATTGACAATTAATAGTTTTATTTCTTCAATGTCGTATCTTAGGATGACAAGGTGGATTATATGACAGTATTCGAAGGTAATTTAACGGCTAAAGGTCTTAAAATTGCTATAATAGCATCACGTTTTAATGAATTTATTACTTCAAAGCTAATTGGGGGATCACTTGACTGTCTTAAAAGGCATGAATGCAGTGAAGAGGATATCAATATTATCTGGGTACCAGGGGCTTTCGAAATACCATCAGCAGCAGCTCGACTTGCAAAATCAAAACGATATGATGCTATAATCTGTCTTGGTACGATTATCCGGGGATCCACACCACACTTCGATTATGTTGCCTCAGAAGCAGCAAAAGGAATCGCGCATGTCTCATGCGACACTGATATTCCGGTTATTTTTGGTGTTCTAACAACTGATTCGATCGAGCAGGCAATCGAGCGGGCTGGAACAAAATCTGGAAACAAGGGTTTTGATGCTGCTTTAAGCGCGATAGAGATGGCAAATCTCTTCAAAAAGATTTAGTAGAAAAGTATGGGAAAACGAAGAAAATCACGCGAAATTGCCATGCAGGCCCTTTACATGCTCAATTCAGTTGACTGCTCAATTGATGAGATCTGCACGTTTGAATGGCTACCCGAACCATCTGACCAGGATACCCTGACTTTTTCTGAGAAGATTATTCGCGGAACACTGCATAAAATTGAACAAATTGACGATATTATTATAAGATACGCAAAAAACTGGAAATTCGACCGTATTGAAAGTATCGACAAGACCATTTTAAGGATGTCAATCTATTCATTGCAGAATTTAACCGAGATACCGGCTGCCGTAACGATAAATGAAGCTATCGAGCTTGGCAAGCGGTTTGGCGGAGACAATTCTGGAACCTTTATCAATGGTATTCTCGATTCCGTCAGGAAACACGAACTGCATAATTCTTGATATATCGAAAACGGTTGTTTTAAGAACAGCCGTTTTCGAAGGCCTTAGTCAGAAAGAGAATCCTGAAGCAATCATTCTCTGACAGTTCCATGACGACCGAATTTCCTGCGGGCACCTTAAAATAATAGGTCAGGTAGTTATGAAAAAGAGAATTGTTAAGAACAGGATATCTCTGGGGGAAGCACAACCCCATGTTGTTGTAAATGAAAACCTTTCAGCTACTGTATCCTCCTCCCGAAAACGCCATATTGTTCAAATTGCTATCGCAATTGTTCTATTTCTATTAGCTCTGGCAATTGTCTTTTATTTTATCTTCTTTTTCAAGCGTCCCGATTCAGTCAAGAAAGAAGGATCATCAATTTTCAACGATCTGTTCCCGCAGGAAGAGACAGTTGCCCCGTCTGAAGTGGTGCCCACTACGAGTAATGCCGATCTTCTTAAAGGCATACGCCTTTATAACGTTCAGAACTATCCCGATGCAATCAGTGCCTTTTACGAGGTTACTGAATCAGATGCCTCTGATGAAGACAAATCAGAAGCATTGATCTATCTTGGAAGAATTGAACTTGCTAACGAAAACTTTACCAAAGCTATTGACTACTTCAAACGATCTCTTAAATATAATGACAAAAACCACGCTGCATATATTGAAACAGCCCGTGCCTATACCGGCATGAACGATCTGGATCGTGCCATCGACTATATAGACATGGCTATCGAAAAACGCCCAGATTTGGATGATGCCTTCGTTGCAAAGGGCAATATTCTGTTCAAACAGAAAAAATTCAAAGCCGCAGCCGACATGTACAAGCACGCAACCAGCATCAATTCAGATAATGCCTATGCTCACTATAATCGTGCACTCTCACTTCTGAAAACAGGTGAGCGTACAGAAGCAATGGAAGAGTTAAAACTCGCAGGAACATCAGATAAGGGACGTATCGCCTACCTCTCATATTCACGACTTGGTTCACTTTCACTAGAAGAGAACAATGTTGAATCTGCAATAAAATATCTTAACTATGCGATTAACCTGAATTCAAATTCGCCAGAAGATCTCTTCAATCTTGGATTGGCCTATCTTAAAAAAGACGACAAAGACCGTGCAATAGACTATTTTACTAAAGCTGAAGAGACTGGCAGTGATGACATTATTCTGCTTCAAGGATTAGCAGACGTCTACTCGAGCAGCTATAACAACTATGCTAAAGGAATTGATCTGTACAAGAAGGTAGCTGCTAAAAACAGCAGGAATGTTACGGTTCTAAAAAAGTTGGGCGAACTCTATTACAAAAGCCGTGATTTTAATGCAGCGCTTGTCTACTTCAGACGGATTACAGAAATTGAGCCGGCATCTGAAAACGCTCGCCAGGCTCTTCTTTACATGGGTACAATATATGACGAAAATGAACGCTATGAAGATGCAATAGACGCATACCAAAAATCGTTAAACATAAACCCGCGTGACGACGAAACACTATATTTTATGGGACAATCATACAACAATAGCGGTGACACCATTAATGCGATTCAAACCTGGCGCAAGGCCTACAGCATCAATCCAGACAACCCGCGACCACTGATTGCACTTGCCGATCTTCTCTACTCTACAGGACATCTTGACGAAGCTCAGAATGAGTACTCAAAAATTGCAGAAAAATGGCCGGCCAACAGTGAGGCGCTCTTTTCTCTTGCAACTATCTTCAACAAAAAAGGCAATACTTCTGATGCAATGAAGTATTACAAACAGGTAATTAATCTGGATATTGATAAAGAGCTTACACGCAAATCTCTTATTAATCTTGCACTTCTTAGTGTGGATACCGAAAATGAAACATCGAATAACGAGTCACTATCTGATTCAGTGATGTATATGAAAAAAGCCCTGATGCATGATCCAAATGAACCCGAAACACTTTACGCATTAGGCATCATCTATTATAAAAAGACATTATACGATCAGGCAATCGAAGCTTTTTATCAGGTTATCAAAGGTTCAAATGAATCCAAAGAAATAGCAGAGGCCTACAACTATATTGGAAAGTCTTACTATAAACTTAAAGATTATAAAAAAGCCATACGTGCCTTCTCTTTAGGTATTGAAGAGGATCCCGGAAATGAGGAGATACGCATCAATCGCAGAGCGGCAAGCTCACAATATGAAGAATCGTTGGGAGAATAAAAATAATTTTATAGAAGATCAACCGGATCGATATCAATTTCTAAATATAGATCCGGTTTTTTGAATTTTTTAACAAGCTGCAACAGGTGCTCACGAATACAGACACCCGCTTTGATTTTAACAATAATATGATACCTGAAATTACCACCAAGCCTCGTAAACGGTGCCGGTGCAGGCCCCAAAACCTGTACCCCTTTAACTGCTGAAACTGCACTCTTAAGATAATCACCAATATCATCAGATACTTTCAAAACCGCGCCTTCATTTTTTCCACGCATAACTACCCGTATTAGTCGTACAAAAGGTGGATAATTCATCATTTTTCGCAGTTTTATTTCATGTTCATAAAAGGCGGAGTAGTCCTGTTTTCGGACAAATTCGAATAGATAGTGCTGCGGATCCAGTGTCTGAACTATAACCTTGCCCGGCAGCTCTCCTCTTCCGCATCTTCCGGCGACCTGCATTAATAGTGAAAATATACGTTCAGTTGAGCGGAAATCAGGAAGATTCATACCGATGTCAGCCATTAGTATTCCCACAACGGTGATGTGGTGAAAATCGAACCCTTTAGCAATCATCTGCGTTCCGACAATAACATCAACCTCACGCTGGTTAATCCTCTCTATCAGATCAACAATTGCCCCCTTTTTTTTTGAAGAATCGCGATCAAGACGATATACCCGCAAAGAGGGAAAGAGAGTCTCAATGTGTTCTTCCACTCTTTGCGTACCACTGCCTATTTTCTTCAAATTTTCTGAATTGCATGAAGGGCACCGAGTAAATGAAACAACAGAATAGCCACAATAGTGACAGCGTAAAAAACCGTCACTATGATAATTAAGACTCACACAGCAGTCGGGGCATTCGACGCGTTTTTTGCAATCACCACACAACAAAACAGGTGAATATCCACGTCGATTCAAAAGATAAACGGACTGTTCACCTCTGCGAGCAGCCTCCGTAGTTTCAACACGCAACAAGTTTGAGATACCCTCTTTTGAATCTCCCACATCAACAGTAGTTATCTGCGGTACTCCTGCATTTCCAAAACGCTCGTTAAGCTCGTGATAGTGCAGCACACCCGTTTTAGCTGCAAAGTAACTCTCTATTGATGGTGTAGCAGATCCAAGTACAACAGTGCACCCTTCACGTTTCATGCGATACAATGCCAGACGTTTAGCACTGTACCGTGGTGTAGAATTCTCTTTATAGGATGAATCGTGCTCTTCATCAATGATTATTAGGCCTAATTTTTCAGCCTGCATAAAAATCGCGGAACGTGTTCCAACGACTATCTTTTTTTTATTAGTGTAAAAGAGCTTCCAGTGATGAGCTCTCTGGTTTGGTGTCAGCCCACTGTGATACAAAACAAGATCATCACCGAATACAGCAAGTAATCGCTGATGTAACTGTGAAGATAGCGTAATCTCGGGTACAAGATATATAACAGATTTTCCAGCAGCTATCTGCCTGAGCGCAAGCTCCATATAGAGTTCAGTTTTACCACTCCCAGTTACACCAAACAGAAGATGGGCTTGTGTTGCTGATTTCAAAATTTCATCGCATACAGATTGTTGTTTATCTGAGAGTTTAAAGCTGTATGGTTCGACAATGAATGGATCCTTATAACGGCTGACTCCACTACCTCTTCCAGGAAGAGCAAGCGCATAAACTTCTCCCCGTGCCGCACAATAGGTCGTTGCTGTATAGTCACAGAGTTCAACAAAGGTGTCTGAAAAGAGCGGTTGATCATCCAGAAACTCAAGGATCGGTTTTACAGCGAATCCCATTGGTTTTTTATTATGTGTTGTGATAACTGCACCCGGTAGTGTTCTTTTACCGAAAGGAACAACAACACGGACTCCTTTGGTAACATGCATATTTTCAGGAATGCTATAAGTAAAAAAAGAGTCCTGCGGTACAGACAAAAAAACGTCGGCATATTTCATAGTTTGTTTTCTTTAATTTCAGCCATTGTAGCCAAGATAAGCTTCATTGTATTCCAGGCCTCCCGCTTAAGCGGGGGATTTTGTATTAATGTAAGGGGATGAGGAATCTCGTACCAGCTGGAATGAATGAATTTCTTGCGAACACGGCGCAGTGGAGTCAGATCACCAAAGACTATAACAATATCAGGAGACATCTTTTCAATTTCATCCTCGAGAAAATGCAAGCAAGACTGCAACTGCGTACTCGGTTTTAATAACGTGTTCGAGCTCTCACATTTGATCATATTTGTAATATACACTTCTGAAAGTTCAAGATTCATAGAAACGACCATCTTCTTAAGAAGGTCGATGGAATCTTTACGCAATTCATTTTTTTCAAAAGAGCTCATAAACATCGGAGCATTGAGGATAATCATAACTCCGCTTGTGCCATCACCAACACTTTTTTTCCGTTCAACTATATCAGGGCAGGCATTACATGCTTCTACCGAATTATAGACGGTCTCGACTTGTACAGGCTCGTGAACTGGATGTTTTATGTCTTCAGCTGGAGGGATTTCACGGGACAACCACTCGATGAGGAAAGTTAGGTCTTCACCGTCTTTATGCAGAAGCACTGACTCAGGCGAGTCACGAATTATTTTGGCCAGTTCTTGATACATGTTTTACCGCGAAGTATCTATATTATACTGCTTGATTTTACGATGAAGATTCGTGCGTTCTATACCAAGTTCTTTGGCCGTAAGTGTAACATTCATATTCAACGACTGAAGTGTTTTGGTTATAAATTCTTTTTCAAATTGCTCTTTAGCCTTTTTCAAAGATGACTTATCAGTAAGTGATAAGTCGGTAAATGAATCAGCCGACTCTATATAGTGTTCGATATCAACATCAGTTATAATATCACGCGACACCATAATTGCCACCCGTTCAATAATGTTTTTCAGCTGTCGAACATTACCGGGCCACGGATAATTTTTCAGAAAAGACATTCCCTTCTCATCGATTCGCTTTTCCCCAATACCATGTTCTTTGGAAAACATCGTCAGGTAGTGATCAACCAACAAAGGAATATCACAGGAGCGTTCAGAAAGAGGGGGCACATATATTGGGATAACATTCAATCTATAATAGAGATCCTCTCTGAAGCGATTCTCTTCAATGGCTTTCTCGACATCCACATTGGTTGCAGCAATTACACGAACATCCACTTTAATTGTCTCATTGCCACCAACACGCTCAAACTCCGACTCCTGAAGAACCCTTAAGACCTTTGCCTGAGCCGAAAGACTCATATCACAAATCTCATCAAGAAAAATTGAACCGCCATGTGCTGTCTCGAATTTGCCCAGACGCTTTCCAACAGCACCGGTAAAAGATCCCTTTTCATGACCAAAGAGTTCGCTTTCAATCAGTTCATCCGGAATGGCAGCACAGTTTACCTTAACAAATGGGCGTCCTTTACGCTTCGATCTTTTATATATTGCCTTGGCAACAAGCTCTTTTCCGCTACCATTAGGCCCGGTAATAAAGACACGTGCATTGGTCGCCGCAGCACGGTCAATTGTCTCTTTAATTTCCTGAAGAGCGGAAGAAGATCCGATCATCTCTCCATCTTCACTGCTGTCCTTAAGCGAGCGATTCTCTTTGCGAAGTAATGCAGTTTCCAACGCATTTCGTGCAATCGTCACAATACGGTCATAAGCCGGGGGCTTTTCCATAAAATCATAAGCGCCCATCTTGGTCGCTTTGACTGCGACATCAATTGAAGCATGTCCAGATATCATAATAACCGCAACATCTGGCTGAATGTTTTTTAGCTGTTCAAGAATTTCCAGGCCATCAATATCGGGAAGCCATAAATCTATGAACGCAAGATCAATATCATTTTTTGCAATAAAATCTTGCGCAGAGGCTCCATCAGCTGCCTCGTACACAATATGCTCTTCATCCTGCAATATCTGGCTAAGAACCTTAAGAATATTCGGTTCATCATCAACAATTAATACCTTTGCCATAGTTAACGCGACTCCTGTATATTAATGGGAAGTTTAATAATGAATTCAGCCCCGTTACCGACCACACTTCTGCATTTAATTCTACCACCATGTTCAAGTACAATCTTTTCAACAATTGCAAGGCCAAGACCAGTTCCATCCTGCTTTCGTGAAAACGTAGGCTCGAACAAACGGCTTAAATCGTTATGTGGTATACCGGGGCCATTATCTCTAATTCTGATAATAGCGTTCGAACCATCAGATTCACTCGAGATCACGATCTCTCCTATATAGTCCATGGCCTCAATAGCATTCTTTATTATATTTATTAAAACCTGGCGGAAGAGAATTCTATCGATTTTAAGGTCAACAAGGCTATCGTCAAGGAATAATTTGAAATCTATCTTTTCATGACCATGAAAGAAATCTACGCAATTCTGTAATATCTCATTAACATTCTGCAGAACAGGAGTCAGCTTTGGTAAGCGGGTGTAGCGCGAAAACTCCTGTAAAATATGCTGAAGAGCATCGACTTCTTCAATAATTGTATCTGTACCTGTTTTTACAACAGCATCAAGACTCTCTGAATTTTCGAAATACTTTCTGCGTATCCGTTCTGCCGACAGCCTAATAGGTGTCAAAGGATTTTTTATCTCATGCATCAACTTGGAACCAACCTCTTTCCATGCCTCAAGTTTTTGCATATGCATCATTGCTCTGCGGCTCTCATCGAGCTGACTTACCATTGCATTGAAAGAACCATATAACAATGATATTTCATCCGAGGCCTTTCTTGTCAAATGAACTGTAAAATCACCCTTTGCAATCAGGCGAGAGGCATCAACCAGTTCATAGAGCGGTCGTGTTATGTTTCTTGAAAGGAAAAAACTTAATCCCACAGATATCAAAATAACCACAATCGAAAGTATTAAAAGAAATACACCAATGGCATTCTGGATAAAGGGTATAAAAAACGCCTTCTGTTCATATCGAGCCTGAGCCTTTTCGATTGCCTGACGAGTCGAGAAAAAATCTTCAGGAATGATTCTGTAAAAAACTGCAATATAGTCGTCCCGGCGGGCCATAGTCATAATTAAGGTCTGGTCAGAAGAGGTCATACGATACATTTTCATACTGCTTTGAGCAGAAGTAAAACCAATAAACCAGCGGAGGTCTTTCCTGAATTTAACTCCATCCTTGTTGAGGTAAACCGGAACTATATTTTTTTTACTACCGATTCTTTCAAATCGATAGCACTCATAGATAATTCCACGGTCTGCCATCGTCTGAGCTATATAGTTATTTGTATCAGAGGTGTTGAGATCAATCATACCACGACGCAATGTCCGATAGAACCACTGCCGCTCTCTTTCAAGAGATGAAAAATAGAGCTCTTTCGAATCGGCTGAAAGGTGAACTGCCTCCTGTAAAATAGTCTGAGTATCAAGAGTGAATAGTTCAGAAATAGCTGTGTTAACAATATTATTTGAGATTATTGTGATCGGCAAGGTAGGAACGATAGCAACAAAAAGAAGTGCCAGCATTATCTTGGTTCGTATAGATGTACTTACATGAGAAACAGAATTGCTAATTTTACGACGGAACGATATTATAATAAAATAGACAGCAATAATGACAGGAACAACCATCATTATATTCATGAAAAACGTATTTAATGATGAAGCAGAATCTCCCTGTCTTGGTAAAAGACCGAGGATCAGAACAGTGGAAAATAGCAACAGCCCGAATAGTACAGCAAAATCCTGAATGCGCCCCTTTCTGTCCCGGCCACCCTTAAAAAAGAACTGTAGCATCAGTCTGCAAAGTCACGTTCAATCAAAGCTACTATCTCATCCACTGCTTCGTTCTCACCCACTCCATCAGCTTTGATTTTTATTTCAGTACCACCTGTAAGACCCAAGGCAAGAATATTAAGTATAGACTTTAAATTAGCATCTGTACCATCTTTTTCAATAAAAACATTGCAGTTAAATTTTGTTGCCATTTTAACAAGCATTGTCGCCGGTCGGGCATGTATGCCGGAATCTCCCGGTATCACAACTTTCTTCTCAACCATCACTTCTCTCCAACTTTATCCATTCCTGTATGCGCTTATCAAGCTCCTGGGCCGAGTACACACCCATCTTTTTCAAGCGCTGATTCAATGCAGCACTTTCAATCAGTATCGGGATATTTCTTCCTGGTCTGACTGGTAATAAAACATAGGGGACTTCCATTCCCAAAAGGTTATAATGGGTTTCAGAGAGCCCTAACCGCTCATACTCTTTGTCATCATCCCATAACTCCAGTTTTACGACAAGCTCAATTCGTTTTCGGTTACGAACAGAACCAATACCGAATACATCGGTCACATTCAAAATGCCAAGACCTCTAATCTCCATGTGGTGACGGATAAACTTGGATCCCTGCCCTACCAGCATTGACTCTTTTACCCATTTTACATTAACGATATCATCACCAATAAGGCGATGCCCCCGCTCTATCAGTTCCAGTGCAGCCTCGCTCTTACCCACTCCGCTTGATCCTATTATCAGCACACCAAGACCAAAAACATCAACCAGGGTTCCATGGATATTCTTCTGAGGGGCATGAGTCTCCGATACAACATGGTGCAGTAAACGAATAAAGGACGCTGTTGTCAAATCAGTAACAAAAACAGGTGTTCCATTTTTTTCAGCTAATTCAAGAAAAATATCAGGAGGGCGTTTGCTATGAGTAAAAATAGTACAGAATACCTTGAACGAAAAAAATTTTTTAAACGATTCGATTGCCTCATTATGAGAAAGTGAGTCTATGTAGGCACTCTCTCCCTTACCAAATACCTGAATACGATTACCGGCAAAATGGTCAAAAAAACCGGCGAGGCTAAGCCCCGGCCGGTTTATATCTGCACTGTCAATTTCTCTTCCAAGCCCCATCTCTCCCGTTAGGGAGACCATGTGCAACTGTGTATCCTCAGGATTAGACAGCAAATCTCGTAAAAAAAGCTTCTGAACCATAACTATTGTGCCGGAACAACGATCTCAAGCTGATTTGAACGTTTAACCAAAAGGTTAAGCGACGACGATTCAGTATTGTAAAAAGGAAAAAACTTGTTATTACTCTGCTCGTGTGCCACAATTGCCTGATTAATATTTAAGGTAGCTATATCCTTATCTGTTGCCTTCAAATCTATCTGTGGATCAGTCGCAGAGTCACTCTTTATATCAAGTTCAAAACAGCTTAACTTGCCGTTGAAAGATTTATTCTTAATCATCTCATCTGGAATTTCGACCATAACATATTTTTTATCATCTTCGTAGAGCAAAGCATAATTATGATTAGCATAATCAATATCTTCATTGTCTTTTTTGTAAAGAATGTATCCATCATTTTCTAATTTCAACTCAAGGTAGGCTTCTTTAAAATTCAGAGGTTTCGAAGATGCCTCAATTACAGCGACAGATTCATGATCATCACCTGCAAGATCAATAATCGGCATATGTCCGGTACCAGGACCTTTATGCTGCTGTAACTTTTCCTTATGCTTTTTGATTTGCTGATCGAGCTTATCGATTAACGAATCGACACAACTGTAATAATCGCCTGACTTATCAGAGCTGTAAAATTTTGCGCCATCAGCATGAATTATTATTTCTACTACTTTATCCACCTTCTCTTCGAAAATGATTACCTCAACCGAGATAATTTGATTAAAATACTTTTCGATTTTTGAAACCTTTTTTTCTACATGCTCCTTTAGTTTTTCCGAAACTGAGACATGTCTTCCTGTAATTCTTAGGTTCATACGTTCACTCCATTTTTAACTTATTTATTCGTTTCCTCTTTGTTGAAGAAGGAATGTTAAGGACACCACGATACTTTGCAATTGTTCGTCTGGCAGTCTGGATACCGGCCTTGTCCAGACGACTGACAATCTGCTCATCTGTAAAAGGATTTTCAGGGTCTTCGCCGGTAATAATATCCTGTATTAGTTTTAGCACATTATCAGAAGATTGATCACTATTTTCTGAATTTACACGGGTAACAAAGAAATATTTCAGTTCAAAAATACCCCAGGATGTCTGAACATACTTATTCGAAGTAACCCGGCTAATTGTCGACTCGTTAAACCCTGTATGATCGGCAATATCAGCATGAATAAGTGGCTTAAGATGGCCCGGACCTTTTTGCAGAAAATCGGTCTGAAACTCCATAATTGCGCGAACAACCTTTTCGATTGTTTCACGACGGCCGGAAATACTGCGCAATAGATATTTCGCAGAATTAATTCTTTCACGAATGTATTTTTTAATCTCTTTATCAATCTTGGAAGACGCAACCATACTGGTATAATAGCTGTTGATTTTCACCCGTGGAATCCAATCGTCATAGAACATCAGAATTATCTGATCATCTACATAGTGAACTTCCAACTCGGGAATAACATAGTTTGTCTCTTTTTTTGAAAAAAGCCTGCCAGGATAGGGAGAGAGCCCCTGAATCAATGTACTTTTTTTAATTATAAGATCAACCGGTAAATCCATTTTTTTTGAAATCTGATCGTAAAACAACTTCGAAAGCAGATCAAAATACTCACGAATCATTGTGCATAATATATCATCATCGGGATACCTGCTTTCACACTGCCACAGAAGTGTCTGCTGTACTGACGAGGCACCACAGCCAACCGGTTCAAGAAACGAAATTTTCTTTAAACATCCTATAAGATAGTCGGTAGTAACAGACTGTTCTTTACAAAAGGTCTGGTAATTATCGGTAAAAAAACCATTATCATCAAGAAGGGATATGAGCGTCACCAAAAAGTCGATCTCTTCTTCTGAGCCCTTCTGCACACGAACCTGAGCGGTCAGATGGTCGGCAAGAGACTCCCTTTCAACAAAGGCATTCTCAATAGCCTGCTGCTTTCGGTCATCGTCATAACTTTTTTGAAACCCGGCATCACTTGTATTGCCGAAATCGCGATCACGTTCTTCAATACGATCAGCCTTCGAGGTATCACCCGAAAGTTGGAGATTCATGTCCTGAATTAATTCATCGTTATATGTTACATCTTCAGAAGTAGCCACTTCTTCAAGGATAGGATTCGTTTCAAGCTCATGAGAAATAGTCTCAGCAAGTTCCAATGTAGATAGCTGAAGCATCTCTATAGATTGTCTCAAGCTCTGCGTCATGGCAAGACGCTGTGACTGTTTTAAGCCTATGGAAAGAGAAACCGCCATAAATCAAACCTCTGTATTGAAAGTACAACCGAAAGATAATTATTTCAAGCTTTATTTTGAAACAGCTGCCGCAACAAAACTTTTAAAGAGCGGATGCGGCATAGTCGGCTTCGACTTGAATTCCGGATGAAACTGAACTGCATAAAACCAACGATGAGAAGGCAACTCAAGTGTTTCAACAAGATCCAGATCGGGGTTTATTCCACCAAAAACCATTCCCGCATCTTCAAATTCCTTCTTATATTTTGAAGTAAATTCATACCTGTGGCGGTGACGCTCATGAATAAGAGGTTTTTGATAAATTTTAAAGATTCCACTGCCTTCGACAAGCTTACAGGCAAAGGCTCCCAGTCGCATCGACGCACCCTTGTCCTGGATAATTTTTTGGTCTTCCATAAGTGAAATTACAGGGTTCTTACACCCAGCGTTAAATTCTGTTGAATTCGCATCGTCCATGCCGCAGACATTTCGGGCATACTCAATAACAGCCGTGTGCAGCCCCAGACAGATACCCAGAAATGGAATATTATTTTCCCGTGCATATTGAATGGAGCGTATCTTTCCCTCAATTCCACGACTACCAAAACCGCCCGGCACAAGCACGCCGTCAACACCTTCAAAGGTCTCATCGATAGGAGCCCCGCGGGTTTCAATCTGCTCGGGATCTATCTTAACCAGCTTAAGGCATGCCCGGTTAAAGGCTGCACCATGAATCAACGCCTCATATATAGACTTATAGGCATCCTGAAGGGAGACATATTTACCCACGACACCGATAACGACTTCTTTTTCTGGGTTATTATAGTGATCAACAAAATTAAGCCAATCTGAAATATTCAGGTCCCGTTTAGGCATCGCGAAATGCTCAAGGACAATTTCATCATAATGAAAATTATGCAGCATCATAGGAATATCATATATTGAGTCACTGTCAACAGCTGAAATAACATTCCTGTTTTCAACATTACAGAAAAGTGCTATTTTAGCCTTCATATCATCATCAAGCGCAATTGACGAGCGACACAGCAAAATATCAGGCAATATTCCGGTCTGCATAAGCTCTTTAACAGAGTGCTGAGTAGGTTTAGTCTTATGTTCACCCGCAACACTAATAGCAGGTACAAGTGTAAGATGAACAAACAAAACATTTCTTTTTCCCAGGTCCATCCGCATCTGCCGAATAGCCTCTAAAAAGGGAACCGACTCTATATCTCCGACAGTTCCACCTATCTCAACCAGCACAAAGTCAAGATCATCCGCCTTAGCAACATCGAATATCCGCTTCTTAATTTCATTGGTAATATGCGGAATAACCTGCACAGTTCGTCCCAGGTAATCCCCACGTCGTTCACGTTCGATAACAGAAAGATAGATCTGACCGGTCGAAACAGAATTCTTGCGGGAAAGCTCTGCATTAGTGAACCGCTCATAATATCCCAGATCAAGGTCTGTTTCTGCTCCATCCTCGGTTACGTATACCTCACCATGCTGATAGGGACTCATTGTACCCGGATCAATATTAAGATAGGGATCCATCTTTAAAATGGAAATTTTATATCCATGCCCCTCAAGCAGAATCCCCAGGGAAGCGGTTGAAATGCCTTTACCCAGCGACGAACACACTCCGCCGGTTACAAAAATAAATTTAGTTTTATCAGTCATGGTTGCCCCTAATAATCGCATAAGATACGCTACTCTTCAAAGTGATTTAAAGCAGTGGATTTCGTCAACGACCTTTTTTCAGGATAGATCAAATTAATCATCTGCTCACTTCCCTCTGCAGGACTGTAGTTATTAGTCATTGACTATGTTTTGGTCGAAAGACTAAGTAATTATTCTTAAAATCATTAGAGTCACCTCATGTTCAACAACTTTCAATATCAACTATTCATGCTTTTAGCTTGCGTTGTAGAAAGAGTTTGACAAATTAAAGCAAAGGGGAAATAATAAGCTGAATTATTTGACCGGAGTACGCAATGCAAGAAAAACGAGAATACCAACGCTATTCGTGCCTTTTGAAAGTAAAATTTCAGTATCACGATGGTGACCCCGAAAACCCCGAACTGATACATACACGCCCCGTAAAAGGAAAGGGACGTATTCTGGATATAAGCAAGGGAGGGCTCTTTGTTGCTTCACACACTAAAACCGGAATAAACCGCTCTATTACTGTTCTCTTTAAAACCAGAGAACGAATCCTGTCAATTCCCGGAACAATAGTAAGAACTGGATTAATGAAAAATAACCCATCCGAAGTATTAAAAAAATTCGCGGAACTGAAAATCAGAGAAGACGCCTACCTTGCAATACGGTTTGATATACCAATTGAAGAATTCAGCAGTGATGAAATAGCAGAGTGATGAGAACCGACTTTATCCATATCGACAATATTGATGAGATTGACACGACCAAGGCCTCTGTTTATGATCTGAACAAACGCTATATGGACAGTAATGGTACCATGTACGGATTAAGGTTTAACCGAAGCAAACGCAAGGTCGAGGTGATCCGTATTCTAAGAACCTCAAATGATCGTGCACAAATGATTCATCACCGTATTCGTGAAAAAAGAAAGCAGCAGATGGTAGAGGAGGCTGAACTGGGTGATATACCAATTACAGAGCCCTCTTATGACTCTCCAGCTGAAGAGCCCCCCACTTCAGAGCGTGAAGAGATTCTCTCTGAAATTGATAATTATGATGAGACGTCTGAATATGATAGCAACAAAGAGGAAACCGAGAATTCTACGAGCGGGGTTGAGTTAAACACAATTCAGAGCGAGCTGAAAACGTTCAATCCTGACAACTTCATTAAAGACATTTTTAAAACAATCAGCACTCATAAAGACCGTTTTAACGGTATTATCAACAACATACATAACTCTAAAATGATAACACATGAGGATCGCGAAATATCTAACTGGCTTGAAGACACCCACCGCTCACTTGAAATTGACGGTTTTCAAAAAATTGAGGATATCATCTCTGTTTATCGAGAAATCAACGAATATCCACGACCGATCTCATTTTACATCACACATATTGATCCACGCTGCCGTGATATACTTAACCAGCTTCAAACGGACAAAAGGAAGTATCACTACATTCTACTCTATGAAATGGATCAGCACTTGAAGCATGTTTATAAAAAACTTTATAACTTTACCGACACTTTCCAGAAAATAATTGATGAAATAGAGATGAATATGGCTTCAAAAATCAATGCTATTGCCAGACAAAACCTCAACGATGCAAAATTCACACTTGAAACTACAGTTAAAGAGATTAAAGAAGTGTTGACCCAACTAACAACTCTTGAACAGTACATCAAGACCGAATCGAACTTTATTCAGCAATAATGTCAGGGCAATTCGCCATTGTCACGCAAAATCTCTTCAGCATACAGTTTTAACTTAGGGTGTACGTCAACAGGTTCAAGGTGTATTTTAGGCACCACATCCTCACTGCTTTTACCCTCAATAACACACTTCAATGCAAATACCATCCGACCAAATATCTCTGATATTTTGGAATTACAACCGGCTATCTTATAATACTTGTAGGCCGCCAGGGGAAGCTTTTTATCGTAATAAAGATAATCACCTATCCTAATTATTCCGTCTATGTAGTTTGTTTCCATAAAAATCTTTTCTGCACCGGTATGATCTCCATTGTTAAACAGTTCATTCCCCTTTCGTATTAAGAAAGCCCGCTCTTTTTTATCCATATTTATCTCTTACACTCCGGATTGATACCAAGCACGTAAACAGACGCCAGGGTATCAGCATATTCAGCCCCGCCAAAACTGCCCTTTTTCGCAAAAAATGAGGTGTCTTCACCAAAACAGCTCATCCACCTGTCTAAAAACAGCAAAGACTCGGGGAGATAGCTCCAGTGCCAGCGTTCCTCATTGTAACCCTCCTTGCGTCCAGCAGTATAGGGCTGATAAAAACCGAAACGGGAAGCATTCTTTCGTAACCAGTTATATATAATCAGACCGTCACCCTTTTCATAATAGGAGTTAACAAGAGAGTTAAAATCAAGATCGGTCCCCCAGTGGTGCCGGGATGTACCAGGCATTGACGAATACTGCAATATCTTGAGGGCTCGTTTATAGTGATTTGGTTCGCTTTTATTAAGAGCCTTACCATCAACTTTCCGTTTTCCGTCAAACTTAGCATCCCAGATAGCTTTCTGATAATAGTAGTTGCGTGTCGAACTGGTAACATATAGACGAACTTCGGGGTTATCTTTGTGAAAGGCGTCACACATTTTTTTTAAGGCTTCAGCAGTCGAACGTCGAAGATAGTGTTTCCGTCCGTCTGTATCTATATCCAATGTCGAAATATTCACAAAAAGAGGATGCTTTGTGAGATTAAACATCCCCGACAAATAACTTCGTTCATCAACATCTCCGTACAGGCCTCTCATTGGATCTCCCTTAAGAACAATAAAAGGTAAAGTAACTGCCACAACAAGGGCTATAATAAAATACTTCATCAGAAATCTCCATATTTTTCTTTGAAACTTTTTCCAAACTAATTTTTTTAATGCACTTAAACAAACACTGCGCAAAGGTTAATCGTTAGAACTCAAAGGATTAACATTAGTTACAACAACAGACATCAAAAAAGGCTTTACAACTTTCAATTTAAAGACTCAATCTGCAACAGTTAATATATTTTTTTTGGAGAGTACCATGTTTCCTGCTATTTTTCAGACTACCCTTTTCGGCTCTCCTTTTGTTATCGGATCATACGGCATCATGCTGGGCATCGGATTTTATAGTGCTTTTCGTGTTTTAGAACGAGAAGTGGTCATCGACAAAAAAAACCCAGATCTGGCATTTTATATTCTTCTTGCAGCCGTGCTGTTAGGGCTGTTAGGAGCAAAACTTTTTTACATATTTGAAAACTTCGCTCAATTTTCGGCGGCTCCGATTGAAATACTTTTTTCACGCAGCGGACTGGTTGTGTATGGCGGTTTACTGCTGGCTTTGGCCGGTTGCGCACTGATTATTCGCCTATATAAATATTCGGTCATAGAGGTCTTCGACTTAAGCGCACCTGCAATCGCAACCGGTTTTGCCTTCGGTCGCATTGGCTGCCATATCTCCGGTGATGGATGCCATGGCATCCGTTCCGCCTCTTTTCTGGCACTACCCTACCCTAACGGAATAATACCTACTCTCGAAACAGTCCATCCAACATCTCTTTTCGAGTCGTTTTTTTACTTCATAATTGCTGGAACCCTCCTCATCCTCCGCCGCGATAACCATTCGAAAGGATGGATTTTCTCCCTATTCCTGATACTGACAGGAACAACCCGCTTTTTAATAGAATTCATCAGACTAAATCCAGATCTTATTGCAGGGCTAACCCAGGCTCAGCTAATTGCAGCAGCTATGGTTACAGCTGGAGTTGCCGGTTTGATTACTACACGATTTAGACCGAAAAGACTAGCATAACAGAATCCAAAGTCTCTTTATATTTAGGGAAAATTGACTGATACAGATATGTGCTGCAGATAAAAAAACTCAAAAAAATATATACTTACTAAAAAAAATTATTGACGATTATCTATTTCACCACTACTTTGTTATTAGCACTCGTTACAGGTGAGTGCTAATAACAAAGTAGCATTTTAAAGGAGGTAGGTCATGTTAACTACTTATAATGTATTACAGGACATCAACTCTCTTCTTGAATCGTTTATTGAGCCTAGGCATACGGTTCACGAGTTATCAAATGTCGATTTTGAAGAGAAAGAGGGCGAAATAACTGTAAAATACCTGGTTCCAGGTGCTAAAATTGAAGACATCGACATACAGCTTGAAAACAACACGCTAAAAGTCAGTTATGATCGAAAAAATGACACCAAGGAGCATAGGTATATCCGCAAAGAGCGCACATCAAACCGATTTGCCCGCACAATTAAGCTACCCTACAAGGTTGATGGCGATGCAGCAGCAGCTTCATTGAAAGAAGGAGTATTACGCATTGTTTTAAAGAAGAGCCCTGATGCACTTCCAAAGAAAATAACAATCAAATAGGAGGATAGGCCATGAATAAGAACATTGAAAATACTCAATACAACTATATTACACCGGCTACCGACATCTACGAGGAAGAGGGACACTTTGTTCTTCAAGCCGACATACCCGGCGTAACCAAAGACGGGCTTGATGTCACACTTGAAAACAATCTGTTGGAAATCACAGCAAAGACCGATCCCGAACTCTTTCTGCATACGAAAGAGAGTGAAAACGAAGGTGTCTACGCCTACAGACGGTCGTTTAAGATTGATCGAAATATCGACTCACAGAAGATATCCGCCTCTCTCGAAGACGGAGTGCTAACCTTAGAGCTTGGCAAAAGTGAAGAGGTAAAACCGAAGAAGATTGAGATTACCTACAAACAGTAATCCCGAATCATGAATCACATAAGATGATTAATAAAGTATGACCGCCAAAGAGCGGTCATACATGCATCATAAGCTCTGCAGAAGAATTAAGCCATAAAGTCGGCAAGATTACCAACTTTATCACTACCAACTTTCTGCTCAACAGCCATACCAACCAACTTGTCGGTTAATCCTGTCTGCTGAGAGGTAATATCTTTTAACATATCACCGAGCTGTATAGTCGACTGCATGGATTGGCTAATAGAACCTATATCCATAATGGCCTCCTGGGGAAACGCCAAGTTTTAACTTCATATGCGATTGCCCCTGTACTTCCTTAATATAAACTTATCGACAATATCTCCCTATAACTTGAGGATAAAGGAGAAAAAACCGGAAAAATCTAAAAAACCTATTATTACACATTAAATTATTTGAGGATTCTCAAAGTGAGAACCCTCATAATAGTAAATACTCAGAACACCTAAAAAAACAGATAGGACGATACTATGTCTACTACGAATGATACTGCTGTATCGGCTTGACATTAACTGTATCATCACTTTTCATATGCATCATGCCGTCTACGGCCGCCTTTATAGCCGGAACTGTAGTTACAATAGGAATTTTATACCTAACAGCCACCTGTCTAATGGAATTACTGTCCTGCTTGGAGCGTACACCCGCCGGAGTATTAAAAATTACATCAATATCACCGTTTTTGACCAGATCAAGTATATCAGGACGACCCTCATCAACCTTGGAAACAGAAATGCACTCAATCCCGGACTCTTTTAAATAACGCGCTGTTCCTGAAGTTGCTGCGATACTGTAACCAGCTGCTGAAATTTTTCGGATATCGTCTATAATGTCATCCCTACTTGCACGGTTAAGCGAGACAAATACTGTACCTTCAAGAGGAAAATGATCACCAGCTGCAAGAGAGGCCTTGTAATAGGCTTCGTTGAAAGTGGCAGCAATACCCATAACCTCTCCGGTGGACTTCATCTCGGGCGTTAAAATAGTATCGACACCTGGAAACTTTTTAAAAGGCAGCACCGCCTCTTTCACACAGACGTAATCGAGCTCTTTGCGTTCACTTAGATTAAAATCCTTCAGCTTTCGACCAACCATTAACTTAAGAGCAATCTTGGCTACCGGAATTCCCTTCGCTTTCGACACGAAAGGTACCGTTCGCGAAGCACGGGGGTTAACCTCAAGAACATAAAGATCGCTGCCCTTGACAGCAAACTGAATATTTATAAGCCCCAACACCCCCAACTCAATTGCGAGTGCCGAAGTCTGTTTTTCAATAAGCTCTACCATTTCAGGAGCAATACCCACAGGAGGAATGACACAGGCACTATCGCCAGAGTGAACACCCGCAAGTTCTACATGGCGCATTATCGCGGCAACATAGACATCATCTCCATCACAGAGAGCATCGACATCGACCTCAATAGCCTCTTCAAGAAAATCATCAACCAGCACTGGATGTTCAGGTGAAAGATCGACAGCATTCTCAATATAATCCGCGAGACTCTCTTTATCGTAAATTATTGCCATCGCGCGCCCTCCGAGAACATACGAAGGTCGCACCAAAACGGGATAACCAATACGATCAGCTATGGCAAAGGCATCCTCTTTAGTAAATGCAATTCCATTTTCAGGCTGTTTCAAGTCAAGTTTACGAACGACCGCGGAGAAACGTTCACGATCTTCGGCTCTATCTATAGAATCAGGAGAGGTTCCTAAAACATTTACACCATTTTCAAGCAGATGATTAGCCAGTTTTAACGGAGTCTGACCGCCAAACTGAACGATTACACCCTCAGGTTGCTCCTTTTTATATATGTGAAGAATATCTTCTAAAGTTAACGGCTCGAAGTAGAGCTTGTCAGAGGTATCATAATCAGTCGAAACCGTCTCAGGATTCGAATTAACCATAATCGACTCATAGCCCTCCTCCTCTAAAGCATAGGAGGCATGACAACAGCAATAATCAAATTCAATTCCCTGTCCAATACGGTTAGGCCCGCCTCCAAGAATCATTACACTCTTTTTACCGCTCTTTCTGCTCTCATCATCATAGTCATAGGCAGAATAGTAATAAGGTGTATAGGCTTCGAACTCTCCGGCACAGGTGTCGACCAGGCGATACCCCGGAATTATGTTATTAGCAAATCGGAATTCACGTATTTGATTCTCGGCAAAATTCATTTTTTCCGCATAGGCCTTCTGATTCTCGGCACCGCTGTCAAAAAGAGTCACCAATGCTTCACAATCGGCCAGATAGGCCAATTGGCGGTCAGAGAATCCGAGCTCTTTCATATGGCTGATACTATCTACTGTGATACCATTCTGTTTAACATGCTTTTTGAACTCATTTTCGCTCTCAACAAGCTCCTGCATCTGATACAGAAACCAGGGATCAATTTTACACATTTCGTGAATGCGCTCTGGAGACCATCCATGCTCAAGCGCCAGCTTTACATAAAAAATACGATCTGCCAACGGATTAACCAGATAGTACTCGAGTGTATCAGCTAATTTGTCGGCAGATAACTGTCGCAACTTGCTCTCAATCTTCTGATTTCCATCACTTCCAAGACCATATCGGTCTGTTTCAAGGGAACGCATCGCCTTTTGCAAAGACTCTTTAAAAGTACGACCAATAGCCATTGCTTCACCAACAGCCTTCATTTGCGGTCCAAGACGGTTATCAGCACCGGGAAATTTTTCAAAATTAAATCGGGGAATCTTCAGAACAACGTAATCTATGCTTGGCTCAAACGAAGCCGGAGTCTCGCGCGTTATATCATTACGTATCTCATCAAGAGTGTAACCAACTGCAAGCTTTGCGGCAATCTTCGCAATTGGGAATCCGGTAGCTTTCGAGGCGAGAGCAGAAGATCGACTTACACGCGGGTTCATTTCAATAACAATCACTCTGCCGTCTTCAGGATTCACAGCAAACTGTATATTTGATCCGCCGGTATCAACACCGATCTCACGGATAATTTTTAAGGAGAGATCCCGCAGATTCTGATACTCCCGGTCAGTCAATGTCTGCTGTGGGGCAACAGTGATAGAATCACCGGTGTGAACACCCATGGGGTCAAGGTTTTCAATCGAACAGACAATTACAACATTATCCGCTGTATCACGCATAACTTCAAGCTCAAACTCTTTCCACCCAAGAACAGACTCCTCAACGATAACCTGACTGATAGGAGACTCGTCTATTCCATTAAGCACCATGTCGACATAGTCTTCCCTATTATAAACTATGTTTCCACCACTACCGCCAAGCGTGAAAGCCGAACGAATAATGAGAGGCAGCTTAATCTCTTCTAATACACTCATGGCCTCTTCAAGATTAGAGGCAATCATTGACTTAGGAACGTCAGCTCCAATCTTAATCATGGCCTGCTTAAAAAGATTGCGGTCTTCAGCCTTTTCGATAGCCTCTACATTCGCACCTATCAGTTTAACTCCATTTTTTTCTAATACTCCCATGTGATACAGATCCATAGCAGTATTAAGCGCGGTCTGTCCACCAACGGTTGGCAATAAAGAGTCTGGCTTCTCAATTTCAATTATTCTTTTAACAAACTCTGGTGTAATGGGCTCTATATAGGTACTGTCGGCCATCTCGGGGTCAGTCATGATTGTTGCAGGATTCGAATTGACAAGTACAACCTGATACCCCTCCTCTTTCAGCGCCTTACAGGCCTGAGAACCGGAATAGTCAAATTCGCAGGCCTGCCCGATTACTATAGGACCCGATCCAATAATAAGTATCTTATGTATGTCATTGCGTTTTGGCATAAATTACTCCGAAAAAAAATTTATTTAAAGCTATAAAGAGACCTGTATCTGTCAACATAGAAGTTCAAAAATTGCACAATTTACGTGTTTTCGCCCTTTATCAAAGTGGATGGAAATATATTACAATGTACCAACTGCATGGAATAAAACCCAGGGAACAATCTTATTTTACAAATCGAATAAAACTAAATAGGCAGGCATCTATGCTTAACCGCCTTCAAGTACATTCAGAAAAACCAGCAGCCAATAATTACCAATAATTAATAACAAGCTCTTTTTTCAAGCCTAAAAACATGCGCTCCCAACTAATAACGGCTACCGTTTATGGTTGACATTTGCCTGTATAATGTTATCTTATGGTTAGCCTGATTATCCGTTTTTTCGCTATTTTTTATGATTAAACCTGATTTTCCGGTATCATTACCATAAGACGTTGATATAAGTATGAAAATAATACCTTTCATTCTTATATCAGGTCAGCGTCACAGTTTTACTGCATCTGTAATTATTCAGAGGAGATTATTTATGAAAAAAACCGCGGTTCTACTATTAATACTGATTTTTTCCGCATCACTAATATCACAGGAAACTCCACCGGAAGAGACCACAGAAACCACAGACACAACCTCATCAGCCCTGGGTGATCAGATATACCAGGAAATAACACTTGAAGATTTCGAAACAACTGCATACGGTGATAAAGATGTCTCCATTCGCGTTACCAAAGATCAGAAGGCATCTATAGCTATAAGGGATGTCTTTCCAGCACCCGTAAAAGGTTCAAAGAAATATCTTGGAGTTAAAGTATATGGACGACAGGGAGATTATGTTACCATAAACTTTCCGGAAAAACTTATCATCGAAAAGCACTGTCAATCAATATCGATGTGGGTGTATGGTAAAAAATTCTCCGGAGAGCTTTCCCTTATCCTACAGGACGCTGACAAACAGGTTCACCGTCTATCATTCGGAAAACTTAATTTCCTTGGTTGGCGCAAATTAACTGTTAAACTGACCAAAAGCATCCGTCAAGAGGACAAATACCTTTCTCAGGCTCGCCAGATGGGAATTTTAAAAATGACCTACAACCCAAGCAGCCGAGAACGTCTACCAAGCTGGAACTTCTTTTATGTTGATAATATTTCAGCTAAAGTCAGAGATAAATACAAGGATGATCAGAGTGACGACTGGTAGAAAAAACTAAAAACCAACTAAAAATAAAACCATAAAAAACGCCGGTACTAATGTACCGGCGTTTTTTATAAGGCAATTATCATGACTAAATTTGCCGGCTATTTTTACAAAAGCCCCTTTTCAATCATGAGTTCAGCAATCTGAACAGTATTAAGCGCTGCACCTTTTTTAATCTGATCACCAACACACCAGAAGGTCAATCCTTTAGGGTTGGTTAAGTCCTTTCTGATACGTCCAACGAAGACATCATCCTCACCTGCTCCGAACAATGGCATTGGATATTTCTGAGACGCAGGATCATCGACGACAGTTACACCAGGAGCGTTTTCAAAAGCCTTACGCACATCCGCAAGATCAAGCTCCTTCTCGGTCTCGAGCCAAATTGCCTCTGAATGATTTCGCATAACCGGAATACGCACACAGGTTGCGCTCACGTTAATATCCGAGTCCATAATCTTCTTGGTCTCGTAATACATCTTCATCTCTTCTTTTGTATACCCGTTATCTGTAAATACATCAACCTGGGGAATAATATTCATTGCCAACTGATAAGCAAACTTCTCTACTGTTGGCTCTTCACCGTTAACGATCTGTTTTGTCTGCTCTTCAAGCTCTGCCATTCCGCTGGCACCTGCACCACTTGCGGCCTGATATGTTGAAACATGTACTTTTGTTATATGTGACAGTTTTTCAATGGCCTGCAGACATACTACCATCTGAATTGTTGTACAATTCGGATTAGCGATTATTCCCTTATGAGCAGCAACAGCATCTGGATTTACCTCGGGAACAACCAGAGGAACATCAGGATCCATACGCCAGGCAGAACTGTTATCAACAACAACACAACCTGCGGCAACCGCCTTCTTGGCAACCTCAAGACTGATAGCACCGCCACCGGAAAAGAGTGCAATATCAAAACCGTCAAAACAGCCATCCTCAACTGCTTCAACAGTTACCGTTGTGTCTCCAAATGGAATTTCCTGACCAACAGTAGACTTACCTAAAAACTTAATTTTATCAATAGGGAAATTCCGTTCAACGAGAAGTTTTCTGAATTCAAGACCAACTGCGCCCGTAGCACCAAGAACGACTACATTATACTTTTTCATTATTGACTCCACAAAAATTTATACACTCATCCTTATTCCATCTATTACGGAAACAAGGTAGAGTTTTAACTAAAATCAAAATATTGATACTATTTGTCAATAAAATAATCCACGTATCAAAAAAATCCTTTACACCGATCCTTAAACAAAGGAAATCAACTACAAAGTTACGACTTCTGTGTACCGGATTCTTTTTTGTTTGCTCCTGCGGGACATCAACAGACGATGAGGATAAAATCTATCAATATTACAGGTGTTAATTATGAAAAAAGCAGCAATAATTGGAGCTACCGGTTTCGGTGGATGTGGCCTTCTTGAGATTCTGGCTCGTCATCCTGAAATTACCGTAACACAACTCTTTGCAAAAAACGAGATTAACATAAAAATATCCGACATATATCCACACCTCAGCAACTTTTATGATCTTGAAGTCAAATCGATGGAAACAATTGACTACTCCTCAATAGACATAGCCTTCTTCTGTACGCCAGACCAGGCAGGTATGAATTTAATAGATGAATTCGTTGCAAGAAACATACCTGTTATTGACTATAGTGGGGATTTCCGTTTTAATTCGATGGAAGAGTACAAAACATATGCAGTGAACAAATCCATGAAACCGGAACATACTGCAGTAGACGCAATGAAACATTCTGTGTACGGGCTGTGTGAAAAGAACAAAACCGCGATATCTGACGCCACTATCGTGGGCAACCCCGGCTGCTTTGCAATATCACTGATTCTACCATTGTTACCTCTAAGCGAAAATGGCATAATAACAACTGAAACAATAGTATGTGACTCAAAGTCAGGAGTCTCTGGCGCAGGAAAGAATCCCGGTGCAGCCAATTTTTACCCTCAGCGATACGAAAACATTAACACCTATCGTGAAGGCTCACACCAGCACCTGGTGGAGGCCGAAATGAATATCAATAGAAAACAAAAGAGCAACTACAAGCTATTCTTTGTACCACAGGTTATTCCGATGACGCGGGGAATACTCTCTAACATCTATGCTGATATATCTACATCAGTTAAACAGGCCGATATTACAGCTCTTTTTGAAGAGTATTACAGAGATGCACCATTCGTAACAATAACGGATAAGTCTCCTAATACATCATTTGTGCGAGGAACCAACACATGCCTCATCAGGCCGCTAGTAGACCTCCGAACAGGTAAATTACTAATTACCTCAGTAATAGACAACCTGATGAAAGGGCAATCTGGCAACGCTGTCCAGTGCGCCAATATATTGCTAGGACTGAACGAGACTACCGGGCTTGACTATCCGTCAAACTACCCGTAACAGTTCGCTTAAACAATCACTGACCCACTGAACCGGCAGAGAGTGACCTGATTGATATTCAAAATGGACACTATTTTTGGGCAATTGCGGAACAAGCCATCTGCAATCTTCGATCGGAGTTTCTTCATCAGCAATACCGAAGAAAAAGAAATTTTTTGTATTAGAAAAAACATCAAGGTTGTTGTGAAGCGAATATTCGTCATCATAATCCCTTTGCAGAGGCGGGACAGCCATAGCTACAACTGCTACCGGCAAAGAAAGTTGTTCTTTCAACAATTCAACACCTATTTGTGATCCCCCTGAATAGGTGATGACGTTCAAAGACTGATACGCACCACTATTACATAAAGACTCTATAGCCTCAAGACAGGCTCTGACCGAACGCTTTATAAACAAAGGCCATAACTCATCTGAAATATCGGTCGGATCAAATCCAGGTTCATCGGCCTTAAACTGACCATGACCGTACAGATCCTGAGCGCAATAGGAGAGTTCATTATCCTCCAGAAGGGCGGTCAGATTTCCTCCCTTGGTAAAACCGTTTTTCTCTGTCCAGTCATCCTTAGATGACTCTAAACCATGGATCAATACAGTTAATGAATGTGAAGTAGGAAACTCTTTAAGTAACATATTCATAAAACCCTCAAATTATTATTTTTTAAGGATGCGAACTAAACTGATAATAACATAATTATACAAAAAATAAAACCAAAGGCATTTTCCAAACTCATTGAATAAATATGTATGCAACACCCCTTTGTCAAGTTGATATACGGATGCATCATCTCTGATAAAATAAGATTTTATCAAAAAACATTTAGACCATTACTTGTACATAATATCAACTGCATAAAGATAGACAATAAATTTAATTATAGGCTTTCGATACGATGCAATAATAGATCAGGGAGCAAAAAAAATGACTCTTCAAATAAACACCATACTAATAATAATTCTGGGGGGAGGCTGGGTCTTCAGTCGTATCTTCGCTAAAATGAAACTGCCTCCGGTTCTAGGTATGGTTATATTTGGTATCATCTGCTCAGTTACGATTCAACCCTTTACCCATGAAATTTTGTGGCAGTTAGCTCCCTATCTTAAATCGTTCGCGCTAATTGTTATTTTACTAAGAGCCGGGCTAGGTATACAGAAAACAGTTCTGCAAAAAGTAGGCGCAACAGCTATTGCTATGGCTTTTATCCCCTGTATAATTGAAGGAGCAGCCTTGACTCTGTTATTAAGGCATCTTTTTGGCTTCAGTTGGTCGGTAAGCGGTTTAACAGCCTTCATGCTCGCCGCTGTTTCTCCGGCAGTTGTTATACCATCTATGCTTGAACTTAAGGATAGAGGGCATTCTGAAGTGCCAACTATCATTATGGCCGGAGCCTCTATAGATGATGTTTTTGCCATAACACTTTTTTCTGTTTTTCTCGGTTTATCGACTAGTGGCGATGCCTCGGTATCGAGGGCAATTATATCAGTTCCAATCTCTCTGATTTTAGGTATCGTCGCAGGTACAGCTACAGGTTTACTGCTTGGTAGATATTTCAAAAAGCATCACGAAAAACTCCGTGCAACAGAAAAAACTCTGATTATTCTTGTATTTGCTACGCTGTTGGTACAAATCGGAGACATCTACCATTTTGCTGCACTTCTTGGTATAATGAGTTGCGGATTTGTACTACTTGAAAAACACGAAGCTATCGCTCATGAACTCTCTTCCAAGCTATCAAAAATATGGATAATTGCCGAAATAATTCTATTTGTTCTAATAGGGTTTTCGCTTGATGTAAAAGTTGCGTATGACGCCGGCCTTAAGGGTATAGCTCTTATCTGTGTAGGACTGCTCTTTCGATCATTTGGTGTCTTTTTAGCTACTATGTTCTCCGGCCTTAGCTTCAAGGAGCGACTCTTCTGTATGATTGCCTACGTTCCAAAAGCCACCGTTCAGGCAGCTCTTGGTGGTGTTGCGTTATCGCATGGTATTGCTGAAGGCAAGACAATTCTAGCAATTGCAGTTATCGCTATTCTTTTTACTGCACCAATTGGGCTTTTTGGCATCAGATTCTTCAGTAAACGGCTATTAGGTAACCCTGCTCAATTATAATCTGTAAATGTTTCTGTTATCAGGGAAAGCAAACGACAATCTGCTATTATTGAAGCCCTCATACCTCATTTTTCGATTATGTATAAAGTATAGCATAAAATAGGCCATATTATTAACTTGACAAAGATTAATTTTAAAAATAGATTACAAATGCGTAAATCACTTATTTCGGAATATTAACATGTCAGATAAGATTATCAGAGGAATAACTGCTTCACCGGGAATACGAATCGGTAAGGCTCTCCTGTTTAAAGGAACCAAGGTTGTCATTCCGAAATACTATATTAATGACGATGAAGTTCAAGAAGAAATTGAACGATTCGAAGATGCACTTGCCAAGACAAAAAAAGAGATTATTGGCATTCAGTCTCAGGTTGCGCGCAGCCTGACCAAAGATCTAGCAGACATTTTCACAAGTCACCTGATGGTACTTGAGGATCCCCTCATTGAGCAAAAGGCAATTGATCAAATTAGAGACGAACACAAGAATGTTGAATGGATTCTAAACGATATCTCTCTTAAGTTGATTCAAAGCCTCGACTCTATAGAAGACGACTACCTGCGTGAACGAATAATCGACATTTCTGATATTCATAAACGGCTTATTGCGAATCTTCAAGAGGTAGAGCACACAACTCTTGCTAAACTTGATGAAGAAGTTGTAGTTTTTGCAACAGAATTAACTCCCTCTGATACTGCACTTCTTGATCGTGACAATGTACTGGCGTTTGTTACAAATGTAGGTGGCAAAACATCGCATACTGCAATTATTGCACGTGCCCTTGAAATTCCGGCTATTGTCGGAACACGTAACGGCACAAGTAACATAAAGAATGGTGACCGAGTTATCGTTGATGGTGTTAAGGGAATTATCCTAGTGAATCCCTCTACCTCCGAAATACGTGATTATGTAACTCAGCAACAGGAACTTCTGATCCTCGAACATGAGCTCTCAAAGCTGACACATCTTCCCTCTGTTACACTTGATGATGCCCAGATTTCTATTTTTGGCAACATTGAACTGCCCGAAGAGATGAGCCAGATACGTGATCATGGCGCTGAAGGAATTGGCCTTTACAGATCAGAGTTTTTATTTATGGACACCTACCTCGCAGATGAGGATACCCAGTTTACTCAATACTCGAAAGTTGTCGACTTTTTCTACCCGGCGCCTGTAACAATCAGAACTATTGATGTTGGCGGAGACAAGGTTTACGGTTTTACCGAACAGTATAAAGAGCGCAATCCATTTTTAGGATGTCGTGCAATTCGTTTTTCATTAGCAAACGAAGATATGTTCCGTACACAGTTACGGGCAATACTTCGAGCCAGTTATCGGAAAAATGTCAAACTGATGTTTCCTATGATCTCTACTGTTGAAGAGATTATTTGGGCCAGAAAGATAACTAACGAAGCTAAGGAAGAGCTGAAGAACGAAGGTAAAGACTTTGATGATAACATAGAACTTGGAATCATGATCGAAGTTCCATCGGCAGCAATTAATTCCGAGCGCTTGGCAAAACATGCCGACTTCTTCTCAGTTGGAACAAATGACCTTGTTCAATATACTCTAGCGGTTGACCGTATTGGTGAACAGGTCGCATATCTGTATAATCCGGTAGATCTTGCAGTTCTGAAGATGCTAAAACTTATTAATGAATCAAGTAAGAGAAAAAACATTCCGGCTTCAATCTGTGGTGAAATGGCTGGAGAACCTCTATATACCATGATTCTTCTGGGTCTCGGATTTCGCTCATTCTCTATGGCTGCAACCTATATGTATCCTGTAAAACGGATTATCAGATCGGTAACTATAAAGGAATGCGAAGAACTTGTCGATACGTTAATGGATATCGAAACGACTTCGGATGCTGACAGCTTTTTGCAGAATCATGTAAAAAGGAAGTTTCCAAGCCTGGTGAAATAGATGAGACTATACTCTGACTTAGCGGAATACTATTTTTATATAGAAAATAAAAATCGCAACATATCAAATGATGTCGGATTAATTAAGCAACTTCTTCCTCGCAATTCAAAATCGCGCATTCTTGACTTGGGATGCGGCACCGGAGAACATCTGGGACTTCTTGCAAAAGAGGGCTTTGTCTGTCACGGAATTGACAACTCTGTCGAAATGATAAGACATGCAAAGAAACGGAATGGCATTAACATTAAATATGAACTCGGATCAATGAACGACTTTGATCACTATCAGGAATTTGACATGGTGATCTGTTTGTTTGGTTCATTTAACTACATGCTTACCAACCAGGATATTGACCAGGTAATGTACAACACCTTCCGATCACTTAAACCGGGAGGGCTAGCCATTTTCGAAATCTGGAACGCCTACCCTCTTCATAAAATTGAGCATCGTCCTCTAACTCATGTATCAACAACATATGCACATGACAACAAAATTGTACGTGAACGGGGTTTTACACTAATTGAAAAACAACCCCGAACGATTGTAGAAGTTTTTTACAACTATCATGTTTTTACAATGGGTAAAGTGCGAAGACTGGAAGACAAGCACAAGATGCGAGCCTACTATCAAAAGGAGATAGAACGCTTCGTTAAAGATAGCGGATTTAAAATCATTGACCGCTTTGCAAATTCCATGAAAGAAAAATTCCACCAATTCTCGAACAAGATGATACTGATAATGGAGAAGTCTTTCTGATAAAAGGCATTTAGAAACCATAATAATTTTAAGTTCAACTGTCACCTGAATAATAATCTGTTGAATCTGATGGTCTTTTTTCTGCACTGTTTAACTCATTTTTAGCCAGTTGGTATTGTTATTTCATGGTCGCCCGGTGGTATTCCCCAGTAATTTGCAAATAACGTAACATTTTCCACCTCTGTAACTATCGTACTGTGGCAATTTTCTGGATAACTATCTACAAACTCACTTCTTTTTTCAGGATTCATTAGCTCTTCAAACGATTCCATTGCTAAAGAAAGAATAAAAGAAAGCGTAAAACGGAAAAGAAACATAACATCCTTCAATTTGCTATACATAGCAAATTGAAGGTCAAGGTGAACAGGCTTATACCCCAAGCCACGAGGCTGATACTTCATCGGGCCATATCGCCCCTCCGGACTGTTTTTCATTCTTATCATCTGCTTATCCAAAAGTATGTTTATTAAATCAGAAACACCTAATCCATGATTTTTTGCATAATCTTCCAGAAACTTTCTCCATTTCAACTGTACACTGATTGAAGTTCTAATTTTAGATTCATTGCTGCTCATAAAAGACCTCCATTAACAAACTCATTAATGAAGACGTAAAATAGAGCAGAAATGTAAAAAAATTTTAAAAAAACTAACATTAGTCGTAGCAGCCATTTGACGGTCGAAAACAGACGATAATACAAAAGCTGCTACCCATCCACATATCAACGGTATTATTTATCAATTTACTCAAAGGTATTGGAAAAATTATTTACAATAAATTAATCTTAAGGCATAAAGCAATAGTTCAAAAATATATATCTTGTGGTTAATTTAAAACATATTTAACCTTTACTAATGTCCGAATTGCGAAACAATTATCGTTTTTCTTGACCAAAAATTCAGACTTTTATATATATTCGCAACAGGTAATAAGCGTCTTAGAGAGATTTCACTGGTAAAGAATCTACGTTAGTACTGCTGATAAAACATAGTATGGCTAAGGTCGAATTAGCGAGCAGTGAGCCCGCAAACGACTAGTACTTTATAAAGGTAAGCATGAAATATTTTGTCATATTTGTAACAGTTTTGCTCACTACTACCTTTTTCAAATTATTCTATTCACAAAATAGACAATCCTTATAATGAAAAGCAAGAGATCTTGCATTTAATAGAAAAGACACAGATATTAGGGAGCGAGCTCTTTGACTATATTGAAAGTCTAAATAGTCATAAACGACGATCTGGGCCCCCCCTTACATGCC
>JAQIBV010000006.1 GCA_027858855.1 Spirochaetota bacterium | reverse complement strand
TTTTCAGATTCGCGTGAGCTGCGGCAAGGCGAGCCACCGGAACCCGGTACGGAGAACAGCTTACGTAGTTGAGGCCAACTTCACAGAGAAACTCTATCGAAGAGGCGTCACCACCGTGTTCGCCGCAAAGACCGATCTTGAGATCAGGCCGGGTCTGACGTCCCTTTTCGACCGCGATCTTGATAAGCTGCCCCACCCCTTTGCGGTCAAGAACCTGAAAAGGATCATCCACAAGAATACCTTGCTCTATATACTCATTCATAAAACTGCCAACATCATCACGACTGAATCCAAAAGTCATCTGTGTCAGGTCATTTGTTCCAAAAGAGAAAAACTCCGCATTTTCGGCCATCTCGTCTGCGCGAAGCGCCGCTCTTGGGATTTCGATCATTGTTCCGTATTTGAATTCTATTTTATCAAGACCAGTAGCCTTTAACACTTGTGCGTAAACATCATCAACAATCAATCGTGTAATTGCAGTCTCATGAAAACCACAAGTTACAGGAACCATTATTTCAGGAAACACCTTTCGTCCATCTTTAAGAAGTTCTGCCGCTGACTCAAAAATTGCACGAACCTGAACCTCTGTAATTTCTGGATAGGTGATTCCCAGACGAACCCCACGATGCCCCATCATGGGATTCGATTCATGCAAAGACTGTCCACGTTTTGTAGCTTCTTCAAGACTTATATTGAGAGCCTTCGCGATCTCCCACATCTTGTCTTCACCCTGTGGAACAAATTCATGAAGCGGAGGATCAAGAAGCCGGATCGTTACAGGGCATCCCTCCATCGCTTCAAGAGTAGCCTTTATATCTTTTTTCATAAACGGAAAGAGCTCATTTAAAGCCTTGATTCTCTCCTCTTTTGTAGTGCTGAAAATCATTTTGCGCAGTGCAAACAGAGCTGCGTCTGAACCTTCTCCGTAAAACATATGCTCTATGCGGAATAAACCGATTCCCTCGGCACCATAATCGCGAGCTATTTTTGCATCCGCCGGAGTATCCGCGTTTGTTCGGACACCGATCTTTCTAAACTTATCCGCCATTGTCATAAATCTCTGAAAACGGGGATCTTCCGTCGACTCCATCATCGGAAGGGAACCCTGGTAAACACTCCCTCGAGTTCCGTTAAGAGTTATAACGTCACCCTCCTTAAGAAGAATGTCTCCGACTTTGGCTTCTTTAGCATGGGCATTAACTTTCATATCACCTGCTCCAACTACACAACATTTTCCCCATCCACGCGCAACAAGCGCGGCATGTGAAGTCATACCACCTCGAGCAGTAAGAATTCCCTCCGACGCTCTCATTCCTTCAACATCCTCAGGGTTGGTCTCCTCTCTAACAAGAATTACCTTTTCGCCCTGCTTTTTCCACGCTACAGCGTCTTCAGCGGTAAACACAATATGACCGCTTGCCGCTCCAGGACCTGCCGGCAACCCTTTGAGTATCGATGTAAATTTACTCTCTTCAGTTGGGTCAATAATCGGATGAAGCAGTTCGTCGAGCTGTTTAGGATGAACACGCAGCACAGCAGTTTTTTCATCTATCATCTTTTCATTAAGCATATCCATCGCCATATTCAGAGCGGCTACACCGGTTCGCTTTCCAATCCGGCACTGCAGCATGTAAAGTGCTCCATCCTGAATTGTAAACTCTATGTCGAGCATATCCTTGTAGTGTTTTTCAAGATTCGTTCTGATATCATTAAGCTGTTTATATATCGCCGGCATAACCTGCTCAAGGCTTGGCATGGTTTCATTTTGACTGTTTTTTGTGGATTCATCAAGAGGGTTTGGAGTCCGGGTGCCGGCTACAACATCTTCCCCCTGTGCATTTACAAGCCACTCTCCGTAAAATTTATTCTCTCCGGTTGCAGGATTTCTTGTAAAGGCAACCCCGGTGGCAGAAGTGTCTCCCATGTTTCCGAATACCATTGCCTGCACGTTAACCGCTGTTCCCCAATCATCAGGAATACCTTCAATTCTTCGGTATGAAATTGCCTTCTTACCGTTCCAACTTTTAAATACAGCGGCGACTCCGCCCCATAACTGTTCCATCGGATCATCAGGAAAATCTTTACCAAGAGATTCTTTTACACGAAGCTTAAACTCATTTGAAAGTTCTTTCAAGTCGTCTGTTGTAAGCTCGGTGTCATTTTCCATATTGCGTGCATGTTTATATTCCTCAAGAACATCGTCCAACTGTTTTCTAATCCCTTTCCCATCAGCTGCAGCTACTCCTTCGGCCTTTTCCATTACTACATCAGAATACATCATAATAAGACGACGATATGAATCCCATACAAAACGTTCGTTTCCGGTTGACTTAATCATCCCCGGAATGGTTTTTGATGTTAACCCGATATTTAGAACTGTATCCATCATTCCAGGCATAGAGCCCCTTGCTCCCGAACGGCATGACAAGAGTAATGGCTTATCCGGATCTCCATATTTTGTTCCAACAATTTCCTCAATCTTTTTCATGGCCTTAAGACACTCCTCGCGAAGTTCATCAGGAAGCTTTGAGCCAATTTTGTAATATTCCGTACAGACCTCAGTTGTAATAGTAAAACCGGGAGGTACCGGTATTCCAAGCGATGCCATCTCTGCAAGATTGGCACCCTTTCCACCAAGAAGGTTTTTCATGTCAGCTTTACCTTCGGTGTAATTTCCACCGAAAAAATAGACTCTTTTCATTCATAACTCCATATAAAAAATATTTTGAAATATAAAATAGAAAGACATGCTTTCTTTTTTTCCATTTACTTGATACTGCCTTAGACAGTTTCAACACAAAAAAAGCCGGCACCCTCCGACTGCCCTGTCGGTTGGAACCGGCCTACCCGACAGCCACCCCTAAGGAGCCTCTGTCAAATCTTCCACTTATATAATTACTTGCACAGCGCTCACAGGCGCAGGACGAAGTTGTATCTGAAATCATATCTCTCGTTTAATACAAAAACTATTATTCTTTCTTTAGTTTATTACGAATATCCGTATACAGACTCAATATTTTTGTGATCCCTCTTATCATAAATTTCATAAAGAACACTCTCAAGAAACAGTATGAGTAACTGCTTAATTGTTATCGCTTTTCCAGGAATCTACGCTAAAACATGTCCTTTAATGTTTATCAGGCATACTTTCAAGCTTTATATCGCCTGAATGCTAATCGCGACCCCCGTGACATTATCGAGCGCAGCAGATCCTCATCCATTGCTATCATCAGATTATTTATAACAAATTTGTCAACTGAGAACTTCAAAATATTTTCAAAGAATATATAGAATTTTCTGAAGCATAAAATCCTATACTAACATTAACTCTTATTTAACAATATTTTTTTCACAGAGCTCAAAAACTAAAAAAACAGTTCAGTTATTGCAATTAATATCAGGTTTGTGACAAATTCCTTAAAAATATGCATTCACTCCACGAACTACTGGACGAGGTGTTCCTTCTTTGTTTCACGAGCAATAGTTACAAGTGCAAGAACATTATCTTTGCCGTTACCAAATTTTTCATCAAGTGATTTAAATCCTTCTTCATAGTTACTCATTATTTTCTCCAGTTTCTTCTGTTTTTTTAGTATTAAGGTAACAAAATGTATTTGAACTAATGTTATATATGAAGTAATAAGGTATGATTAATAGAGCGTATCCAGTTTTCCTTTGAGAATACCATAAAATACTTTATAATTGGAACAATTTTGTTCTTAACTACAATAGGTAAAAAAAAAAGCGAGGTATTGTGCATGAAAAAAACCATTTATCAGATATTATTTGTGCTTATCATTCTTTTGTTCAGCTCGTGTTCTCTTGAAGATTTATTAAGTGATGGCCGGATTAATATTGAAACGCCGGAAGATGGTCAAAAGCTTAATAGCCGAAGTATTACTATAGAAGGAGATTACATTTTTACTGGCGAACGGGATGAAGAAGCCGAGGCGGAAATAACTTCGGATATTTTTTATGTAAAAATTATAGTTAACGGTCATCTTCCTGAAACCATAGGTTCTTCAAGTGAGGAAATTGAATTTAATGTTACTACTACCCTTCAAGAAGGCGAAAACAAAATAACAGTTATTGGATATTATCTTAAAAAGAAAATCCGGGAAAAGGAAATATATGTTTATTGTGATACAAAACCTCCAGTTGTGACCATTTCCTCTTCTTACACCCATCCGGTTACTGATGGAAGTCTGATTATTAGTGGCACCGTAGAAACTCATGATCTTACAAATATTGAATATAAAACAACCTATGTAAACCGGTCGGATCCGGATAATCCCGTAACTACCGAAACCGCATATAAACTGCTTCCGTACGAAACATCTGATCAATCTGATACGGGCACATGGGCCATTACATATCAGAATATATCGTCAACTCCTTATGTTGACGAAAGCAGCATCGGAGATCTTCTTACTATATCTATCCGCGTGGTTGATGATGTCGATAATGGAGGATCCATAAGCAAACAGTTCGAACTATTTGCACAATAATGCTTCAGTAATCTGATATTTTCACGAAAAACACC
>JAQIBV010000037.1 GCA_027858855.1 Spirochaetota bacterium | reverse complement strand
CAAAGTGATTTGAACTTGTATGTTTCTTGCTTTCGAACCTGTCGAAATTTGCGACCTTTTCCTATTTCTCTTCCTTAGTCAGCTGAAAGCGGAACTCTTCAGGGAATCTTTCGATATTTCTTTTAACCTGTTCATTCAATCTTTTAGTTTCAACCCCGTAAAGTTCTGCCAAATCTTTGTCAATCATGACCTGAAACTCACGGAAAACAAATATTTTATCATTTATAGCTATAGAACTAATCGAAATAGAATTTTTATCCGTCCTATCCGGTGTACTCATCTTAAGTTTGTCCATTTCAAAATCTCTTTATTTTTTTAACCACGAAACACTCGAAACAATCGAAAGGAATGCATTTTCTTTCCCTTCTTTTTTCGTGCCTTTCGTGTTTTTCGTGTTTAATCTCTTCTCTTAGCACCTTCACACCTTCGCGTGAGCCTTCTTTCTCTACTCTTAGCATCTTCGCTTCTTCGCGTGAGCCTATACTACTATTATAAACGCGGTTTCGAGAATAATGTTAAATTAATTTTTAGGTTATTGGGATTTTTTTTGTGCGGTTATTCGCGAAGGGTTGATCTTTGAATACGATAAAATATATTCCACCTGTAATTCCTTTTTAACAACGAAACAATCGAAACAATCGAAACGAAAACATCTTTTCATCTTCTTTTTTCGTGCCTTTCGTGTTTTTCGCCTGCCTGTCGGCAGACAGGTGGTTCATTCTTTTATTCAATTCAAAAGCGATAGTTCGGCTATGGTGCTTCTTGCATTACCAAAAAGCAAGGCCATCTGCTCCGGTGAAAGCCAAACCGTATCCTCTTTAAAGCGGACATCAACTGATATTTTTTCGACTTTGATTACTTTGGGTCGGAAAGTTCCTGAACAATTAAGCTCTATACTAAAGCGGGCATTTCATCGAAGGTACGGTTATTGAGGAAACGACCTGCCTTCTTTTTGTTAACCCCACCCCACTGTTTAAAAAAGAAGGGAACATTGTCAATATCACACTGATTTTTAATCTGTTCTACCCACTCTTGCTTCATAGGGCGAGCACCAGGACCGGACTCACCGCCCACGATAACCCAGTCAATTTTTTGAAGAGAGAGATCAGGTACAGAACTGATAAGAGGTTCAAGAGAAAGAAATCGAACAGCGGACGGCATTTGTCTAAGGCAATCAATACGTTCAACATAATCATTACTTTCAACAGTTACACCCATCCAGATATTATCAGTCCAGCAAAGTTTATCTGCACAGCTTAGCATAACATCCGCGCGTTTAGTCAAAAGCTGAAATGTGTGATGTGGCGTTTCATTCATCACTTTAAATATTTTTTGAATAAATTCAAACGGCACATCTTTATGAAATGTATCACTCATGGAATTAACAAAAATCATTCGTGGTTTTTTCCATGTGTATGGAGTATTTAGCACATGCTCATGGCAGGCCAGATTAAAGCCATTGATATAGTTAGGCTGTCTCATAGCTTGAAGTCGTTTTGCCATACGCTCGGCATAACAGTGTTTGCAGCCTTTGCTAATCTTTGTACAACCAGTTACCGGATTCCATGTGTTTTCAGTCCATTCTATCTTTGAGTTGCTCATGATATTTCAAACCTTACTTTTGCATCGCTGTTATTGTTTAAAAAGAAAGCGCCTTTTCTTGCAGAAGAATTATCAAATATATTTATAACTTTAATCACTTCGTCTGTTTGAATTTTACGTAATATTTCATTTGCTTTTGGTATAGAAAAACCACTTTCCAAGCAAAACTTATACATCTGTTTATTATTTGGATGACTTGTTCTAATATAGTCAATTGTTTTTATCTCAAAATCCTTGATCTTTGTAAAGCGGGTATCATCTTCAAACAAATCTCCCTGACCTGCTTCGTGCCACATGTACTCATTTTCTATACTATAGTTCGCTTGACCTGTTTTACCGTCAATTTTCCAGCAAACTTCTAAGAATTTTTCTAAGCCCAATAAATTTTTCGATGCAAAAATTATCCCGTATATATTAGCCTTTTTCTTTATAGAGAAAGGTGCTAAAAAAGCATATCCTTCTGATAATTTATTTTTATAATACTCGCATATATATTCATGAATCGTCTTGTACTCAATATTTTTAATTTGAGATGGATCTATATCATTAAACTTTTCTTTTATTACATCCTCCTGAATAAAGCGCCTGATATATGAAGAAGATATGAAGAATAGTATATCAGTTTTACCGCATGTTAGTAGTTCCTTAATAATCGTTGGAGTAACAGACTTTAATCCAAACTGATCCATTATAACTAAATTTGCATTATTGTATTTTTTCATTTCAGGAAGCCACTCTTGAACAAGTTTAGTGAAATCTTCAGAGAAAAAACTATAGTTACAGCAACTTTTTTCGCACATGTTCATATCGAGCGCTATTTTTAGTTTTTCTATATTCTCTTTTTTAATATCATTAAATATGAGGTTAACCGGCACATCATTTCTTAGATTGCTGTTGATTTTACAATAATTATGGATTTCATCTTGTATTATAAGAGGTGAGCCAGGATTACCATCGCTATCTTCACCCGGACCAGAAAAAAAATCAAATATGTTAACACTTTTAACCTTAACTCCTTTTGAAGATGTCAAGAACACAGGCAACCACGCCCTTATATATCCCTGAAAAACTGCCAACTTTACCTTTGTACTTTCATCAGACGACTTATCATGAAATTTCATGAGTTTTAACCTCCTAAATAAGACTTATTTAATACAGCTTATTTATGAAAAGTTCGGGATTATTACGGTCGTTGATTTATAGTTCTTCAGACATTAAGATTTTTTCACTTTTTGAAACAAGCCATTACTCAGTTAAAATAGTTATCGTATAAGCCTTGAGTTTATCGCCTTTATTTAAAGTCTTCACAAACTCAGAAACAAAATATGCAACACAACGAAGGTGCACAAGACAGCTCATCCATCGTATTCGGATTATCTGCACATCCTCTATATTCATCACTTCACGAAATTCACTCAGGACTCGTCTACAGTCATTCAAAGCTAATCTGGTTTTTGAAAGACCACTATTCATGATTAAATTTCATA
>JAQIBV010000026.1 GCA_027858855.1 Spirochaetota bacterium | reverse complement strand
GGTGGCGGTTAAAAAGATCGTAGGCGTAGTCATTGGTGTAGGTTCCGCCGTTATTGCTGATGGTGCGCGTCTCGGTTTTAACGCGGCCGAGTTTGTCGTAGGCAAAAAGTTTTGTCATGGCAGGGCTTGTCACCTGCGACAACTTACCCTTTCCGTTTACCGCCTCATCGTAAACATATTCGACCTCTCCCTCGTCACCTGAAAGAATCTCTTTAGTTACACGGCCAAGACGGTCATACTGATAGCTTGTTGTCAGACCGCGCGCGGTTGTCACAGATCGAGTGTCGCCAAAGGCATTATATACTGTACTACTATATCCAAGGTCGGCATCGCTCGACTCAATAACTCGTCCAAAGCCGTCGTACTTCCACTGGCAGATATTGGCACCCGACTGATCCTTTTTGCCTTGCGCGAAAAGCGAATTATCCACTTGAACATTCATTGCGCGGCCGTTGGTATCCATCTTCTTGATGCGGCGACCGGCAGCGTCATACGCAAAACCAATGGAGGCATTGCGCGCTACACCGTCATCGCCTGTACCGCTTTCAATTACCGATAGCACAAGCCCGAGGCCGTTAGTACGGGTAGTTTTGCTGTATCCACGGCTGTTCTTTTGCACTGTCTCGTATGGGCCGTTGTATTCGGTCTCGGTGTAGTAGGGTTCACTCTCGTCTTCTGACTGTGGAAGTGTCACCCGTTTTACACGCCCCGCGCCGTCATAGCTGTAGAGCGTAGGGTTTATCTCGTCAGAAGGCCTGCTAAAACGATCAAGCTCTCCCCGGTCGGTCCAGTAGCTCTGTCCCTTGCGTGTGACGCGCCCTTCGGCATCGTAGCTTATTCTGCCACTGCGTACCGCAGCTCCGTCGGAGGCTGAACGCACACTGTGAATTACGCGCCCCGTTCCGTCGGCGTATACCGTGCTTATTCGTGCGGGATCATCTGTTCCACTATGCTGTACAGTCTTGACCCACATAGGGTATGTTCCGTCCGAATAGTTGTATTCGTTAAAGAGTTTTTCACCATCATCGGTGTCGGCATACTGTCTGGAAAGACGCCCCTGCTGGTCATATTCAAAGCGGGTGCGGTTTCCGTTGGCGTCGGTTTTCTGTTTCATCTGCCCAAAGGCGAAGTCATAATTGTATTCGCTATTTTCAGTAAGCCATTTGGAACCATCCGCCAGTACGCGGCTCTGTTCCGGAAAGGTTTTAAAACGACTGTCGTAAGTAATTTCGCTTACACGGTAGGGGGAATCTGAACGGTTCTCTTCGCGGATCATATTGCCATAGCTGTCATATTCGTAATAGACAACCTGATCCGACGGCTTATCCAGAGTTCCTCCTGTATACGAAACCTGGTTTAGCTCCGGCAGGCCCTCATAATTGTACACAACAGAGGTAACGGTTTCAAAGTCTGTGCCTGGCATACTTATGGTTTTAATTTCGCGATTTTCGTTTGTGCTTTCGATATACTCATACTCTGTGATATTCTCTGTTGTCACCGGTGAGCGCAGGTCGTCAGAGTAGTGGTCGGTCGAGCGGCTGACCCGGCGTTTAAGGCTGTACTCCTCTCCGAGTTCAAGCTCCACCTCGTCGGTCAAGACATGCACTCCCTCCGACCAGGTTTTGACAGCCGACGGCACAACGATATAGCTTGCGGGTTCGATAAAACCCGAAGGGGTGATCGTGTGAAGGCGGTACTCGTGTTCGGTCTCTTTGTACAAAACACCGTCACTGCCTTTGAAAGAACTCCGTTTAACGGCACCAGCCAATGCGCGGTTTTTTCTGAAATCGTCATATGGCGTTGTATGATACTCTGTATGTTCTACTGCGCCGTAAGCGCTTATCTTTTTAAAATCACTGAACCCAAAGTAGTCGACCTCTTTGCGGCCGTTAATAAATTCACTGAAAGCGAATCCACCGGCATACTCGTAGCGGGTCTTTACCGAATGCCCCTCGCCGTCCTCAACCCGAAGCGAGGTACAGACCTTGTAGTTAACTCCAAGATCCGGTACATCATCATCACCGGTGTTATCAAAAGATGTAGAGTTGGCATATTCCATATAGTAGCTTCCGCCAATACCGTTTTTGACCTGCGACAACAGGTCTGGCACGGTTCCGGTTGTGCGCGCGAAGTAGAAGTGGGTCTCCTTAAGATCGAAGATTCCGATATCAGTTTTACCATCTCCGTTATAGTCGCCCTGTTTCCACGCGAAGGGATAGGCTCGTGTAATAAAATCGTCACGCTCAAGCACGCGCAAATTATTCGCCTGAGTCTCGTCTATCGGGGTATCCGCGGACACGGCAGAAATTACAAAAATATCACCGCTTTGAAAAACCGCTAAACCGTCAGAAGTGAAACCTGCGAAAAAGTTATCAGTTACAGGCTTGTCTATTACCTCTTTTGATTCGAAAGTTTTAGTCGTACCGTTTACTATATAGCGTGTAACGCTGTACATTGATTCGTTCTGTGTTACAACAGCAAGTCCATTTGTGGTAGAACGCGACGATACAAGGCCTGTACTGTTTACGGTAAAATCTTCTTCTGATACCGGAGCAAATACTGCATCACCGGTATTAAAACCGGCAACGGCATATATCCTGTTATTGATACCACTTATTACAAGAGCATCATCCGAAGTCAAGCCGCCCGACGCGAAGAGCGCGACAGACGGATTCTGTGAAATATTAACCAGATCTTCTTTAACAAGTTCACCTGCTGCTGAATTACCACTTACGGTAAACTCATCAAAGCTGTCGACATCCAGTTTATAGAGCCTTATCGTGACATCCTCATACTCATCTACACGGTCATTTAAAAAAGCAAGCGCGTACTCGCCACCAAATTTTCCCCAGTTTACAAGCGAGCTTTGCGGGTCAAACCCGATTTCTGACTGATCAAAACTCGCGATCGGACTGCTTGTCAAATTGCCGGAGGCATCGTGTAGTATATGGTAGTTGTAAATCTTATCGGCATTAACTGAAGAACTTACGGTATAATAGATAAGCCCGGTTTTATCTCCGTCCATCCGCACTGCATGATTATACGGGAAAACAACATCGCTCTCCGGTTTTATTACAGATACGGCTGTGTTTCTGTTCTCTTTTTTGTATGAGAATGTGTTTGTCTTGCTGTCGTAAATAATTACAGCCGATGATGTTTCAGAAGCAATTGTGAAGAGAGTCTCGAGTCCCGAGCGCTCGTTTGTATTAAGCGTTGTGCGTACTACCCTGTTGTTGTGTCCGTCAAAGCCGCTATAGGCTCCTTCGCGTACCCCCTCTTTCGGATGCGGTGTTGCCATAACACGGGCGCGGTCGGGCCCGCCGTAGGTTATATTATTATAAATACGAAAGCGAAACCCCTCAGGCGCGCCCTCGCCTATCCAGAAGTTACCATCATCGTGACAGTAAAAACCAATATCCGTGCGGCCGTCTCCGTTAAAATCACCCTGAAGAAAGCGGGTTATATTTTTAAATGCCGGAGTTGTTCCATATTTTTTAAAGTTAATTGTATTCGCGTCTGTAAAACCGGCGATCCATTCACCCGCGTCTCGGTCAAAAAAGATAAAATCGCTGTAGCCGTCTCCATTAAAGTCTCCGCTAAAGTTTTCGTTAGAAAATATTGCGCTTTCGGGCACGGTAAATCTTTTTAATAAACGCCAACTCATGCGTATGCGCTCTTGCTCATCACGCGACACATCCGCCACAAAAAAACTTTTACTTCGCTCATCATAAAACGCAATATCGCTACGACCGTTTGCACTGTAGTCTCCGACAAAAAAACGAACCATGCCCCGGTGTGACCCCTCCGGCAACGTGTCGTGAGTGGACTGTGAGTTTAAAGACGCGTCGGGCGTGTAGTCAAAGCGGAACAGGTTTTTAAGATTTTCGGCAACCTTGATAAAATCAAATCTGTCTCCCCTGTTGTACATAACAATCCAGTTTCCGCTCTGCTCGTCAAAAAGCATAATGTCGCTAAGCCCGTTTCCGTCGTAGTCTCCGGGAAAGCTCTCCATCGAAAAGGGGTCAATTTCGTGAGGCAACGTTCCGTAGTTTACAAAATTAAAGGCTCCGTCTTTAAACGTGGCTACCCAAAAGGTTTTTGTTTGTGTCACATAGAAGGCAATATCGCTTTTGCCGTTTCCGGTGTAGTCTCCCACTCCGCTTCCCATTAGCCATTTGACGCGCTGACCCTTAAGGCCTGCAAAACGAACGTCAGATGCGTAGGTTTTAAAATCATAGCTTCCATTACGGTTTGCCTCTGCTGCCTTGAAGCTACCGTTGGCCGGGTTGTAAACCAGCATATCGCTCTGGCCATCACCGTTAAAGTCGCCCTCAAAAAATTTTGTGTCGGCAGGCGAGCTCTCGAAGTCACTGTAATAGGGGTTGGGGATCTTTTGCCATGCAAGCGTATGTGATGCCGGTTGGTAGATAAACTCAGGTTCGGTTACAGTACGGCTGCTTTTTACGGTTTGCATCACGGGACGGGAAGAGTCGGCAGATATTGTATAGACCGGTTCGTAATACCAGAGAGTCTCTGAACCGGCACCGGTAGAGATCTTTTCAAGTATACGGTTAATGCTCATCGGAAAACCGGCCGCTGTAGTTGTGTACGATTCGCCGGAGGGGCGTTCACCGTATTCGAATTTCACAAAGCGCTCAGGGGCGTGAGACTCATGGCTGTTTCCGGTGTAATGTATTGTTTCAAGATAGCTGATATTATCTTCACCGTATGACGAGCGGTCGTATTCGGCTGCCATGTAGTTACCGCGCAGATCTTCACTTCGCGAGAAGTTCCATATATATGTTTTGCTATTATCAGCCGGGTGATATATCCGTTCGTTTACGGTTTGACCATAGAATGTCACTGTACCGGAGCTATCGGTCACACGCCACACTCCCCCTGTCGCGGTATCTGTTAGTTCAAATCGCGTAAAGGCGCTCTCTATCTCGAGGCGGTATGTGCCCTCTTCGCTTGTCGCCGGGCCCGATACCTTGACAAGGCGGCTTCCGTTATATGTAAATTCGTCACGGTAATCATAATAGAGCTGGCCGACACGCGTTGTGCGGCTTATTACACCGAATCCAGTCGAGAGGTTCCAGCCTATGCCGCAGAGCCCATCGCCGCCCGATGAGGAGTAACTCAGCCCAACCGACGGCTGCATACCGGCGCGTCCGGGTATGGTTTCGATAGCATAAGCAAGCGACACCGCGCCATAATTATTTATGTCAGGAGGACGTACAAAGGCGGCTCCGGCAAAGGGATCGGGTTTTGCGGAAGTCTCGTCATCCTTTGACGAGCGGTTTGTCGAGGCCGAGAAGGCGTCTGTTCCAGATGGTGCTCCAACGGTGTCACCTGATGTACCGGGCGACGGATACGAGCCCTCGGCCGCAGCTTTGGACGAAGAGCCGCCACTGCCACTGGTACATGATGTTATCAGCATTGATGCTAATATCAGGGATGCTGTAATTCGGTAAAACATAATAGACCCACCTCGCGCCAATGTAACGACGCGGGTGAGTGCCGTGTGATATTATCTGAACCGTGTGTTTATATTTTTTTCACAGCATCGCTTGTCTATTAATACGTATTTTTTGAGTTTTTGTTCGAACTTTTTTTATTTTTTAAACTTTTTTATTTTGCTTCCACATTATTACCTTCTTTATATTTAAGGGTTCCCCATATCAATCCGATTGTCAAAATTTCCATTGCGAGCATCCACCATTTCCATACCATAAAATACATCGTAGTATAAAAAATACCAAAAAGAATACCACTAAGCACTATATAAGTAAGCCAAAAAGCCCATATGGGTTTATCTGATAATAACGATGTAACCTTTTTTTGTGTTGTTTTACTGACTTCATTGATTTTCATAAAATTTCCTCCTTTTATTTACTTATACTAAAAATACTCGTTAACCGTATGTATGTCTGTGCGCTACCGTACAGACATAGGATATTAGATCTGTTATCTTCCTGATATGCGTTGTTTCGCATGACAAACAGTATTCAATAGTCTAATGCCGTATCTAACTATGTTGGATTGTTTCTTTAACAATATGTTTAATAATGCAATAGTTATCTGACAAACGAAGGGAAAGGAGATTAATATGCCTAAAAAAGATGGAACTGGTCCTAAAGGTCATGGATTAAAAAACGGTCATGGTAAAGGAAAGGGCCCCGGTCAGATCTTTAATAGCTTTCAGGGCAAAGGTAATGAACAAGCCACAGGTCAAGGCCCAATGACCGGCGGAAAGAAAGGGGTAAAAATAAAACCTCAAAAATAAGTCGGTTTTAAAAATCAGAGAGCAATCTCGTCTGGAAGGAGCCGCACAAATTCGGCTCTGACCACTTCGTAGCACTCGCATACTCGCGCTTCCAGGCCCGGCCTATCCAGTACGGTGATGCGGCCCCGTTTATAATCTATCAAACCGGCACTCTGCAATTTTCCAGCAGCCTCAGTCACTCCTTCACGGCGAACACCAAGCATGTTCGCAATTAGCTCCTGGGTCATGCATAGCTCGTTTGTTCGCAGACGATCAAGGCTTAGCAGTAACCAGCGGCAGAGTTGTTGATCGATTGTATGGTGGCGATTGCAAATAGCGGTCTGTGCCATTTGTGCCAAAAAAGCCATAGTATATCTTAGTAGCAAATGCTGAAAAGATCCCGAACGATTAAACTCCTGTTTCAAAATCGCTCCATTTAGTCTAAAAGCGGTGCCTGCACTCTGCACAACAGCTCGACTTGGCATAGTCACCCCGCCCATAAAAAGGGCGATGCCAACAACTCCCTCAAAACCGACTACGGCTATCTCAGCAGAAGATCCATTTTCCATCACCGAAAGCTGCGAAACTATTGCTGTGGCAGGGAAATACACAAAGTTTAACTGATCACCCGACTCGTAAAGAACATCCCCCAAATTCAGGGTGACCAGCTCCAGATGAGGAAATATATCAGAGCAGACATCTTGAGGCAAAACCGCTAGCAAATGGTTTTGCCTCGGATCATTTTGATCCAGCGCTGTCGAAACCATAATTACAACCATCCGTATAATCAATATAGCTATTTTTATTGAAGCCAATTAAAACTATCATTTTGATTAAAAAGTTAATATTTTAAAAAAGGAGAGTCAAACAACCAACAACTTGAAATATTTTTTATATTTACAAGTCTTTGTTTATCAGAATATAAGCATGGCATAGGCATTATGAATTCATTTTTTCACCTCTGAACCAATATTTGTCAAACAACATTTTCTCTTTTAAATGTTAGCAACTAATAATTAACTTATCACACATACTACCAACACACGAAGCTCAATCGAACGCCAGGCGGGGGTATCGGGGCTTTCACTCGGCCGGTTCCGCTATTCACATATAAAAAGAGCAGCCGCTTCGCGACTGCTCTTTTTATATGTGAATGTTAAATTACTGTTCTACTCGTAAAACTTCTCATAATGAATAAGATCAGCTTCCATCCAGTCCAGAATGTCTTCTTCTTCTTTTGGAATCGACTCTTCTAGCTCTTTCATCTCTTCATCTGTTCCATAAAAGGCCTCATTACCCAAATCTCCGATAATTGCCTTCAAAGCATCAGAGCGATTATTCAATATAAAGATTATGTTCGTACCCGATTTATAACCCCAGTTAAAACCATCCGGCAAATTTACCATAAATGTTTCGGTTATACCGTCACCGTCAGCATCCTCACAGGTGTAAATACGGCCATCAGTCGTCTTTGCCTTGGCAATAACCGAATATTTGACCTCCTGTTTCGCAGGTGCATCAAGATGAAACTCAAGGGGAAGTGGGTTGCGTTCAACCCACAATTCAGAAGATTTACGATGACGCATAAGCTGTTTAAAGATATCAGCATGACGCTGTACAAACTTATCCCTTATCGAAGTATAGTAGGAGCCGAACTTTTCGTTAACGAACTCCTCTTTATAAGAACTCATAACAGGAACACGACGGTCACTTACAATCAGCAGATCCGGTTTTCCGTTCATTTTATTGACCCACATGGCCTCATCTTCATAGAGTCTTCGCTGCATATCATAAATAAGACGACGTTCTGCAACAGTTTCAGGATTATCATATCCATCACCAATCAGCTGCATCTCTCGATCCCTGATAATAAGCAATAATTCGAACGAATTGTCCATCAATGGGTCGGTGAAGGCATCAACATGCTGAAACGCAATACGGTTTTCTCTAAAACGTGAAACCTTTTTTATAGTAATAGGTTCGAAGGGTGGAGCCTGAGAAGAACTCAGAAAACCGGGTATAAACAGGGCGAGCACAAACAAAAGAACTATATACTTAACAGATCGTCGCATCAACTTCCTCCATGTGGAATGTTAGTCACAATTAAACAGTCGGGGAAATTCCATTTTCCCCTATAGACGCTATCGTCATTTAGTGTATAGAAGTTGAGTGCTTTTGTCAAATATTTTTCCCACACTCCTCTTTTTACTCATCAGGTGTTGAATGTTGTCGCTCCTTTTTATAGCGGGACTTATCACGCTTGGTCCAACTGTTTGCTACATGGCGAGCCAGCTGCTCCTCTTCACTCAATCGCTTGGAACGGGCACTTTTTCCGGGCTTTTTACCCTTCTTCTTACTGTGTTTACAGATTGACTTCAGTTCATCATCAGCCTTCTGGCTCAATTTCCTCTCAGATGCTATAAAATCGGCAAAATCTGCATCATTCAATTTCCCTGAAACACACCGCTTCAGAAGCAGACCGATCTTACCCTTATTAACCAGCTCTTCACCCAATCCGGGAAACTCTTCATTTAATATGTCAGCTTTTGCCATCAACATACCGGCAAGAAGAACCATCTGTTGAACAGCTCCACCTCTTTTAATAAGAGCACCATACAGACGCCCCTCATCCTTATGCGTATCCACCGCTAGCAGAATAAACGGAATCATCAAGAGGGGCATATCGATCGTTGCACGGGTTAGGCTGTTTTTAGTACGGCTCTGTGCACTCGCAATAATTGCAGTCTCTGAAGCCTCTTCAGAACTAAGCAGACGAGCCATAGTTCGATAATCTTCAATACTATGCTCTATACCGGTGGGATCAATTCCTTTCTCAAAGAAAAATGGCAGGAGGGTTTTCAGTTCAGACTCACTTTTTTCCAAAATTCGCCTGAACTCCAAGCAAAAACTCTCAGGCATACGCGCAGCAGTCGAACGAACGAGCCGTTCAAAAACAAGAGAGCCCACCAGCGACCCGGGATCTGTGGTAAATTCCAGCGCAAATACTGCCAGCTCCTTAAAAGAAGGCTCTTTACGCGAGGTCATCAGGGAAAAGAGTGTCGTATACAAAACAGGCGTTACACCACCCGCTCTCTCGGGTGGCAAACCCGGCTGTACAACGGAGGCAAGAAAAGATGCAGTCAACTGATCCGGGTATCGGAAAAGAGCAGTCCACTCTTCAGACGAGAGCGAACTTTCGATATAAAGACTATTTATCAACTCGCTATTGAAGCGGTGCTTCGAAGCCGACAAAGAGATAACAACAGCCATCTGGGTAAAAGCTGTGTACAGAGCACTTTTGCGCCACCGTTCCGGATGATCCTTTAATGCATCGCGCACATCTATGAACGATTCGATACTATTAAAATGTGAAACAATGTGCCCCTGACTCATTCCCTGGAAAGGCGAGGCCAGGGCGTCCAGCAGAACAAAATGCTCCAGAAATGTGTAATTCATGACTCTTTTAACTCCTAGGAAAGAAATTGGTGGAAAAAGCCGGCAATTCTTAGTATATTTATTCAAGAACTACCTGAACGACTATTTTTTTCTTTATTAAATAAAGATGTCAATATATAAAGGTAATTAACAGTAATTATGTTTTCAAAGAGGATGCATGAAGAGATTTATTTTTATAATAGTTGCAACTGCACTGTTTGTATCGTGTGAAACCAAACAAAAAACTGAAACTCCCCATATCAGCTTCTTTATAGGTTCGGTAACCAGAAACGGAGAGGCAGTTTCTATTAAAGAGACCATAACTGATGGAGACGTCATTATAACTACGGCTCAATCCTCATGCGATATACGTGTCGGCTCCTCCATGATACGTGTAAAAGAAAACAGCCGACTTGTTATTACAAGGGCAATAATCAGTTCGTCAGAAGAGAAAACAGACCTGGCTCTTGAAAGCGGCAAAATTCTCTGCAAACCTAAAAAGCTGCTTGATAGCGACTCTTTCACAGTAAGAACACCAACCGCCGTTGCGGCAGTACGAGGAACACAGTTTTCGGTAACAACCGACAGTCTGAACACAACACAGATCAAAGTCTTCGATGGAAAGGTTAAGGTAGCTCGAAGGGTCGCATCCCTTGATGATAAACTGGATAAAGTAATGGATCAGGCCACCTCCATACAAAAAGAGGAGACGGCTGTCATTTCGGCGGATGATGCTGCAAAGGCAACCGATGCCGTAAACAAGGCTCTTGACAGCGGCAAAGCCCTTGATGCAACCATAGCTGCTGCTCCGCTTGGCGTTCCCACAGATCAGGTAAACACATTTAAGCCATCTGACTTTGTTGATGAAAAAGAGATAATTGAAATTAAACCGAAAGAAGAAGCTGTCATTGAAAAAATAATAAAAGAGACCAAAAAGCCATCAGGAGGTGCTGGTCGTCTTTTGGTAACACGCTATGAAGCCTATGTAATTGTCAATGGCACCATTCAGTGGGAGGCCAAACTGACTGAATCACCAATTAAAAGCAGTACTGCAGTATACATAGCAGCGGGCGACAGGGTTATTGCCGCTCGTTCTGACGGCAAAATCATCTGGAATGTTGCACTCAGCAACAACGGAAAGATTCGTCTGCAGGGCAAGGATATCTTTGTCAGCACTACTGCTGGTGAAAAGAGGGTCTCCTCCTCTACCGGAAGAGTCTATTAGTCTATAATTACAAAACCGGCTACAGCCCCGCTATTTACGCTCGAGTATAAGAGAGCGAAAATCGGGGCGAAAACCTGCATCTATTAAGGCATCCCGATACTCCGATTTATGAGCAACAAATCCGTTAACCTCACAGACCCTGATGCTGGCCGGAGGGTTAAACCTTCGCCCCAGAATATCACGGAACAGACTCAGATGCTCTTTCGATACAGATTCAGGGGGAATCATAAAACTGACACGCCTGAAGTTATTGGCGCAAAACATAACAGGTTTTTGCCCCTCATAGACAATAAACTGTGACACCTTGCGGTGTGGCAGGTTTTTTTTGTAAAATTCGATATCTACCCCAGCCAGGCTAACCGGATCCTTGGCATTCATCCAGAAAACGCCCTCATCATCTGATAATTGTGAGTACTCCATGAAAAACCGGAGTCCCTCCTGTGAAATAAACTGTAACGACGGAATATCTTCAAAAAAGTAACCCGAAACTATCTCTCCCGAAAGCTCCATAAGACGTAAAGCTGGAAAGAGAGCCTTCCAGCGAAACGGTGCCTCCTCTCGGTTAAGCAGTTGCCTGAAAATTAGCGGATACCTGTTAAACAGCTGTCGAACACGATCCTTCTGAAGTTCAAACTCTTCGAAACGTGATTCAACAGGCTCGCAACCAAGAGCCCTCCAGACAGAATTTACCCCGCGATTACTTTTCCAACGGTTATACGAAACAGGGGCGACAGTACTGGACTGATCTTTAAATTTCCTCAATATGCCCTTTCTTATAATATCAAATTCACTAACACTAACCGAAGCCTTGAAAAAGTATTGAAACAGCAGTTGCGAAGCATCCGCTGATGAGAGGTTCTTCACAGCAGCGAAGTCATTAAGTGTAAAGGGGCGTCCCTCAGACAACGCGCTAAAGGCATCTCCGTGAACTCCCTTATTAAAGAGCCTACTCTCCTCCTGAAATATGAAAGTAAACTTTCCAGTACCAGCGCCACAACAGAGCAGGTCGGTAGAAGATATTAACGAATCAAGCCAAAGCGGAGTATAATCGGTTATACGGGATGGAAAGATCGACTCCTCCCAGAGCGCAGCTTCGAGTGGATAACCAGAGAGCTGTTCGATAACCTGTTTAAGATCATCCACAGTTGTACCACGACGCAATCCCTGATATCGAGCAAGAAAGGGCTGCAGTCGTTCAACCGGCAGTGGCGAAACACCTGCCCTGCGATTTCGACGCTGCATTCGCAACAGAATCTCATAGTTCTCTTTAGTTGTCTGATAATAATCACTCAGTGATGAGTAAAGCCTGTCTGTAATTACCGAACCATCTTGAATAAGAGTAGCTATTGCTGCGACACCCGGCTCTCCAAACAGTTCACCGACCAGATTCTCAACCCGAAAAAGGGCATAGTACGAAACAAACTGTTTAATTATCGAATTAGTATCTGGCAAGGCTTCACTCCGTGCCGCTGTTTTAGCTATACGCTTCTGAACGGTCTCTTCATATGCGCAGTCAAGAGGTCGAGCCGGACACACTGCCCCTGGAAAAAGAATATTGAGCAAAGAGTAATTATGAATATGTGCATAGACCGTTTTACCAGAGAAGTTAAAGATAACAACATTCTCCAGAATCTTACGACTATTTATTAAGCAGTCGGCTCCGCTATCACGACGCCATGCCTCTATCAGATCATCCCACTCGTTTTCCGGAATCACAATACGCTCATCCACCCATCCAATAAAATCATCTTCATTAAAACCGGCATAACCAGCTGCTGTTCGTTTCAACCGACCGTCAAGCAGGCTCACGACCTCTTCATCTACTGCGACACGTGACAAAAAGCCACTGGTAATATCACGAATCAGAGAGTCGCTCAATGAACTCTTAACACCGCCATGCGGAGTATCGTCCTGATACATATACTTATTAATCTGATTCCATACCAGATCATCGCAAAAGGATGAGGGCTTTCGGGTAACACAGTTACTGATTGAAATAGTCCCATCCTCGATACGGTCAAGTAGCATGCGGAGATTTTCCATATCAAAAATATCACAGAGCGCCGTCCGCCAGGTTTCGAGGGTCACTGGGAAATCGGGGTAATTATGTACCGCCTCGAAGAGCTTACGCGAACGTAAACGGTTCATCCAAAGTGGTTGGCGCACGCGAAAACCCTTAGGCGGTAAAAGCAGCGAACGCGCTGCGTTTTCACGAAACAGAGAGCCGAAAAATCCGCTCGTTTCAAGATGATCTCGAATTAGTGATTCAAGATCATTACCTGTAAGAATATCAAACAGTTCACGCCCTCTGCAAGAATGGGGAAGCTGAAGCAGTACAGAGTCGTTGTTAACAAAGACTTCAAGAGAGTAACCATAATTGGACTTCCAGTAAGCCGATAGCGCCATCGCAATCGGCTGGTTAATTGAACGCCCCCACATGGTGTGTATAATCACCTGTTTGTTGTCTGTACTATTTTCGGGATCGCTGCAGTGCTCAATAACAACATGGTGCGCATGCGGAAGCGCGACTCCGGTTTCCGCACGCTGAGTAGCAAGAAAGCAAATTAGCGTTTCGGCAGCCGAATGGCTCATGCAATACTCTTCTGCAAGAATGTTCTGCAAGCTATCAGCCTTTTCATCAAGCATGCCTTCACACATTTCAAGAAAATGAAGCAAGCGCTCAGAAAGTGTAAAATGGCGGCTTCCCTGCTCGGCTCGCCAAAAAGGAATAATTCCCGGACGACCCTTAGCCGGCATAACCTCAATATCGTTATGTGTTATATTTTTTACAACCCAGCACTGCACACCCAGAGCAAACGTGTCACCCACATTCCGCTCCCAGACAAACTCTTCATCAAGAGTACCTATCTTGCTTCCGTTCGACTGCAACTTCAGATTATATTCGCCCCGATCAGGGATAGTTCCCCCACTGCTGTACAAATGATATCTCACGCCATCACGCGATTTAATAGTTCCGTCCACACGGTCATAAAAGAGCTTTGGCGACAGTTCTTTTATACGGGAACCTGCATAACGACCACAAAGCATCTCTATTACAAGATCGAAAAGGTGCTTGGGTAAAGAGTTATAGTTATAGATGGTTCTGATGAAATCGTACAGCTCACGCTCTCGCCACTCATCAACGGCACAAAGCGACAAAATAAGCTGTGCAAGAATATCAAGCGGATTTAATGGTATGGAAAGAGGTTCAACATAATGGCGCCTCGTACTGTACGCGGTTACAGCTGCCTCCAGAAAATCACGACCATGAACCGGCAAAAAGACCCCCTCGCTGACACCATCCACCGAATGGTTCGACCTGCCGATCCGCTGAATCGCGGCGTTCACCCCCCACGGAGTCTGAACCAGGATGACAAAGCCTACATCACCGACATCTATCCCCAGCTCCAGCGAGCCGGTAGCAACCAGAGCCTTAAGCTCTCCGTTTTTCAGACGCTCTTCGACTATTGAGCGTATCTCGCGCGACAGCGATCCATGATGCGAAAAGGCAACCTCTTCACCCACTCGCTCATTTATATGACGGGCAATCTTTTCAACCATGCGTCTGCTGTTGGCAAACAGTAGCGTGGTTCGATACTGGTTTATAATCTCTACTGATCTGTCTACCACCGCAGAGAGCCAGTCATCATCATTCTGTATGTCATAATCAGGAGCAATAACTGTACAACGGATCTCTTTCTTTTTCTTAGCTGAAACAATATCTACCGGGCGTGCTGTGTATTCCGCTTCACCGGCAACAAGGGAACATTTGTACCCACCAATAAAGCCGGCCACCTTCTCAAGCGGAGTCACCGTTGCCGAAAGTGCAAGACGCTGAAACTCTCCACTAAGTTTCGTCAACCGCTCTACACCACTCATTAAATGCACACCACGCTTTGAACCGGCAATGCTGTGAATTTCGTCAGCAATAAACAACCGGATACCAGTTAAGATAGAGCGGCCACGAGGTGATGAAAGAATAATATTTAACGACTCGGGGGTGGTGATGAAAATTTCGGGTGGCCTTTTACCAATAGCTCGCCGTTCTTCAGGGGTAGTGTCACCGCTACGAACAGCAACTTTAATCTCGGTAAAGGGGATCTTTTTTTTACTGGCAATCTGACGCAGCTCTTCAATCGGGCCGGTAAGGTTTTTACGAATGTCATTATTGAGTGCTTTTAATGGGGAAATGTAGAGAATCCGTATAGCACCGGATTCCCAGTTTTGCAACAGAAGCTCATTTATTCCCCACAGGAAGGCCGTTAACGTTTTTCCGCTTCCAGTAGGTGCAGTAACAAGCAGATGCCGTCCTTGTGAGATTTTATCCCAGGCTAAGGATTGTATTTCAGTCGGCCGTTCATAAGAGCTAGAAAACCACTCCCTGATAAGTGGATGAAATTTATCCAGAATATTACTCATGCTTTTTCAACTATATATTTAATATTCGGTTTAATCGTCTTTAGAAAGAGCTTCATCGCCTCTTTGTCTCCACTTGTAATGAAGCGGTGTTCAGGTAAAAGAGAACTATCGCTCAAAAGAGCCGATTGCTGCAAAACTGCGGCACAGCGACGTGCAACTGCCGGTGCCGGATCAATTATTTCGATCCGGTCTCCGACAATTTTTTTTATGGATGGTATTAAAAAAGGATAATGGGTGCAACCGAGCACAAGCCTGTCGACGCCCGAGTCCAACATTGGTTCGATATAACGGCGCAAAAGTTCTATGGTAGTCTTGTCTTCAGACCTGCCATTTTCTACAGCCTCAACAAGCCCGAATCCGGGTCGTGCGATAACCTCTACATCTGCGGCAAATTTTTCACGGGTATTCCTGTAAAACGGACTATCAATCGTTCCCTGTGTAGCCAGCAGCCCTATTTTCCCCGTTCGGGATGAAAGTGCTGCCGGCTTCACAGCAGGCTCGACTCCGATAACCGGTACGGTAAAAACCCTACGAAGCTCTTCTACCGCCACTGTAGTGGCCGTATTGCAGGCAACCACGACCACCTTTGCACCCTGCCCTATCAAATAACCTGTAATTACTTTAGAAAGCTCTATTATCTCATCCGGGCTCTTCTCGCCATAGGGACAATTAGCAGAATCGGCATAATAGAGTGTAGATTCGAATGGCAGAATTTTGATTATCTCTCTCCAGATAGAGAGACCTCCAAGGCCAGAATCAAAAATACCTATCGGATTAATAATCTTTGACATATCTTCTCACAAAAATATCGTTATGGTAAATCTTTATCCATATAAATTTTCGATAATAATTCATACGTATATTGCAAACGGAAATAGACTCTGAAAAAGTAATCAATATCACACCTCTGACTCCCTCATCTGCCCAGTCTACAGACATATATCCTGCAAATCAACCCTGTTTTACGGGTTTTTTAAATGTAGTGTTGTAAAAACCGTGTTTTAATAGCCACGCTTAACTAAAAACCAGCCTCTCGATACCGATCTTCCATTTGACTCCAAGCGCGGTTACCTTCAGAAACATTGCAAATTTTCGAAATTTTCAATAATGAATTCGATTATTTTTAACTTTTAAAAAACACAAAACTCAGAACAAATTTGACAATTCACCCAAGTAGAGCTATACTTTATAGATACTAATTGTTCCGCCTTATCCTCTTTTATATGAGGGTAAGAAACAGAAAGATTAAAAAATTAAAATTTACCAGGAGTCTCCATATTTTAAACGTTCACTTTTAAGTCTTATTTGTCGATTTTCAAAATGAGAAAATTTTGACGTTAGAGAACTACCAAATTTTGATTTTATGAAAATTATATTTTTTTCAGATGTGTATTAAAGGGACTTGTATTGAACTACTCTTCACAGATTCATTTTACAGGTTGCCCTATTTGACTTTAACGTGGTTTAGTTAGTCGTTTTAATAATTCCTGATAGTTTTATAGTGTCAGGTTACTTAAAGAGGAAAACCGATGGCAAAAACAATAGGACTCATTATTGACCAGCTTGTTTACGAATATCAGGCCGAGATGTGGCACGGTGTATGCGATATGGCTCAAAAACTCGGCTGCAATCTTATCTCATATGTTGGGAGCACCATCGATTTTGCCGATAACGACCTGATGTCGCAAAATAAAATCTATGAGTATATCTCAAACAAACGCCTGGATGGAGCAATTGTCCTGATCAGTTCAGTCTCATCACATGTTAACAAAGCCGGGAAACTGGACTTTATGCATAAAATTGCTGAAAAGTGTCCAGTAATAAGCGTTGGCGACCTCCTTGAAGAGTATCCCTCTATCGGAGTCGATAATCATAACGGTATGTTCGACTCGGTAAACCACCTGATAACGAAACACGGTAAAAGAAAAATAGCTTTCGTGGGTGGCCCCAAAAACAGTGACGAAGCCGCCACCAGGTTAGGTGCATATAAGGCCGCACTCAAGGCAAATAATATCGCCTTTGATGAAAAACTATATTTCGAAGGCAGTTTTATATTCAGTTCTGGTGTCGAAGCTATAAACGCCTTTACTGGTGCAAAAACTGAATTTGATGCTGTTGTTGCTGCCAGTGACTGGATGGCCTTCGGAGTAATTCAGCAACTTTTACAGCTGGGTTTTAAAATCCCCGAACAAATAGCAATTACCGGTTTTGACAATGTCGAGTCGGCCTATGTTTCGACTCCACCACTATCCTCAGTAAAACAGCCTGTATACGAAATGGGACAGAAGGCTGTCAGAACAATTCTGGATATGATCGACAAGAGGCCATATGAAAAAAAGATTATCTATCCAACCGAATTTATTGTGCGTGACTCATGCGGTTGTCTGATGACCAAAACCGAAGCTGAGAACGAAGCAGTTCAGACAGAAAAAACAGTTTCAAACGATACATTAAAAAGCCATGAAAAGATGAAAAGCTCAATGATCGAGAAATTGAAACAGGATATCGAACAGGGGGATGGGCACGATTTTCTTCACTATTTCAATTCGATCGTAGATAAGGTAACCCGCACAGAAGATATCAGTGAATACCAGAAGCTGATTTTCGAAATACGGGAGTCATTGATTCGCCCGGAACTACTGATAAATCAGAAGATTGCCCCAATTGAACAAATTCACAAACATCGGATTTTCAAACAGGACACAGTCGAAAAATTGATCAAGGCGGTAAGCGAATATACCTATGCTGTTGATGATTATTTGCACCGTGCGCGTCTGATTATTTCTCGAAAAGCTGAACAGCTTCAATTTGTTAAATACCTGGATGCGAATAACAAATCGGCTCAAATCATAACCATCGGACAGAATATTCTGACCACCTATAACAGGAATTATCTCTTTTCGGTCATTAAACGCGACTTCCCCAAGGTCGACATACCGAGTTGCGCAATCGTTCAATACTCCAAGCAGCAGGCAGAAGATAATTCAGAGTATTCCAAAATGCTCTACTATTATAACAAAGACAAAGACCAAAACATTTCCACTGAACCATTTAAGACGGAAATTCTGATTCCAGATCAGTTCTGGCCCGACAAATCCCACTCTCCATGGATTGCAAATGTTGTTCCCATAAGTTACCAGGGCACCCCGGTTGGCTTTGTTTTTTATGAATCAAAAAACCGTTTCGGTCTGATCTTTGAGGCATTCTCTTCGGAAATTTCTAGTGCCCTAAAAGGGATACAGATATACGAAGATCACGAAAAAGTTTCGAATTCAATTCAGGATCGCAGCCGACGTATTAATGAACTGGTGGCTCCCATGCTCGAATCGATACTTCAGGTCTCGAACATTTCAGGAGATGAAATCCAAGCCATACGCAACCTTTCAGATATGACTGCAACTGGTTTGTCACAGCTTAAAAGTGCAAACGATATTATCGGTAAAGCATCATCCAGTATAAACCAGATGCTAGGCATGATCGACCTGATAGAAGATGTATCGGCAAACATTAACATTCTTGCGCTCAATGCATCGATAGAGTCAGCCCGAGCCGGTACCTACGGACTAGGTTTCCAGGTTATCGCAGAAGAGATCAAGCAGCTGTCGGATACAACCGCATCAAATACCAAAAACATCTCCGAAGTCCTTAAGAGTGTTGTATCAAATATTGAAGAGTCGAGTTCGGCCAGTCAGGAGAATTTTAAGGTGTTTACAAAGGTCAAGGATCATGTTGCACAGGTAACAAATCTGCTTACCAACGTAACAAACAAGATGAACGAGCTTTCATCAGCCAGTAATGATATTCTAACCGAGATTGAACGGAAAATTTAACTAAAATCTGTGCAATCAAAACCGGCAAGGAGCTTGGCCCTGTCAACAAAGTCTTCAGGCAGGGGAGCGCGAAATATCAGTGGCTCTTTTTCGATGTTAAAAGAAACTGTGTATGCATGTAAAAGGGTTCGGTTGTGCCCTGCTCTTTCAGCCAGCTGACTACTCATTCCGTTCCTGATAAACTCGAGATAACACCCTTCATCACCGCCGTAAATCTTGTCTCCAACAACCGGAAACTCCAGATATTCCAGATGCACCCGTATCTGATGTTGTCGACCGGTTTCAAGCTCTGCGCTCACGAGCGAGTAACCATTACCATAGAAGATTTGAGTGAAACGGGTAACGGCGCTCTCTTTTGCCTCAATAAAAGCTTTGCGTTTTTTATGAACAACGGAATCGGTTAATTGTTCAGGAAGGTAGGCCGGACCAATAGGGATCGAGCAGGTAATTGCAGGTGGAAATTCTCCCCGTACCAGCACCAGATATCTTTTTCCAAAACAGCTCCATCTCTGTGAAATTCTTGATGCATCAGCCTGTGTTCGTGCAAAAAGCACCACCCCCGAAGTCTCACGATCAATTCTGTTCAGAGGAAATAGTTTGCAGCCATAACTTTTTTCAAGAATACGCAAAGCACTGTTTTCAAAATAACGCCCTGCCGGATGAACCGGCAGATCCCCCGTCTTGTTTATTACTATAACAGACTCATCTGAATAGATCACAGAGATTGCTGTATCTACCGCCGGTTCCACTCTGTTTGCCCCCGAAAAAACCAGACAGTCACCATTTTTAATCTTATACGAAGGGCGGTTTATTGTTTTACCATTAACTGTCAACTTGCCGGCTGATACCGATTTTTGCCACTGATTACGCGACAAATAATCAAACCGTCGCGAAAGATAGAGATCCAGACGCTCCTCTTCCACAAGATTTTCCACACGTGATTCGAGCAGACGCATCTAAGCGCGCCTTTTTTTATAAAGAAGCCTTAACAAAAAGGCAATAACAACTACAACAAGCAGACAGGCCAGAACAATTATTACCGCCCTGTTATAGAGAGAAAGCAGACTTAAGAACTTGTTTTTTATTGTGTCCCAGTTTCCACCCAATGAGTATACGGAATACATCCAGCCAAAATTCCAGCCGAAAGCACTAATTGCAGAAAGAATAAAAACAGCAATTGGTAAACAACGGGAATAACCGGAAACAATAGAAATAACAGAACGAAGACCAGGAAGAAACCTATTTATCAGAATAACAACATATCCATAGCGACGCAGGTAGACCTCAGCACGATTCATCGAATCATCTGAAAACCATCGAGCTCCGAAACGATGCACAGCATCCCGTCCATAACGAAAGGCTATTGCAAAAAGAGCCATATAACCGGCAACACTTCCCGCAGTTGTCGCAAGGAAGGCCGGATAAAAAGAAATAACCCCTTTTGATGCTAAAAAAGCCCCGAAGAGCATGACCGTATCTCCAGGCATTGGCGGTAATACGTTTTCCAGAAAACCGGCTACGCATAATATCAGATAGATAACAAGAGGCGGCATTGTCTCGAAGAACATTTCGTCTTATTAATTCACCTGACCACTGTCAAGTTCCTCAGCAGTCGCATCACGCACATCAACAACCTCTACATCAAACTTAAGAGGAACACCTGCAAGCGGATGATTTCCATCAATGGTAACCTCTTTCTCACCGATTTCAGCAACCGTTACAATATGGCTCATCTCTCCAGACTGGACCTGAAGCTGCATTCCCTGCTGAAGGTTTTCGATGCCACTTAGTTGTTCGATCGGAACATTTTGAATCATCTGATCATTAACTGGACCATATGCATCATCGGGGCTCAATTCAACAGAAAACTTATCACCCAGATTTTTACCGGTCAATTCCGACTCTAATCCTTTAATTATCATACCAGCACCATGTATATATGAGAAAACCGCTCTATCCTTGGTTGTGTCTATCACATTTCCCTCGTTGTCGGTAAGATTATACTCCATTGATACTACCGCATTTTCTTTTACTGTCATAAGACTCTCCATAATTTAATTATTTTTCGCTTCTTTATCACTTCCAGACAATCATAATAGGTGAATTTGTCAAGGTTTATGAACAAACTGTGAAACCAGCGACTATAAGCCCTTTTCTTTCTTGACAATAGCAAGACATCAACTACATAAAATTTAACCTCTTTACTACTTCTTCCGGAGACTCCTCTATGAGCCGCTATTTTTTTATCATATTTTTATTTCTCTCAATGACAATATCATCAGCCATTGCCCAAACAACACTTACCATGGGAATCGCCTCTTATGCATCTCCACTGTCAAGTTATACCAAGCAGGAGAAGTTCGTCAGATACATCGAAGAGAATACCGACATAACAGTACGTCCATTAGTATTCAAAAACAACGATGAACTTATCTTGCAATATAAAAAAGGGAAAATAGATTTTGCATGGATCGGCACCGTTCAATACATGAAACATCGAAATGAACTATACTCTTATGTACTGGTAAGACCTATACGACGCAACAGGGAGTTTTACAGGGGTGTTTTTATAGCACACTCATCCTCAGAAATAAATGGACTTATCGACCTGAAAAGCAAATCAGTTGCATTCGTCTCTAAAACGTCAGAAGCCGGTTTTATTTTCCCGGCACTAACCCTCCACTCAGCAGGGCTTACTATCACAAAAGACTACTATCCTGAATTTTTAAGAGGGCACGATAACGTTATTTATGCTGTTCAGCAGAAAAAATATGATGCCGGTGCTGTTTTTGACTCAGCTCTCGAGGTCTATCTGAATGATAGCCAGAGGTCGCAAATTAAGATATTAGGTTACACAAAAGAGATCCCTTTCGAACCGATAATTATCTCTAAACGTATAGATAAGAATATCGCTCAAACACTTCAAAGGGTACTTGTCGAGTGCACCTCTACAATGCTTCTGAGCGATCTGAATATTGACAGATTTATCGAAAGTTCGGATACACCATACCAGATCTACAGACCTGGAAACCTTGATATTCTTAACCTCGCAAAAGAGACCCCTTAACAGAAGCAATCAGCATTACTAACAACTACACTCAATTAAATCTGAAAGACGATTATCCCTAATTTTTGTTTTTCATATGTATTGGTTGCCCAGTCGCAGCCAATACATCATACCATAGTCTTGAATCTGGATCAATCTGCTTGCGTTGTGAAACTGCAAGTTCAATTGGAATATGGGTTATCATGCTGTTCCATTGCCCAACAAGCATGTCTGTTTTACCGGCCATAGCAGCATGTACTGCATACTGACCAAGAACCGCGCAAAAAAGTGAATCGTTTTCGTTAGCAGGTGCACTTCTTACAATATAACTTGGATCAATATATTTTAGATTAGCTTCACTCCCTATTGATGAAAAATAGTCCTCTATTTTCCTTTTCAAAAAGATACCAATATCTTCCAATTTTACATTTCCGGAAGCATCATACCGTGACTCAGCAACCGATTCGTTCTGAATCAGATCCTGCCCTGCACCCTCGGCCACAACAATAACCGCATGGTCGCTTCGCTCTAACCGAGCCTCAAGGGTCTTTAAAAATCCATTCGGTCCATCAAGATCAAATTTAACTTCGGGTATAAGCGTATAATTAACATCGTTACATGCCAGTGTTGCATGCGCAGCAATAAACCCCGAATGGCGCCCCATCAGTTTAACAAGACCGATTCCATTCGGTACACCTTTCGCTTCAACATGTGCACGCTGAATAACCTTTACAGCTTCAGAAAAAGCGGTCTCGAATCCGAATGTTCGCTCGATGAAACTGATATCATTGTCAATTGTTTTCGGTATGCCAATTACTGAAAGTTTGTACCCTCGGTCAGCGGCAATTGTTGCAATCTTGTGAGCACCACGTTGGGTACCATCCCCTCCGATTGTATAAAGAATATTTATATTCATTCTCTCAAGAGCATCAACCAATACACCAACATCATCAGTTCCCCCACGCGAGGAGCCCAGAATGGTACCTCCGTCATTGTGAATATCATCTACATTCGCAGGCTCAAGCGAAATAAAATTATACTGATTCTGCGGAAGCAATCCGTTATAGCCATAGGGAATACCAACTATATTTTTGATCCCATAAGAATAAAATGACTCCATCACAATCGCGCGAATTACATCATTTATTCCTGGGCACAAGCCTCCACAAGTTACAATTGCGGCTTTAGCTTTTGAAGGATCATGATATATCATCTTTCTCGGCCCGCCCTTTTCGAAGGCTGTTAATTCACCAGTCTCCAGTTCAGCAAGTACATCGCGTTGCAGAACATTATACAAAATCCTCATTTTTCCATGCACAAATACCCGCGATGTAAGCGGAAATCTCGCCTGAAGCGGAGAGGGAATTGTCTTTTCCCCCAATCTTTTTATATTAGTATCAAGTTTTTTCATTTATATCTCCTTTACCAAGACCAGCTCATCTTTCAATAGAAACCGGGCTAACTTAAATATTGTCAAGAATTTAAAACCGCTAACTAATTCTTGGGCTTTATCGGTTTTAATCAGATCTGAAGTTAGGGTGTCAAACATTCCCCATCCACAATTAGCTACTTGACAACCTGAACACTTTTATTGTATTTGTACATGAACAAGTATGGTTTGTTGATTCGCAAATCATACTTGTTCAAAAAGGAGAGGTGTCCGAGCGGTCGAAGGAGCACGCCTGGAACGCGTGTATAGTGCAAGCTATCGAGGGTTCGAATCCCTCCCTCTCCGAAACAAACGGTAAAGTTGAATGTCATATCAGGTAATTGCCAGAAGATGGCGGCCGCAAAAGTTTGATCAGCTTGTCTATCAGGATCATATCACTAAAACCCTGCAAAACAGTATTACCAGCGGCCGTATATCACACTCCTATATTTTTACCGGTCCTCGCGGAGTCGGCAAAACTACTACAGCCAGAATTCTTGCAAAATCACTAAACTGTGTCAATGGCCCTATCGCAGAGCCCTGCGGAGTTTGTGAGAACTGTAAAGAAATCACCCAGGGAAACTCTTTCGATGTAATTGAAATAGATGGAGCATCAAACAATGGTGTCGACAACATCCGTGAGCTTCGTGAAACAGTACACTTCGCGCCTGTTAAATCGACCTATAAGATATACATAATCGATGAGGTTCACATGCTCTCAACAGGCGCTTTTAACGCCCTGCTGAAAACTCTCGAAGAGCCACCGGCGCATGTTATATTCATTTTTGCAACCACTGAAATACATAAAGTTCCCGACACTATACTATCGCGATGCCAGAAATACTTCTTTAAAAAGATATCCCCCGATGCCATAGCCTCACATTTAGCATCTATAATTAAAGAAGATAACTTCAGCTTGTCTGAATCATCTCTTTTCGCAATAGCACGGGCAGCCACAGGTTCCATGCGTGATGCTCAATCTCTTCTTGAACAGGTTATCTCTTTTTCCAACGATTCAGTCACTGACCAAGATGTCACGTTTCTTCTCGGCATAGTTCCTGTCACCAGTTATATCGAGCTTCTTCAGGCAATAATCTCACAGGAACCGGTTCGTATTGTAGAAATAACCTCCGATCTATTTACAACAGGAATCAATGTCTCCAGGTATATAGGCGGATTAAAAGAGACCCTTAGAGCCATACGCTTTATTAAGCATGACGTAACTATAGACGAAAACTGCGGTTTTGCCATGAGTGACACCCAAGCTCTGAAAAAAATCTCTACTCACTTCTCTGATGAAGAGATCAGCCGCTTTTTTTCTCTGCTTGAAGGCCTGACAGCAAGCTTACGCTTTACCGAAAACGAATCGCTTGCATTCGAAATGACTCTTCTGGATATGCTGGCTGTTGTGAAAAACCCGTCATTAAGCTCTATCATAAAGAAGCTTGAAGAGATGCCGGAAAAAAAAAAGCCCTTAAATAACAGTACACAGCCCCATTCGGCACCGGCAAGGGACCCACTGCCGGTTAAACAGGCCTGGTCCGAAATTATCAATTTCTGCTCCGTACAAAAAAAGTATCTCTTTGAGCTAATCTCACTGCATGTTCATAATTTTTCGGGCACTACAATTACCCTAACGCCCAAAACAGATCAGAAGCAAATTAAAAATATTGACAAAGATGACATCATCTTTCTACAAAATGAACTGCTGCGCCTTTGTCGCGAAAAGATTCAGGTAATAGTTCTGAACGAAACTGAAGAGCCCCCTTTGCCAGACAAGCAAATGGTTCGTCGGGATTCTCAGGCTACAGCAGAAGAAGCAATTGTCGAAATGCATCCAACAGTACAAAAAATTGTCGATATGTTTCATGGTGAAATAATCAAACAAAAAGGAGACAAATAATGTTAAAAGGACTCGGAGATCTTGGAAATATCATGAAGCTTCAAAAAGAGATGAAGCGTATGCAAAAAGAACTTAAACGCAACGAAACAGAAGGCAGCAGCAGTGATGGATTGATCTCAATTGTGGTAAACGGAGAATTTGAATGTAAAAAAGTCTCTGTTAACAACGATATATTACAACAGAGCAATGCATCAAAACTGGAGAAAAGCATTCAGGAAGCCTTCACAAACGCTGTCCTTGAAAATAAAAAAATTACTGAATCCAAGATGCGCGAATTAACCGGTGGGATGGATCTTGGTGCTCTCGGGAATATGTTCTCGTAATGGCTTCCCCGTCTGAATATTTAGACGCACTAATCCGCGAGTTAAACAAGTTGCCGGGCATCGGTTCGAAAAGTGCTGCCCGTGCCGCTTTTCATCTCCTGGAAATGAGTGATGCAAATGTTAAGCAACTTCTTAATACGATTATAGCCTTAAAAGAAAATGTTCTGGAATGTTCTCTGTGCGGTGGAATTTCTGACACACCTGTCTGCTCGATTTGTACTGACCCGTCACGCCAGCAGCAAACGCTCTGTGTCATTGAAGACAAAAAGGCTCTCATAACCATCGAAAAAACCGGGACCTATAAAGGTATTTACCACGTTCTTGGCGGAGTAATCTCCCCTTTAGATGGCATTGGCCCCGATGATATCCGTTTCCCACAATTAGTAGAACGCTGCAAGTCAGAATCGATAAAAGAAGTTATAATGGCAACTAATCCCACAATCGAAGGTGATGCCACGGTACTCTACTCTCTTAAAGTATTGAAACCCTTGGGTATTCGCGTTATGCGCCTTGCAAGAGGACTTCCCGTCGGGGCTGATATCGATTTTACTGATGTTGCAACAATCAGCAAATCTCTGCTCGAACGAAGTGAAGTTTTATAAGGAGTTCCCAGTTATCCGCGGCGTCCCTTTTTTGCTCCCTTTTTTGTGCCTTTTCCATAAGTCGTCCCAGTTCTCTTTTCGCCACGGCTTTTTCGCTTCATCTCACGATGTTCGATAGCTTCCTGAACGTTTCTGATGTTTCGCGGCTTACCCTCTATCTTTATTTTTATGGGCAACCCTTTTATTCCTAACAGCTTTTGAAGCTCTTTCTGAAAATAACGAATCACATCTGCGCGAAATTTTGAAGCATCATTAACAAAAAATTTAAATGTAGGTGGGGATTGGCTCATCTGCGTAGCATAAAAAACTTTCAGGTCTGATCCAAAGCCTGGCAAACGTCCACTTCGTTTCATCCGCTCTAGTTGACGATTCAGTTCACCAGTTTCAATTCGCTTTTTCGAATCTTCTGATAACTCTATCGCTGAAGTCAGCAGTTTATGAATGCGTGTCTTCTCTTTTGCAGAAATTGATATAACCGGAAAATCAGCGCTTCTGAAAAACCTCTCATGTAGACGTTCCGTATATTCTTTGAAAGTATTCGTGGTCTTTTCGATTTTATCCCACTTATTAACAGCAATAATCAAAGGGCGATTAGCCTTAACAATTTCATCAGCTATTTTTTTATCAGTATCTGTAATACCGGTTTCTGCATCTATTAGATGAATAACAACATCACACCGCTCTATTGAACGAATTGTTCGAGTCAGTGAAAAAAACTCTATACTCTCTTTAATTTTTGAACGCTTACGCAAGCCTGCCGTATCAACAATTTCGATAACCTTATTCTCAAAATTTAAAAATTCATTGATTGAATCACGTGTTGTTCCAGGGATATCTGAAACTACAGAACGATCGTACCCTAAAAGAGCATTCAGAAGTGTTGACTTTCCAGCATTTGGTTTTCCCACAAAAGAGACACGCACATCGGCTATTGCCTCTTCTCCTCTGTTTCTTGGAAGAAAAGCCGTAATCTTATCAAGCAACAGATCAAGATTATCTCGGCGAAGAGCGGATATAGGCATAATATCGGAGACACCCAATTCATAGAAATTTGACATATGTACCAATTCTCGAGGTGAATCCATTTTGTTTACGACCATAATGGTAGGCTTGTTCAACCTTCGAACAGCTTTCAAAAGATCATGATCAAAATTTTCTACATGTGGGCTTTCAAACATAAGCACAATTAGATCACATTTTCCAAGAGCCTCATTAGCAGTTTTTAATATTGACTCAGATAATTCTTCATGATCAGGCAGATCAAGCCCGGGAGTGTCACTCAGATAAAAGGAGTGAAACTCGGTATCAATGCGATAAGTTATTACATCACGAGTTAACCCCGGATGGTCATCAACGATTGCTATTTTTTTCTTTATCAGGGCGTTAAACAGAGTCGACTTACCGACATTTCTTCGGCCGACTATAGCCACAAACGGATTATTTTTTGACATATTATACCTTCTTTTTATCCATCACTACACTACCGAATAAATTTTCAATCATTTTACTTAAACATAGAATTCGAGTTAAGAATCGGAATTGGACTCATAAAACCTATTAAAAAAATTACTTCTCTATTTTCCCGATTTCTCAGGACTTAACGCAAACACTTTTAAAATTCCCGCATAGATTCGAATACTCTTTTACAGATATAACTATTTTTATTTTGTTTACTAGTTCATTTGTGGACTATTGATGTGGTTTTTAATGCTTTCTTATAAATTATCCTTGATAATTTTATTAATATTTTAAATAATTGATGAATGCTTCTAAAACACACATACTAATCATAAGGACTTCTAAAAATTATAATTTTTTGGTTGCGCCTGCTAACAGATCATACAAGAACTTGTTTTAGTTAAGCATTAAGATAAAATTTAGCATGGAGGATTTGTATAATGGCTGCAAAGACATCGAAACAGCTTAAAGTCGATGAAAAAAGACAAATGGCAAAAATCGCAAAACTGACAAATGACCTTAAAAAAGAGAAAGAGAACCTGGCGAAGCTTAAGCAGAAAATAAAAACTGTTGCTGCTGCCGAAAAAGCTAAAGAGGCTAAGATTAAGGCCGCGAAAAAAAGTGCAAAAAAGTCTGTAAAAAAATCAGCAAAAAAAGCTACAAAGAAAAGCGTTAAGAAATAGAGGCATATTTCGTTTTTATCCCTTAATTCTACTGTAACACTTCGCAATTATTATTACAGTTATAACGGAAAGGAGAGGTTAACCCCTCTCCCTTCTGTTTCTCTCCTTTATTTTCCCCGCTCTTCAATAATATCTTGAAATTTTTCCGATTGCTACCGATATTAAACATATGTCGAACCCGTATAAAGCACAATTATGCTTTATTCTTGGAATAAACCGTGATTGTGAATCTATCAGGAGTATTTATATAACGTGATTAACTTTACTGAAAGAAAGAAGCGATTCTTTGAAGAAATCGAAAGCAAACAGGAGATTTTTTTAATTTTAAAAGAGAAATTCTCTTCTGCTCCCATGAAAATTAAATATGATATTGAAGATAATGAAGTCCGACTCTCTGATTTTTCTGAAATAGAACTTGCAATAACTGTTGATACATTCGGTTCCTATAAAACTACAGATGGACATGTTCTGATATGTTCGGCTCTGCTTGACAAATATTTTGAAGTTGAATTCGAAATAAAAAAAGAGATCGAACCGGGAAAATTTCGATGTCTGATTCAAGGTGCTCGCAGGGCTACAAGCGGAAGATCCGACATAAGATTCCGGGTAAAACCTGGTGACGTTTACGCCACAAATTTCCGTGTTTCCAAACACTCAATCGACTTAACCATGTTCAAACTTCCAACTGGAATCAAAGTAATTCTTGATCAGTTTGCCACACATAATAAATCCCGCTTTGATTTTTTTGAAATTGGTTATTTCGACAAAAAAGATACTCTATTAAACAATATGAAAAAGACCGGGAACTCTTTCTATATAGAAAACCTGGCAAATCCTGACACGTATGCTCCAATTACCGATGAATTTATTAATTATTCCGACCTAATGGCTGACGAGGCGAACGATTATATATACTCAAACAAAGAGCGTAATTTTAAGTCCATATTAATCGTTCCCATAGTATATATTACCCCGAACGAGCAATCAATTCCCTTTGCATACATTAAAATCATGACCAAAGAGAGACTTCTTTCTATTGACGATTTTTTAAAAATTAAAGAGCACAGCTTTAAGCTTATCGACCGTATTCGTGATGCAAACACTCAATTTATTGATAAACGGCAATCTATTCTGGATATAAGTCGTGGTGGAGCCAGTCTGAAGATAGATGATCCCGAGCTGAAAAAATATCTGCTGAAAGCTAAGGGATTTATTTTTGATCTTGTATTCAAGCTGCAACAGCCAGTTACGATCTATGGAGAGATTAAGTTTACAGGTGCCGACGACCACAAGAATATTTTGTTAGGTCTAAGTTTTTCCGGCAACTCTTCTCGAAAAAATCAGATGCAGCATTTGTACTCAGTACTCAAACCCATGGAGATTAACTATAAGAAAAAGCTCATTGAGCAGATACGAAGGAAACAGGCTCAGTCACCACCAAAAACCTAATCAGCGGGTCTTCCTCTCTTTAACCCCTGAAGAACCTCTGCGTCACTTTGCCGGGCATAAAATGGCAATAAAGATTTGTAGTCGGCAAAAGATTCTCCTTGAGATACCAATGAAAGACAATTTTGAACAATAATCTCCGGATCAGGAACCATCTCTTCATCTATTACAGCCTGCGGGAATCGCTCCAAAACAGTACTCATATATTTAACAGAGCCATTACCGATACAAACCAGACGATTATTATTTGACACATGATCAAGCAGCTCATCAATAGCATAATCACCCTCTTCAAGAACAACAGATGCAATAGTGCCAATTCTTTCAAGTCTGTACAGGGCGCCAAACACCTTCCCTTTTTTCGCATCAAATGAGACCAGAATCTGGTCATTAACGCTAAATTCGGAGCACATTGAGTAAAGAAGAGGCGAACGCAATGACAGAAGAGGAATGTTAAGCAGTTGCGAAACCGTACGCGCCGTTGTAACAGCAATACGTACTCCCGTAAAAGACCCCGGACCAACACCACATACAACCAGATCTATCTCTGTAATAGGAATAGCGGCTTTTTTCAAAACATCATCAATCCGTTCAAACAGAGTTCGTGAGTGAACAAAGCCAGTGTTGGTAAACACCCCACCGAAGGTTGTGTCGGTATGAACGATAATAATCTCATGTTCGCAAGAGGTATCAATTATCAGGATATTCAATCTGAAATCTCCTTGTTGTCTCATTCACATATTCAATTCTTATGAAAATAGTATTATCCGGCAACCTGTCGAACGCACGATCAGCCCATTCAATTACAGAAATCCCATCGCCTTCCCAATAGTCCTCAAAACCAAGCATATCAAATTCTGCACTACTTTCAATTCGATAGAGGTCAAAGTGATACAGCGGTAGTTCGCCCTCGTATTCTTCAAGCAGGTTAAATGTGGGAGAGGTTATCTCCTCATTAATTCCCAGATGAACGGCTAAAAACTTTGTAAAAAGAGTCTTGCCACATCCCAGATCGGCAATGAAAGCAATAACAGATCCGGCAGCCAGATTTGATGAAACCTCTTCTGCTATACGATCTGTCTGTAGTTCACTTTCAGACAGGTACTCAACTACCATTACCAGACCTGTCCAGTTTATCGATAAATTTTAGAAAATGCTCCGGCAGGGGTGAACTGAACTCCATCCGCTCACCGCTTGAAGGATGAGTAAACCCCAACGAAACACTTGATAGAAGCAGATAAGGAAGTTTAAATTTCTGGAAACTCTTGGAATAGACAGGATCACCAACTATCGGAAGTCCTTCCGAAGATAAATGCACACGAATCTGATGAGTGCGACCAGTATATATTTTCACCTTTAACAAAGAAAAAGTTCCCTCTGTAGTGTTCCATGTTTTACGTACCGTAATCTCTGATTTGGCTGAGCGGCCATTCTCATTTACTGTCATCTTCTGGCGATAACGTGGATGTCGGGCAATGGAATGCTCTATAAAAAAGTGAGAGGCTGTGGGTTTTCCCATAGTCAATGCGGCATAAACTTTATCCACAGTCCGGTTCTCAAACTGAGAAGCCAAAGAGCTATGTGCTGCATCATTTTTAGCGATTACCATAAGACCAGCCGTATCTCGGTCAAGCCTGTGAACAATACCAGGACGCTCAACTCCACCAATACCGGAAAGATCTTTAAGGTGAAACAGCAAAGCATTTACCAGCGTATCAGACAGTGCACCCGCTCCCGGATGTACAATCAAGCCAGCGGGTTTGTTAATCACGGCAACATCAGAATCATCATAGATAATTTCCAGAGGAATATTCTGGGGAGTAAGATCCAGTTTTTCCGGTTCTGGTATTGCAACCTTTAAAACCTGATCTGCTTTGACGCGAAAGTTTTGCTTTAAAACTTCTCCATCCAGGCTAACACAACCCATTCCAATTATTTTAGCAATATAGCTTCTGGATAAATCAGAGGGGATGTTGTCAGTCAAAAACCTGTCAAGACGCACTGAATCACAATCTTCAGGAACAGTTACTGTTGTTATTTCATATTTCACGATTATCTCACAGCGAAGTTAAACAGACTCAATAGAACATACGAGGATATAAATACTCATCTAACTTTCCTGTACCATAATCTATATCAGACCAGTGTTGGCAATCAAAAACAATCGAAGCAACAGCTCCGGTCTGAAATTTTTCAAGATGTGTATCGGTTAGTTTTTCAATTAATTCATGAATTCCGGGATTATGGGCCACGATCATTGTATGCTCATTTTTACTCTCATTTTTAGCATAAGCCAACAAATTATCGGCCCATGCTCTATAAAGCATTGAATCATATCGAATATGCTCGCCCTGCAAACCAAAAACTTCATTCATTAACTGTACAGTAAGCTGCGATCGTAAAGCGGTAGAACAGTATATAAACGACGGCACAAATCCGCGATCTAAAAGAACTTTTGCCATCATTTTTGAATCATTTATTCCACGAGTTTTAAGAGGGCGTTCATGATCCGATATTAAATCATTTTTCCAACTGGATTTTGCATGCCTTACAAGAGACAATCTTAACATAGAATCCTTCCGTAGCTAAATTTGAGATACAAGAACCACAAAGAGTAATATTACTGGGAACTGTGAAGTTCAGAGGGGAATACGCCTCTATGTCAATAATACCCATTATCAGATATAAAATCAAGTAGAATAGCTCAGGTTCTGTATCAAAAGAGAACTTCAATAATTATCGGGTACCTCTAATAATTAACTTTTCAACTAGGCCGCATATGCGAGCAGCAAGAGTCATCTTGCGACCAGCAAAGGAACTTGCCCTTGTAGGTTGTTCTTATCAGAACAATCCCACGGGTAACACG
>JAQIBV010000001.1 GCA_027858855.1 Spirochaetota bacterium | reverse complement strand
ATGCGAGCTCAAGTCCTATTCTTCTTTTGAAGTCTTCTGAATGTCTTTGTCGTTTTATCATAATCCTATATTCCTAATCCCAGTTATTTTGTCACTCCAGTTTTAGGGGGTCAGTCCAAATAGTAAATGAACTTGGTGATAAAATTGGCATCATTGTTGACGAAATATTATATCACTCATCGGTAATATATAAGCCTTTGCCGCGAAACGTTGAAAAAATTAAAAGTTTGCAGGGTGTTGTCTTTGATGAAGCCTACAATATAGTAAATATATTGTATATACCTGAAATTATCCAAAAATTAAAAACAATTCGCAATATTGAATTTCGTGATAAATTTTCGGCAGATAATTTTAAGTACAAAAATATTTTAATTATAGATGACAGTAAGATTAATCGGCAAATTGAAAAAAACATTTTAATACATCTTAAAACAAATATTGATGAAGCGGAAAATGGAATAGATGCTTTGGTAAAAATAAGGGAAAAACACTATGACCTGGTAATTACAGATTCAAAAATGCCTCAAATGGACGGGATTACTTTTATAGAAAACATGCGAAAAGAGCATGGCTATGAAGAAACTCCGGTTATTGTACTAACATCATCGAACGAAGAGAGTTCGGATCTTCGTTATCATGATTTACAAGTATTACATATTTTTAATAAATCCTATTTTAACCGTGATGTTCTTATCAATACAGTTGAACAATTAATAAGTAATAACAATGAAGAATAGAATAGCATGTTTAGACAGTACCGATGTACTGAACAACCTCAATAGTACCGATCACTTTCATATTGAAAGAGTCGATCCAACCTATGACAACTTAATCACCATGCTTCATAATGAATGGAGTCTTATCCTGATTAATGTTGATTCTGTTGAAAACCCCTATTTTCTTATAAAAAAAATTAAAAACAGTTCATCCCATGCAAACACAAAAGTTCTCGCATACACTCATTTTTTTAATAAAATTTCTGAAATAAAATCACGTATCTATTCGGCAGATCACTACTCAATTGCAACTGAAATACACGAAGATTTATTGTTGAATTTGATAACAGACGACTCTTTTACTAATTCTCAAAATAACGTATCTACGGTAAATCTTCTTAACCGTGATTCAGAAAAAGAATACAACAGGATTCTAATCAATGAGGAGCTGCTGAATCTTTTATTGAAACCAAAGGACATACCAAATGTTGCGTTTCAAATACTTGAACTGCTCAATCTTGTGTGTATTGCCGATGTCTCCGTGTTAATAATTAACAGTAATGAAAATTCGAAGGCCTATATTGTAACAAATAACAACATTCATACAGCAGCATTTCAGGATTTTTTTAAATTCTGTCAGCACGATCACTATTCACATTTTAATTTTGTTAATATCGGCTCCATTGAACGGATTTTTAAGGAAGACTCCGATATCGAAAACACGATTACTAATAATTTTAATAAGAAACTAATTAACTCATACTCATATATGCCGCTTGCCGGCAGCAGTGGTACGATTTGTGCGACAATTCATCTTGGAAATTTTTCAAATAATTATTTTTCAAATGAAACTATTTCCAGTGCTCTTGAACATTTCTCCGACAAAGCCGGTTCTGTAATTGACATGGTTACAAAAATTGATTACGCCAACAATCAGCATAAGGAACTTAAAAGCCTTTTCTCAAAGTTTCTTCCTGAAGAAATAATTAATGAACTAATTTCAGAAAATGCTCAAAGCCGTAAAAATGAACGTAAAAATCTTGCAGTACTTTTTTCTGACATTAGAGCTTTTACTACAATAACCGAAATGAATCCTCCGGATGCTGTTATTCAATTCTTAAACATCTACTTTGATGAAATGGTTCAGTGTATTAAAAAATTTGATGGCATTATAGATAAGTATATTGGCGATGCTATTGTCGCGATTTTTGGAATGTATGATGATGCTGATTCTGCTTCAGATAACGCCTTAAAGGCCGCATCAGAGATGATGAAAAGACAACGTGACATCGACACTAAAAATATCAACTTACCTTCAAATGGCTTTAAAATTGGAATTGGAATTCATTACGGAGAGAGCATTGTTGGAAATATTGGATCAGAAGAAAAAATGACCTACACTATTGTTGGTGAAATCTCCAGCATAGCTGAAGCACTGGAAAGTGAAACAAAAAACAGCGCGTCAATACTCTTTTCTCAGGCACTAGCAGATACACTTATAGAGATGAAAAACAGTATCGCGGAAATTGGATTAGACAAAGAAGACTACGGCAAGGTCTATTCGCTCAAATCAGAAATTGAACTATGTAATGACAGACATAAGGATTTCTACTGATGGGAAAATCAATTTTGATAATAGACAAATCAGAAAGCTTTGCTGCAGAATTTACCGCTATTGTGGGTAAAAAGAAGTATATAGTACATCATGCAAGTTCCTCTATCGATGGAATACACCTTCTTTTCAAAGAAATCCCACTGATTGTTATTGTAGACACTGTTATCGATTCGATGTCCGGCTTTGATATTGTTAAGTATATTAAACGTGATGAAATTTTAAAACAGATACTTGTTATTCAATATTCTTCTGTTGTATCGGGGAAACATGTTTTTTACGCTCAGAATTCCGGAGTTGATTGTTTTTTTAACAAGAAAGATGTCGGCATAGAGGAGTTGGCCGCAAAATGTTTGGATACACTTAATTCAAGTACGGTTACTATCGAGAAAAAAGACCGCCCTGTTTTAACTCAAGATGAAATTCTTTTCAAAATTGACGCTTTTTATTGTGATCTTATGCTCAAGGATATATTGAATGACTCTTTATATGAATTATGCAGCTCCGTTGAATCCATTGACCACTTAATTGAAAATTTTTTTACAATGCTCAATACATTCTTTTTAGTGACAACGGCTTCAATACTTTTTACCACAAAAGGAAAATATACCTATTATGAAAAGAGTACCGCTTTAAGCAGTACTAACTCTGATACTGTATTTAATGATATAAAAACACACTTAATAAAAAAAAATCGTATTTCACAAATCGAAAACAGCAGTTTTTACAAAAGGAAATTCAGTCATTTTACCGATAATACATATATCTCTAATGAAATAGCCGATAAAGAAAATTATTTTACCCTTTTTCATAATAAAAGTTATATAATCCTCTACGTTAGACACTTTTTTCAAACTGACGATGAATATAACTACTTACTGTATGTTATTTCAATCTTTGATAAGATATTGTTACAAGCCTGTAACTATCATGATGAGATACATACAATTCAAACAATTCGCTACTCCTTTTCAAAGTTTCTGCCCGAAAAAATTATTGATGACCTTATGAGAAAAAAAAGTGATGCAGATTTGATGATTGGCGAAAAAAGAAATATTACTGTTCTTTTTTCTCACATTAAAGATTTTTCTCACCTTGAACAAAATAACACTGCCGAAGATACGGTTAATTTTCTCAATAGTCACTTTTCACTCTTCTCAGATTGTATAAAAGATAATGGCGGAACAATAAACAAATATATAAATGACGCTGTTTTTGCGATGTTTGGTGCACCAGAAAGTTATGATAATAATGTTGAACGATGTTTACAGGCATCGATCGCGATACTTACCATATTACGTAATCCAAACAAACCGGGAATATTTGTTTTAGAAGATTATAAGATTGGTATTGGGATACATAACGGTGATGTGATTATCGGTAATATTGGTTCGCATGACAGCTTTGATTATACGGGTATTGGTGACACCATTAATCTTGCTGCCCGTCTTGAATCACTTAACAAATACTATAATACAGATATTCTCATATCAGAAGATGTCAAACTTCTGGCCGCACAATACAAACTCCCGGTTGTGTATCGAGAAATTGATACAATAAAAGTAAAAGGCCGAACCGCGCCAACAACAGTCTATTCTGTTGAACTTCCTGACACCTTTTCGGAAGAATTTCTCCGTGTATATCTTAAGGGAGTTAAAATGTTTCGTCTTGGAAATTGGATCCTTGCACATGCTTTTTTTTCAAATGCTTTAAGTCTTCTACCTGAAGATACGGTGACTCAATTATATATAGAACGATGCGCATTATTTATGAACACTCCTCCTGAAAATTGGGATGGTGCGATAAAACTTGAATTTAAGTAATACGTCATAACTCGAATATGGAGAGTACTATGAAAGTAACACAAGCGGATAAAAAACTTATTATTAAAATAATTGCTGCTTTATATCTCAATCTTTTTGCCGCGTTGATTTTTAGTGAATTTTTAAATTCATTTTTTAACAACAAATATGATTTGCTTGGTATCTCCTTAATGGATCGATTTCATTTTGCCTTTAAACCTGCAGTTATGCTAATGGCTTTCGTTTTTACCACTATTCTTTGCTACCGTGTGTTACACTATCTTAAACCTCTTTTCCGTTTTAGATATTCTAAAGAAGACTATGATATGGCACGGGTTGTTGCTATCCGTATCCCCTGGATGATTATTAATTTTGAAGTAATCATCTGGATTCTCGCGACTACTATCTATTATGCATTAAAGGGGTGGGAAGTGGAGAGTGGAATACCGTTTGTTTTTGGCTTATCCCTGAAGGTTGTCACCGGGTTTTTAAGTGCCCTCTATGTGGCATTTACAATAAACCTTTTGTTAAAAGAAGCGAAACTGGAATTACATATTGTAGATATTCGCGAGAGAGAAAATGATATCTTTTCCAGGCATAAGGATATTATTGCTGTTTTTGCTTCTTCCTTATATCTTGTTGTCACTCTGTCCTATATTAGTTATTATTATTCTCAACACTCAAGTCGTATTACTCTTGAATCATTTCTTTTAATAATAATACCGTTTGTTATTATTCTTTTCGTTATTAGTGTGGTTCCTCTTTTTCTCTCAAAACAGGAATACCGTTTTCAAATTAATACGTTAATGTGCAAATTGAAAAATCTTGCAGAACAACGCAACTCCTTATCAGATAAGATATATCTTATCAATTTTGATGAACTTGGAGAGATGTCTCTTTATGTAAATCAGGTGCTGAAGAAATTTAATTCGTTTATTAGTCAGATTATTGGTGTCGTTGACCAGCTCTCTAAATCGTCGATCTCTCTTTCATCAGTTGGAGAGGAGACGTTATCTGTATCAAATAAGCAGACAGCATCTGTTGCGGAAATTACTTCAACGATGGAAGATTCAGACAGTTTAAGTAAATCTATCGGAGAATTGGCGAAAGATGTTCTTGAGAAGTCTTTACGCACTCGTGAATATGTTACAGAGGGAAATGAAACTATTGATGAGTATATCTCTTCATCAGAATCGGTTCAAACAGCGAACATGAATACTATCGAATTTATTCGAACACTTAATGATGACATCAAGGCGATATGGGAAGTAGTAACTATTATCAACACTATTGCCGAACAGGTTAAAATTATTGCCTTTAATGCAGAACTTGAAGCATCGGCTGCTGGAGAGGCGGGTAAAAATTTTGAAATTGTTGCATCGGAAATCCGTCGTCTTGCTGATAATACAGTAATATCAACAGATGAAATCAGGAATAAAATAAGTGTCATAGAGAAAGCTGGGAAATCACTGTTGACTGCATCAAATGAAGCGACAAAATTAATATACCACGGCTTAACTATTTCAAAGAGAGCCGGTACACTATTTAATCAGATTCTTCTTTCTTCAGAAGAGACAACGGCATCATCAGAGTCAATTGATGAAAAGATACGAATTCAAATTCAGGGATTTGAACAGATCGTTCTGGCGATGAAACAGATATCAGAAGGAGCGTCAGAATTTACTGATTCTATACAGACATCTTCAATAACTGCAGTAGATCTTGCAAATCTTGTTGAGTCCCTTAAAATTCTTGTTGATTCGGGACAAGGACGGGAAGAGTCCTAAAATTTCCTGTAGCAATTTAGAGGAACACCAGCAAAGAGCTGAAAATCGAATCATAGAAACATCATTTGCAGAACTTGTCAAAAAAATAACTTTACTTACAACTGCAAAAATTAGAAACTTTGTCTAACAAAGTTTACAAGATTTCGCCTTCGGCTCCATCTAAATTGGATTGCGCTGCAAAGCAATTTCTTGTAAACTTGAAACGTTAGATGAAGTACAAAAAGGAATAAACAATGATAGAACCAGAAAATTGTACAAATATGAATGACATTAGAGTTGCTATTGATCAAATTGATAAAGAGATTGTTGAAAAAATTGCACTGCGAGCAAAATATGTTTCTGCTGCAGCTAAATACAAAAATAATGAGACCGAAGTACGAGATTCAAAAAGAGTTGAAAAAGTAATTGAATCAAAAAAAGCATTAGCACAAGAATTGGGTATTTCACCAGAGTTAATTGCGAGGATTTATGAGGTGATGATTAATTTCTTTATCAATGAAGAAATGGATGAGTGGAAAAATTCGTAGTTGCGCTTTTTCGAGCTTTGCGAGAAAAATTGTCAATAAGCTCAAATATTTGCGCTGTCCTTAAAGCGAAATTGAGCGCTTTTTCGAGCTTTGCGAGAAAAATTGTCCTTACTAGGCACTTAAACGATGTTCCCTTCTGGAATTTAGAAATTTTTTCAAAATTCCCTATTATTATTATAATTATTGTCACTATATCCGGACGTTGTATTCTTGCTACTGCCTGTCCGGATATGGTTTGATGGTTTTAAAGAGTGGGGGGGGCGGTATCAGAGTGCTGGCGCCCACCGTTTTACTGACCTGCGTGGCTGGATCAATCAGTACATCGCATCAAGAGTCGATGAAGCGGTATTGATCGTTTCTGGCTTGCCAATTAAATTGAAGTAGCAGTTTCCTGCGATACCGATGCGTTTATTTCCCTGCATTTTTAATACGTTCAAATCGATGTGTATTATCAACAAGAGTATCATAATGGAAGATCAGTACACCCGCGGCGGGTTTTTGTGCAGCATATGAGATCATCGCATTTAGTTCATCACTTTGCACGGGTTCATCCCGATAGGTTTGCGCAAGCTGCACTCCTGGAAACACTCTTTTCCCGCTCTTCTCCGAGACCTCCTGTACAACTTCATCTATCCATTGCGGCGGCTGTTTCACCATATGAGAATACGTCATTGGAGCGATAAAATCGACATAGCGCGCAAGCCGTGCAACATCCTGTCCGACTACATGAGAGATCGCATTATCGAAATCGCTCTCTTTCCACGGCACTGTCTTAATACCGATTTCTATGTCTGGGTTATAATCACGTATTATCTGTGTTAACATATCTACGGTTTTCTCTATATGATGTGTTTTCCATGCAGCCCACTCTTTCCGTATATTGGTATAAATCCATTTTTTACTTTTTTCTTTTATATGTACTCCGGTTGTGGCTTCAAAATTAACCAAACATCTATCACAGTAACAGCCGTCTTCAATTGCTACCGGTTGAGTATCCGGAGATACCATTTCCCAGAACACATAAAAACGTATAAAATCGAGAGTGAGCGTTTCAGGATTATATGTTTTTAGTATCGATATCAGATTATTCTGTTGATATTCCATAAAAGCACTATCACTCGGACAGACAAAATGTAGCCACTCCGTTCCTGTTGCCCGCTTTCCAGTTGCTGTAATAGAGTAACTCTGCGGATTCCTGTCCAGATATCCCGTATCACAGAATACAGGAAAATTATAGACAACCGGTATGGAATTCACACGCATAGCTTCCTGAAACTCCTTTTCTGCAAAGACAAAATCATTCGTAATAATTGCATCAATACCGGCCTTTTTACAATTGTGTACTACAACATCATAATCAACTGTATTATTGAATAGATACAGTATCTTCTTATACGTATTCATGGTTCCTCCATATTTCTTTGTATTCAGTATTGTTTTCCTCTATGATATAAAAGAAAAGTTTATGCTGGTTTACGTTGTCTTTCGGGCAACCTGCTGCTCGGGTATGCGACCCAAGACAGAATTTATTTTATACACCGTATTAAAGAGGATTATTTACCAGTAAAATTCCCTAGCGCCCGCAGTATTTTTGAGCGAGGTTCACTTACCCTGCAGACGAAACAGGGGTATTCTTAAGTTTGATTGCAAATTTTAACGACCTCTGTCCCCGTTTTTTACACTGTCAGAAATAAAGATGCCCCCAGCTCTAAAAATACTGTCTAATGTACTATCCGCATGATATTTCCAGATAACCAATATCAGCATAGATCAGAAGTGAATTGATATCAGAATAGAGAAAGTCAATAAAACAATCACCAAGCCCTATCGGCTGGTTATCATAAAAGTAATACCCGTCGATCAAGTCTTTTTCTGCTTCATCAAGTATTCGCATTGTCATGTAAGCGATTTTCTAATTCTCGCTTTTGCGTCATTCCATGACGAGAAAGAGGATTCCCCTTCCTGAAGACGCTTTTCTCTTGCCTGTAACACATCGGCTTGCCAGGATGGAGATGGGAGTGAGTCGGCATTGTTTTGAAGATCATCCCAAATCCTCGGATTCTTTAAGGGTTATGGCTGGTCACAATTTTTTAGATTGTTGCTCGCCCAAGCAGCCTGGGAGGCAAATTCTGAGGTTAACCATGTCCAAAAAAAAGTCATTAACCAAGGTTTTGCTGAAAAATACAAGTATGCATCGAAATTGGAATCGGTGCCTTTATCCTTCTGGACGTATTGATGGTTACCCGCATCAGGTCATTCCGGAAGTTTAAATTAATGAATAATCTTACTCCATGATGTATCTTTAAATACCTCTTTCGCCCGACTGATAAACTGCGATCTAACGGATTCACCCCTTTGACCAGTCGCGTAACTGCCTTTGTAATGATATTTTGCACCTTCAAAATTCTGATATAACATTGAAAAATAGTGCTGTTGCGCTTTATCACTCTCCTTAAGAGTGGTTTGTTTTATTTTTCCCGGTTTTATGGTTACCCTCACGGTTACATTGTCATGTTTTTTTTGATACGATTTTGGTTTCGCCAGCTTTGTTAATACTCCCTTAAATATCTCATCCGCATATTGCGAACCGGCCATACTGTTGTTCACACGAAAATCCCCCAGAAAAGCTATCTCACTTTTTTGCACAGAGAGTTCTGTCTCTTTAATCATCTCTTTAGAAAAATATGAACAATAACGCTCTTTTTTCAAGGTAAATTCGGCAGCAACGGCAACATATTTTCCCGGTGGTTCATTTATCAGATAGGCATACTCACCATCCCAATAGTTACTGATTACACATGATGGTGATTTGTACATATCACTGCTCTTCTGCAAACGGCAGAAAACCACCCGTTTCGCCTTCAGTGAGGGATTGTTTTTTACCTGAACCTTAATTCCAATAATAGTACTTTTCTGATTTTCCGGTTGCTGCAGATATTTCGGAATTTTTTGAGTCATAACAAAACAGCCGGTAAAAAATAAAAACAGTAATAACAGAACATAAAATGGTCTCATACAGAACTCCTTCATTATTAAATATCATGGTTTTGTCTTTTTAAATCATTTGAGGAAAATAGCCATATTTCTGATGTTTTTTTAATTGTTTTATTGGTCACTTTTTATCTTTTATACGGTCAATTGTCAATCGTTATATACTTTTCTTTCCAGGAACTTGCTGACTGAAGAGTAATGTATAAGATGGTAAAACTGATAATAATACGACAATTGGAATGTGCTTATTGTCCGTATTTCATGATTAATTTCCTGTATCTGGCGCGTGCAGGTCGTTCGCAAGCTCACTGAACGAGTAACAAATTCTTGATTTGTTATTCATTTATGCAATCTACTCGCACATACGACCTTTATGGAAATAACCAGTTGCAATATATTCGGCTGTTCGAAATAATTTATTGTTATTGCCACCAGCTTAAGGGCGAGCACAAGCCGGTGGCAATGCTGGAACGTTAGTGCGTTATTATTTAAGAAAATGATCATACGCATTGCTGCATTAGTATATGGTACGGAATTAGTGTCAGGTTTGGAGTGGAATCTTCACAATGTAGTAAATAGTATAAATAAACATAAGAGTTCACATCCATGAACAAAAAATAGCACTCCCTAACATGAAAATTACTGAAGTATTCTTTCTATTTCTTTCTGAGACTCAGCTGAAGGTGTAAAAATTTCTTCGCTTGTTTTTTCATTTAATCGTACAAGTAATGATGATTTATTTCTTGGAGACCCCGTGTTTTTTCATAGTCGTCCCTACCATTTAGGTTTAGTATTTATATAATATATTTTACAAATATTACACTTAACCATGATTAAAGCAAACTCTGACCATTATTCACTTTTAAAGCAGATGGAACATCTTTCTGTTACTTTTTAGTCAATTTAATGGCAGCCATATTCAACTTAAATAACCAAGTTATCTGTATCAAGTCAATAAATAAGGTGAACCTCATGATTAAATACATCTATACAAAGTTCTTCTGTGTGAATTATATATTAATCATATACTTGCTTTGCTTCTTTTTCACCTGTTTCATCTCTGCAGCAGTCTGCTAGTTCAACTAAAAAGGACTTAAGACGAGCTTAAAAACCTGATTTGGTTGTTAAGATGAATTAATGATAATGTAAATAAGGTCTTTTAGAAAACTCTATGTCAAATTTTTGTTTTATTCCCTGTTGACAATTTTTTGACGTTGTAGCCAACTAAAGATAAGGCAATATCGCAGTTCCCACTTAACGCATCAGAGAAGATGCTGCTTGGTAATGAAGATTCTGTAATCGCTTCTTATGAAGCCGATAATTAGTGGTTTTGGCTTTTCAGGAATTACAGTGGTTCTTATAATCTTTCAACAGCAACTATGTTCTGATATTTTGCTTTGCAAAAATCTCTGATATTTTGCTTTGCAAAAATCTCTATCAAAAAACCCAAGCAGTTTCAGTATAAAGCATTTTTCGCCGATTTTCTAAATGAATGACCCTCCGTGTGTAAGTATAAGTTCGTATTTGAACATGATTATATTTTGTGCTTAGATTTAGTTTCACAATGTAAGATTTACCTGAAGTTGACAAATTGTAATGTAAAATAACATTTTTTAAAAAAAATTCGCACGTTTTTCTAAAAACTTCGTTTTCATCTATAGGATCTGAAAATGGAGGCTTTGTATGATCAGAGGTGAATGTGGTTTCAGGACTTCCACAAGTGTGCGTACTAAATGGAAGACCGTTATTGAAAATTATGCTAAGTCTAATGATATTAAGACATCGGAGATTATTAGCATTCTTTTGGAAAAGCAGATCGAAAAGATGTCTAAAAATCCAAAGAGCGCTAATCGGACAATGAAATATCAGCAACGGGGGTTAGGGTATCAGAATATGCATCTTCGGCTGTCGCCTGTTTTATACGGCAGATTGCGCGATGTTATGTGTCTTTTTCGTGTTACTCTTGCTGTTCTTCTGTCCATGGCCATGGAGTCTTTCGATGAAATTATGCGTTTAGCTAAAAAGGGGGTTTGTTATCCACCCAGTTGCCATAGTACTATAGTAACATTTGCGGAAGATGTCAGAATATTTGCTAATTACTGGGGAATACCACCTGCAGAACACACAATAACAGTACCAACCGGCTAAAAAACTAAAAACCGGCCGAACAATCCACGAAAACCAATAGACAAGTCTAAAGTACATTTTCGATACAAATTCAGTGCAACCTTTTACAACAGCCGACTTTATAATTTGACAGCTGCTTGTGAATGTGATACACTTATTCAGACAACGTTATGAGAGTCTTTCCGATATTTTGAATCATAAAGAACTGTTCTGGTGTTCCTGCCCATAAAGCAGAAAATCTATATTAAGGGAATCATTATGAAATACACAAAGGACTACCGTTTAGGTTTCACAAAAAAAGCTCAGGAAATAGTCGAGAAGCTGACTCTGGAAGAGAAGATATCCTTAATGAGTGGGCAGATGAGTCTGCAGCAGGAGATGGACAATCTTCAGACAGATCCCGAGAATAAGCACTACAATTACATACCCTATCCTGCTGGTGGAATAGATCGTCTTGATGTTCCGCCTCTTCTTTTTTGTGACGGTCCACGTGGAGTTGTCTGTGGTAAGGGTAAGGCGACCTGTTTTCCGGTGCCTATGCTTCGTGGAGCTTCTTTTAATCCACAGCTCGAAGAGAAGATCGGTGAAGCTATTGCATCCGAGATACACGCCTTTGGGGGCAACTATTTTGGAGGAGTCTGTATCAACCTTCCTTATAACCCTGGTTGGGGTCGTAGCCAGGAGACCTATGGCGAAGAATCGTTTCATATTGGTACAATGGGCGCTGCACTTACCCGTGGAGTTCAGGGGGGAGGGATTATTGCCTGCATAAAGCATTTTGCGTTTAACCAGATGGAAAACTCGCGCTTCAAGGTGAATGTTGATTGTGATAAGAGAACAGAACGTGAAGTTTATCTTCCGCACTTCAAGGAGTGCATAGACGCAGGAGCAGCTAGCGTAATGAGTTCGTATAATCTTTATAAAGGTACCTATTGCGGTCATAATGAATATCTTCTTAATAAGGTATTAAAAGATGAGTGGGGTTTTGATAGCTTTGTAGTAAGTGACTTTTACTGGGGAATCAAGGATACTATCGAGGCTGCAAATGGTGGGCAAAATATCGAGATGGCGCATACCATGTTCTTCGGAGAAAAGCTGCTTGCTGCTGTTAAAGATGGGTTGGTTGCTGAAGACAAGATTGATGATGCAGCCCTTCGAATTGTAAGAACCCTGCTTGCCTTTGATGCGGATAAACCAGTGAAGGGTGACACTTCGGTTCTTGCCTGTAAAAACCATGTGTCACTTGCTCTTCAGAGCGCACGTGAGGGTATAACTCTTCTTAAAAATAGCGACAATGTTTTGCCTCTTGATCGCGAAATACATAAAAAAATACTTCTAGTCGGAAAGCTTGCACGGCTTGAACCCACTGGTGATCACGGATCAAGTTGGGTAAGGCCACCCTATGTAATTTCGCCTCTTCAGGGGGTTGAAGAGGCTGCCGCAGATGCAGAGATTATTTTTGATGATGGAGCAAACATTGAAAAGACCAAGCTGCTTGCTAAGGAGGCAGATGCCGTAATATTCGTTGTCGGATATGATCACAATGATGAGGGAGAGTTTGTTTCTGCAGATGAGGCAGAAGGGTTCACCGGTTCCATGGGGGGCGATCGTCGTTTATCTCTGGGGCTTCATGATGAAGACATTAATCTTATACGTTCTGTTGGGCTTGCTAATAAAAATTCGACAGTAGTATTAATTGGCGGAAATACCATTATGATAACAGAATGGATGGATAGTGTCAGTTCAATCATCATGGCCTATTATCCCGGCATGGAAGGCGGAAGAGCTCTGGCAGATATAATTTTTGGAGATGTTAACCCCGGAGGCAAGCTCCCGTTTGTGCTTCCCGAAAAAGAGAGCCATCTTCCTCAGGTTAAGTGGGAAACAACCAGTCAGTTTTATGACTACTACCATGGTTATACTCGTCTTGAGAAGAGGGGAGTTAAACCGCTTCTTCCGTATGGATTCGGGCTTTCTTATACAACTTTCGAATATTCCGATGTGGCATTCAGTCTTGACGGAGACAACATTGTTGCAGAATGCACATTAAAAAATAGCGGAAAACGCGATGGAAGTGAAGTGGTTCAGATGTATGTCGGGTTCAAAAATTCTTCACTCGATCGCCCTGTGAGGGTGCTTAGGGGGTTCGAACGTGTCACCCTTGCGAAGGGTGAAGAGCGTCGTATAAAGTTAAGATGCCCCTTTGAAAAAATCTGTTATTACGATGAGAATAACAGTGTTATGGTTCTTGAAAAGATGGAGTATCCGGTTTATATAGGAAGTTGTTGTAGTGACGATTATCTGCTTGCCGGATCGGTTGTTGTGGCATCGTGAATGTGTGACATTTCCCGTATTGATAAAAAACACCCGGTCACAAGCCGGGTGTTTTAGTAAGTCAGTCAAAGTTCTTATTTTTGTCTGTTACTGCTTTTTGTTAAACCCTATTCTTTAATATATTCTTCGGAATAACCTTCCGTCGTGTAATCATAGTACACGGTCAGGGTGTCTCCTTCCAGTGTATAGGGGCTTAAGTATTCCCGATATGAGAGTTCGGTGTCATCTGATAGTTCTGTATATATCTGCCTTAGATAGCCTGTCTTATTTCCCGAAGCTTCCCAGGTTCCTGACCCTGTTGAAGCGCCATAGGTAAAAGTCATAGTGCCGTCAGCATTCAGAACCAGGTCATCTTCTCCTTTCTTCCAGGTTCCTGTCAGGTCGGATGATGTTTCAAAAGTTGTTCTAATTAAAGCGAAGTCCAGGTCATCTTTATTTACAGTCAGGGTGTCCTCATCTAGAATATAGGATGTCTTTATCGGATCTATCTCTTCTGGTATTTCATACCAGCCCTTGCCATCATAGGTTATATATTCCTCAGGGTCTGTTCCAAGCCACATTTGTGTTGAGATAAACTGGATATCCGATCCATCCAAGGCGTATGTCGCTTTCATCCCGGCAATCTGTGTTGTTTCATTATCAAAGAATACTATAGTAGCCGCATCGTCAGTAATTTCCATAAAAAGAGTTTTGGCTGTTATGATCTCTCCGGGCGAAGGAGCGTTGATCTCTTCATCAAGCACAACCATCCATCTTCCAATCGGGTTTAATTTATCACCATCGGTGTTTTTGTCATCACTATCGGACGAGTCATCACATGCAGAAAGAAACAGAAGCAAAACAGTAATCAGTATCGCCAAGGGGAGGAATGAGTATTTTTTTAGTTCTTTTTTCATTTTAAGCCCTCCGGGTTATTTGTAAGGGCATAAAAGCAACTTTAATGTAGGTAGTGTGTGTAAAAGTAAAGTCTTTGGAAAATCAAAGGCGGTCAGTTAGCCCTTTTACATTATTATATTCCTGATTTATGATTTGTCAAGGAGAATAAGGACGTTATTATGTTACTCTGGTAATAGGTTATCGATTCAATTTTAAGGAGCACAACCTGTGTATGAAATAATCGCGCGTGAATACAGCCGCATTTTTCCACCTGATCCACAGCGTGTATCTTTTGCGTTAAATATAGTTGGTCCGCAATCAGCCTCTGTTTTGGATATCGGTGCTGCCACTGGAGATTTTGCCTGTCAGCTTGCCACCAAAGGGCATCTGGTCACGGCATATGAACCGGATGTAAGTATGATTTCCATCGCACAAAAACGTCCGCAGGTCGCAGCCGGGAACCCCCAGTTTTATTCCAACTCAATGCTCGATCTTAACGGTGAAGATGCCTATAAAGCAATCTTCTGTATGGGAAACACCCTTCCACATCTGCGAAATAGAGAGGAGCTTCTGCTTTTTTTTCGTAAGGCGCACAAATCATTAACAAGTGCGGGAAACCTTGTTATACAACTTTTAAACTATGATAATATCTTAAAAAAGGAGAGCTTCACATTTTCCGATGTTGATATACCTGGATATGTTTTTAAACGAAGTTATTCTTCCATTACCACAAAATATGTCAGGTTTGAAATAGCCCTGGTTTCATGTCACAATCAGGAGACTTTCACGTCTTCCACCATGCTTTTCCCAATCACAATGGAGATGATATCAGACGGTGTTAAGAGTGCAGGGTTTGCAGATATACGATTCTATAAAGACTATGCAATGAATCCTTCTGATGGATCTGAACCGCACTATATTGCAGTGGCTTCGGTTTAATGAATTTATCAGAAGGATGAGCCCCTCATTATGGAAAATGATTAAGATGTATTACGGTTTTGTAAATTTAATTTTAGAAAATGATTAAAAGGTAGACTATAAAAACCGTTGTAGTATCTTGATAATATAACTTTTAAGTTTCTTTGTTGCATTCACTATCGAATCTGTTTTGAATAATGAGTATTCGCTCCTGTCAATAACCCTTCCTGGTGGAAGGGTTATTTCTTTTGAATACAGGTTTGACTGTTTATTGACAGATAGAGTCAACGAATAAATAAATCATCTGATTCTACAGATTTAATATGTGTTATCTTCTATTTATCACGTACGCTTATATCAATGTTCCAGGTTCCGTAAACAGAGATATTATCGGAGTCTCCACCGCTGCCGTCGATAACAATGCTGGCGAAATCTAAAAATTCACAATCGCTGACATCAATTATTTTAGTACTTTGATACTTTCCCGTTACAGTTCCGTTCGTATAGTATTCCGTAGGACTGTCGATAGAGACAATTTCACGATTGACCTTGATAGTGTGGTTGTCTTCGGTAAGAACAAGCTCGGTGTAATCACCTTGCATTTCTTTTACAGTATATATGATTAAGGCCTTAAGATTTGTACCATCCTTCATTAGTAAAATCTCAAGTTCCCAGTTGGTGGTTCCACTACTCTGTGAATTGATTTCATCATCACCGGAACTGGCTTTTGTGGCCCCTCCCTTTATGTAAAAATTATCCTGTATGGTAATGTTAGAGACTGTATCCTTTACAATAATCTCTTTATCTTGAAGATATAGCCTGTATGCCTGTGATATCTCCTCTTTCTTTTCAAGGTCTGTTATAAACTCGTAGATGGGAACAAGGCTTTCAGGGTAGTAGTCGCACCAGATAGGGTTAGCTTCTATTGATTTTATCCATTCATCGTAGTTGCCTTCAGTATGCACGGATTGGGCAAATTCGGGGCTGCCACCATAAGCATTCGTTGTGGTTTCAACGCTGCTGGTTTCAAAATATTCACTATAGGTCGAGTCTACGGATGCCGTCGCACCACCGCCTGCCTCAACCACTCCAAAAGTAGCGCTTGCGCGGGCTTCGGCATAGGCACCAACGTCAATGCCCGACGATTCCGTCTTTTTTTTCACGGAAAGGTGATAGTCAAGACGAGCTCCCCATATCCCGCCCAGCATTACATCGGTTCCGTATTTATTTATCAGCTCTTCTCCTGATAGCAGATCCAGATCTTTAAGAAATTGTGCGCTTACATAGTCGGTCAGTTGTGAGGGGTCACGTCTGCCTTCAACAAAGTGAGATGTTTTGGTGATTTTGCTGGTGCTGGTCGCGAAGGAGTATTGGCTGTTCTCATATTTTTCGCGGTTAAAATGCGCGCCAACCTCGGCGCTAAAACCGGCACCCGGCACGCCGACACTTGCCGAGGCACTGGCGCTTATTGCCAGACTCTTTTGATACTCCGTAATTGTGCTACCGGATGTACTCTTAAAATTACCTTCTGCCAGATTTGTGTCTTCTTTTACTAGGCCGGCTTCTGATAGTTTAGCAAAGTCAAGTACAGCTTCTTTTATTTCAGGAGAGTACGCGTAACGACCGGTAATGTCATATCCGTGACCGATTACTATGGCGATATCGTCTGATGTTATTTCCTTTGTCTTGTCCTTATCTGTCTCACCTGTATCCGATTCACAGGAAACTATGAAGCATACTAGCATACAGATTGCGAATTTAAAAAAATATGAAACATGTTTTTGCGAGGATGATTGAAGTAAATACATGATTATCTCCTTACATTTGGTAAAAATGTAGTTTTTAGAAATACCTGCAATTCATTGATTTAGCAGGCAACTGTAGTTAACGACATTATCCCTAATAAATGGAATAGTCTTATAATTGTATACATTATAATGGTTTAGATGTCAACGACGGAGTATTAAGAGCGACTTAAACGGGAACAACAGCGAACTATTTTTTTAGTAGGGTTTTTAACGATTTGGCGTACACAGACCCTGCGGTAAGTACCGTATCGTCTGTATCGTTAAGATAGACGTGGTAACGGCTACTTCCGATATGCGAAAGTTTTGTTATGTGTAAAACATTTACTATGTGTCGTTTGTGAATACGGATAAAGCAAGCCGGTAATGACTTTTTTACATCCTTTAGCAGGATTGAAACGGTTATGTCCTGGTTCACGGTATGAAAAACTGTTTTTTTGCCGTCAGAGGTCAGGTACAAAACGTCATCTGCTATAAAATAGTAGCTGCCGTGTTTATCCTGTAATTTAATGCAGTTTTCCTTCCCATTGTTATTGCGGCGGTGTTCAAGAATCAGGTTAATTCGTCGTATAAGCTCATTGATGTTAAAGGGTTTGGTGATATAGTCATTTGCTCCGACCGCGTAGCCTTCGTTAATGTTATCATTATTAATCTTGGCAGTCAGCAGCACTACAGGCAGCTCAAGATGTGTAAAGGAGAGGCGGATTTCTCTGCATACCTCATAACCAGACAGCTCCGGCATCATGATATCAAGAAGAACCAGATCATAACTACCTGCTTTGATCGCTTCAAGCCCACTTTTTCCGTTTCTGCATACTGAATATGAACAGGTTTGACTGTTAAGAAAGTTTTCAAGAACCTGAATGTTTACTGGATCATCTTCAATGATAAGAAGGGACGGATTGCCTGTAATTTTTTCAGTCAGGTGTTCTGGGTTTTCTTCTGTGGTTGCGGGCGGTCTTTCTTCAAACCGGTTCGATTCCAGGTTGTGTTTGCTGCTGTTAACAAAGTTTGGCATGCTGAAGGTAAACCGGCTTCCCTGTCCCGGTTTTGACACAACACCTATGGTGCCGCCATGAAGTTCTACCAGCTGTTTTGCAATCGTTAGTCCAAGTCCGGTTCCGTTACGTGACCTTGTTACCGAGCCGTCAATCTGTTCGAAATATCTGAAAATTCTTTCGTGATCTTTTTGGGGTATGCCTCTTCCACTGTCTTGTACTGAAATATTTGTTATTATATTTTTTGTGTCGTGGATTATTTTCTGTTCCGAAGATATAATGATTGTACCGGATTCCGTAAACTTAATGGCGTTACCAATCAGGTTATAAATTATCTGATGGAAACGGTTTTCATCTGCGTATAAAAGGGGGGATTCTTTCGCAATGGAGTTGATGATTTGCACTGGTGTATCCCGGATCAGCGGCCGTAACAGGTTTATAACCGAGTCAACAGCTGTAAAACAGTTAACGCTGCTGAAGTTCAGACAAATGTCCTTGTTGCGCATGCGATGATAGTCCTGTATATCGTTAACTAGTGTCGACAGACGACGACCACTTCGGGCAATCAATCGCAGATTATCATGAAGAAAAGTTGTATCTTCGGTTTTGATGTTATCTATAAGCGATTCGGCAATCCCGATAATCCCATGCAGAGGGGTCCGCAGTTCATGGGACGTGTTTGCCATAAACTCATCTTTAACTTGGTTAGTTTCGGCCATACTTTGCAGAGCTATTCTTTGAGCCTTCTCCTTTTCTTTCCTTAATACTGCAAAGCGGTCGGCCAGCGCGAATGAGAGAAGTATAACCTCAAGCAGAGTACCGACTTGATATGCGTATAATGTTATAATTGAAACAGGAAGAATTCCTAAATCGCTGAAGGAGTAAATCATGCCTCCGAAAAGAAGAATTGTCCAGCCCAGGCAGTAGAAGCGGGCAATGCGATAGCCGGTAAAAAGCCTAACGTAACCAAGAATAAGAAATAGCAAAGCGCCTAGCAGTCCCAGAATCATAACAAAAGTCATTGCTATGTGAAACGGTAAAACAAAGATAGAGATTCCTGCTGATGCAATAAGAATAATGTACATTTTCAGAAAATGATCCAGCGCGGGTTTCCAGTTCCGTGTATCAAGAAAACTTTTCAAAAAAAGAGCGGCACTGACAAGCATTGCACTCATAAGAATGGGGCGACAATTCTCGGCCAGTAATCTGTTTTCTGGCCAAAGGTATTGAATTGCAAAACCATTCATTTCCAGTTGAAACATTGTTGTGGACGCGATATAAAGTATGTATAAAAGATAGTTTTTATCTTTTACAGTAATGAACAGAAACAGGTTGTATAAGATCATTGCTAGCATGGCGCCATAAAAGATGCCGAATAACATGTACTCCTTTTCGGTTGAAATAAGAAGTTTTTTATCCGAGATTAGTGAAACATTCAGATAGATAGCGTCCTTGCTTCGTATCTTCGTGTAAATTTTAACAGGAGTGCTTTGTAATTCAACCGGAAACAGAAGTGATCGATGCTCGGTGTTCCATTCGGTAAAATGATATGAGTATCCGGCGTTAATTATTTTCGGTTTTCCGTCTTTGTTTGGTATAAAAACTGAAACTGAGTTAGTATTGCTTGCTGCAAATTGTAGATGCCAGGAATTTGCTGACGGCAAAGTATGGACAGAAGGCAGAGTGAACTTGATCCAAAAACTGGACTTTGTGTAACCCAGGTTAACAATATTCCTGTCATTTTTTATAAATTGAGAATTAAACAGGCCGGAAGTGACATCTTCGTAGTCGAGTGTGCTATTTTTGTCTTCTAGTATGCTACAGTCGGGAGTCAGAGGGTACAGCTGTCTATTATACTGAGGAAGGTTGTCGGATGAGGCATTCAGAGTTATTGGTAGTGCTAAAATAGCTAAAAGAAAAGCTGTAATGAAATAGAAAAGGGATGTTCGAATCTTGATAATACAAGAAGAGGGTAATTTGCATTTGAGCATGCGCTTTTATCCTTGAAAAGCGGTCTTCTGCGGTTCAAGAAGAGCAACCACAGAACTAATGATCCAGATTTTTCGTGTTAATGCAACAATAAATTGTCTGTGAAAGTTGCTCGTGTATTTTTATCAGCAATTTCAGCGTTTATCATCTATGTAGGTTACGACGCCTGCAATCTGTCGCTCCCAGTAGCCTGCAAACTCGGCCTCTGTAACTGTTTTACCTGAACTGGGCGCGTGAATAAAAGTTGTACTACTTGTCATCATACCCACATGTGAAACCGGAGAGTAAAAAGCAACAATGTCTGCAAGTTTGGCACCGTCCATACCTACATTTGTTCCACTGCTGTACATGTCGCGACTCGTGCGGGGCAGGGTGGTGAAACCATATTCGCCGTACACATAGTATATCAGGCCTGAGCAGTCAAAACCTGAGGGCGTCGCACCGCCATACAGATATGGAATACCAATTTGTTCCCTCGCAAGCAATATAAGGTCATCCCTTAGTACTGAAGATTCAAGATCGGTGTCAATAACACTCGTCCATGTTTCTGTCGTTTTTTCCGGGTCGTCTGTCTCTTCTGTTTCGTCAGTGTCATCTATTAATGTATCTATCACCAATTCGCAACCTGCTGTTGTAAATAACAGAAAGAGGATAAGTAAAAACATAGTCGCATTCTGTAAAATTCTGTTTAGAGTTAAAGCCTCTGCAAAAGTATTGATTGTAAAGGTTTCAAATGTGATTTTTTTCATTCTCTTCACCTTGTCAATTCCATGATAGATTTGTTGCCGTTTTCCATGGCATAGTCGTAGGGGCGTTTCCCGCCAATGTCGGTCAAGTTTTTGTCTGCACCGTTTTCCAAAAGGAATTTTACAATTTTTTCATTATTCCTGGAAACAGCATAGAATAGCGGAGTCCAGCCCTCATTATCCTTCAGGTTTAAATCAGCTCCGTTCTCGATCAACAGTTTAACTGCCGTAAAGTCTCCGTCATAGCAGGCATACATAAGGGCACTTTTGTTAAAACGGTTCGGTGCATCCACATTCGTGGTGGTTTTAAGTAATTTTGAAAGTTCTGCATGGTCGCCTGATCGTGATATATTGATTATATCCATTTGGCCGAACAGAAAAGTTGAAATAAGAAGAGATATCAGGGCTATCTTTTTCATGGTCACTCCTGTAGGGATGTTAGTCTTGAATTATTGCAGTCTTGTAGGCTATTTTCAACCAGAAACATAAGCCTGCATCTATTATATCGGCATGTGAATGATATACAAAAACATTTTAGCTATTTTTCGAGCCCTGCGAGATGAATTGTCTGTAAATATGAGCCTCAGATTGCATAGTAGCTCAAAAATTTAGGGCTTTTCAGAGTTATTTGCTAATTTTTGAAGTTCTCTATTGACATAATCCTGATACAGGTAATTGTAAAGAGAATTAATAAAACTTCAGTTTTGCTTGAATAATTCTCTTCACAATTCGATTTAAGTTGAGTTAAGGTTACCTTAAATGAGTTTTTAAAATTATATGACTTTATTTCGTGCAGTTTTTTGTTTAATTGGCTGTTCTGTTTAATTGAATGTGAGGTTAATATGGTTATTACACACAGGAAGCAGGAGTTCATAAAAAAAATTGTAGAGCTCTATTCTATCAGTGGTTTGCCAATTCACTACACAAATCTGGCAGATGAGATTGGTGTGAGCAAGTGGTCATCCTATGAGATGTTAACCGAGCTTGAAAAGCTGGGATATATTACACGAGAGTATGTCAATACACCTAATAAGAGTGGCCGTTCTAAAACCATTTTTTCTCCTACCAGTAAGGCTCTATCTCTGTTCGATACTATTCAGAATGATTCTTTACCTTTAACCAATAAGCAGTGGACGCAAAAGAAAAAGCTCTTAAAGGCAGAGCTTTCCGAGCTGAAAGAGCTTCCTTTGAGCAGCTCCATTGGCCGTGTTACTGAAATGATTCAAAATGAGAATAATCAGCTGTTAAAGGCAGCTTACCTTTTTTTCTTTTATTTCATAATCGCGCATAAAAGTGAATCACGAATTTCAGATGAAGTCATTGATGTTGTAAAACTGGTCAAGTCTCCATCTGCCAGGTATATGATAATAACCGGTGCCATTGTCGAAAATATTGCCAGAAATAATCTTGTCATCTCTCCCGGGGGGATGCCAGTCATGATTCAAAGAGCCGTTGAAACCATTCCCGATGTTCTGGCAGAAGACCTGAAACGGCTTATGGATTTCATACTGGAAATAGTTTAGGGTTACGTCTATTTTAAGTCAGCCAGACATTTCTGGTAAAATTTTTTCGCTGTAATTCGGGTTCCATCGTCATATTGAATGTAGTAGGGTTTCCCGCTAAAGCTTGAGTGCGATGCAAGTTTTTCAATAAATTGCTCCACAGTTTTCAGTCGCGATCCAACCTTGTCCCGTTTAAGCCGCAAGTGATCCGCTGCGGTTTTTGCATCATACTCCTTACCATTGCGGTAAAACCTGGCATCCTTAAGCGACTCAACGCACTTTATAAGGTAGTCGATTTTCTGCTGTTCACTCATGCTTGATTCAGACAAATCTTCCTGCGAATATAAAGCGGTCGTCACAAATATAATCAGTACTGCTGTAACTATTGTTTTCATTATTGAACTCCGGTAAAATACCCATACATAGTATGATTTTGAGCACCTATTTATAAATAATATAGTAATTTATAAAATGATCAAAACTTCATTCAATAAAATTACCAATATTCTCAAAAATCGACTACTTCAAAATAGGCCTCTTTTGCAAAATTTTTCTTATCGAATAGAAGAGGGTAATTCTTTCTCATAAGAGGATAGTAGTTCAGCCACGAGGTTTCATCAGAGGCACCCCACAGTGTTACATTCTCAATTCTGCTGCTGTTTTTGCGAAAAAGTTCAAAGAGTTCTTTGTAGCGGGTAGCCTGTTGAGCACTTACTTCTGCCGTATAGACCTTCTGGTCCTCCCACATCGAATTGACCCAGTCATCATTCGTATATATGGATACATCCAGTTCGCTTATCTTGATAAGAAGGCCAAGGTTGCTGTATTCATCTATTGACCTTTGTATTTCGGCAGTTGATGGATGGTTCAAATTCCAATGAGCCTGAAGGCCAACTCCGTCAATCGGTGCTCCTTTGTCTATAAGCCACTTAAGCATCGCTATAGTTTTTTCGCGTTTTTGAGGGTTTGCCAGATTGTAGTCGTTGTAAAAAAGTTTCGCCTTACGTCCGTATTTTTTATTAGCCATGTCTGCATAAACAAATGCCCAATAGATATAATCCTCACTCTGAAAGACTCGATACCAGTCTGATCCTTCATCAGCATCGCGATAGATCTTACCTGCCGTCTCGGATATAGCTTCATTGACGACATCCCAGTTGTCGATAACATCTCCATATCGCTCAACCATCTTGAAAATATGCTTTTTCATTCGTGATTTGAGTTGTTCAATATCATCCGGATTTCCTTCCGAGAGTCCTTTAAATAGCCAGAAGGGTTGTTGCTTGTGCCAGATGAGAGCATGTCCCGTCATTTTCATGTCGTTTTTTCGTGCAAAGTTGGCGATCTTGTCCGAATTCGTCCAGGTGTAGGAGTTCGGCGAAATCAATATTTTCCCCAGTTTCATATCATCTTCAACAGTGAGCCGGTTAAAATGGAAGGCTAACAGTTCAGCATTATGATCGATATGATAGGGGCTTACGGCGGCTCCCATTGTGAAAAATTCCTTGTACTTTTTATAAAGCGAAATCTCGCCAATTGTGCCCGAACTTTCAATCGCAACTTCCGGTTCCGGTTTTGTCTGCTGTTGTGCAGGTTGATTCTGCTGGGTACAGCTTATGAAGAGGGCAATCACGCTTAGTGAAATTGCCGATATAATAGTTCTCATCATATTCTCCTTAATTTAAGTTAATTCGATTTCTGGTTCTGCCGGAAAATAGCAGAGTCAAAAAAAAATTATGGAACAGCTCTCTTTGTTTTTTTGTTTGTCCGTCTGGTATTTAGAACTTTTTTTAAAGTATACTATTATTATATCATATAAAAATAAGTCATCTACTTCTTTTTTTGATAATTCAGACTATTTTTTTGTATTAGTTCCGCAGGTGGCGGAGCGAAGTATAAAATAGTCGGAAAATAAGTAATGTTGATTTGTCCTCCCGCTGGCGCGGGAGGACAAAAGTTCATATTTTTTTTGATCAACTTTTGCCTTTCATTCGCATAAGTGGAGAGAATTGATAGGAATAGTCGGAAAACAAATAATGTTGATTTGTCCTCCCGCTAGCGCGTGAAAAAAATAACTCATATTTTTTTATTTTTGATTACAAAAAATGTTGACAATATGCCGCTACTATTTCTATGTATAGAAACACTAAAGTGAGGAAAAAATGAAGCAGGTTCATAACAGCATGACAGTTAAAATATGGTGGTGGCGCAGCAGAAAATAATTTGCCTGTGGTATATCCTTATGTCTTCATGATGTTATGCCGCGGGTTCCGCGGTTTTTTTATGTATAAACAACAGACCGCCCGAAAGCGGTTTTTTTTGTCTTTAAATTGGTAAAAAAGGGGGAGAAAATATGCATTATCCGGAATATGATGAGTATCAGAAACTTTCAGAGCAGTACAATCGCATACCGATATATCGTGAGCTTAACCTGGAAGAGCCGGGACATCTTCTAATCCTGAAGGTGATGTCTGAAGCTGGCGATGTAATGTTTCTTGAAAGTCTGGGTGATAACAGCGATGACACTCGCTTCTCGTTCATGGGTATAAACCCGAGTCATGAATATCGTTTCGAGAGTGGGCAGATGTATAAGGACAGTATTCATGTTGGCTCATTTCCGGATGATACTGTCTTCGGTTATCTGAAACAAGAGGCGGACAGATACACGTCACCTGCTTTTTCACAGTTCGGCCACTTTAACGGAGGGCTTGCAGGCTACTTCGGTTATGAAATGGTCAATTATTGTGGTATCTTGCGAAAGCAGATTCGGGAGAACAGTACAATACCTCAGATATTTCTGATGCATATTGATGAGTTTATCTGTTTTGATAACGAGACGAAGAAGTATTATCTTGCCTGCTGTACTTATCCCGAGCAGGGTATTCAGAAATCATATTACGATGCAATTGCACGTCTTGAAGATCTTGAAGAAGAGATAATCACTAAAATTTCTGAGACCATGCTTCCCTATATGCCTTCACGCGCCGAAGAGGTGGAACCCCGTTTCACTGAAAGCAAGGCCAGCTTTATGTCAAATGTGGCCAAAACTGTGGATATGATTGACGGGGGCGAGGCTTTGCAGGTTGTACTTTCGATGCGGGCCATGATTCCTGACGAGATTGATCCTTACCGGTTTTATCTGCGGCTTCGTAAAACAAATCCATCTCCTTATATGTATTACATCAAGGTTAATGGAATAGTTATTGTGGGAAGTTCTCCCGAAGTTCATGTGCGCTGCAGTGACCGTACAGCGATGTTACGTCCGATTGCCGGAACAGCCATGCGTACAAACGATGAAGAGGCCGACAGACTTGCTACCGAAAGAATGCTGGCCGACGAAAAGGAGTGCGCCGAGCATCTTATGCTTGTAGATCTGGCACGTAACGACTTGTCGCGCATTGCCCGTCCCGAAAGCGTAGAGGTAACTCGATTCATGCAGCCGGAAAATTATTCTCATGTTATACATCTGGTTTCTGATGTCGTCTCCACTCTTGAAGATGATAAACACATACTCGATGTCTTAAAAGAGTCCTTCCCAGCAGGTACCGTTAGTGGTGCCCCCAAGGTGCGGGCAATTGAGATAATTGATGAATGTGAAACTCAACCGCGTGATATTTACGCGGGGGCAATAGGATATATTGGTTTCAATAATTATCTGGATACCTGTATAACAATCCGCACCGCCTATTTTACTCCGCAAGGTAACTATCTTCAGGCGGGTGCCGGCATTGTTCAGGACAGTAAGCCGGAAAATGAGTATCAGGAAATAAGAAATAAACTGGGCGCATTGGCTTCTTCACTTGCCTATGCAATGCCCCGTTCAGTGTGAGGTGTAATATGATCTGCATGATAGACAACTACGACTCTTTTACATACAATATTGTTAATTATTTGAAGAAGTGTGGAGAGGAGGTTCATATCTTTTCGAACGATGCTGAATTTCGCCTGATTGATTTTTCGCGATATAATGGCATAGTGCTTTCGCCTGGGCCTTCGACGCCTGACAAGTCTGGAATAACTCTGGATGTTCTTAAAACGGTCACTGACATACCGATTCTGGGTATCTGTTTGGGCATGCAGGCTATTGGTCTTTCTTTCGGAGCAACAGTTGCCCATGCAACAAAAACAATGCACGGCAAAGTCGATTCGGTAAAGCAAAGCGGCAGTGTTCTGTTTAAAGATATTCCCGAAACCTTTAATGTAGTGCGTTACCACTCACTGGCAGTAATGCGTAAAGATTTTCCAGATACGCTAAGTATAACAGCGGCAACCGCAGATAACGAGGTTATGGCACTCGAGCATGTGAGCCGTCCGGTTTATGGTGTGCAGTTTCACCCAGAGAGTTATCTGAGTGAACATGGAATGAAAATAATAAAAAATTTTACAGAGGTGTGTCATGAACACAAAAGAGATGCTTAAAAAAGTATATGATGGTGAAGTGCTTTGCTTATCTGAAACTACTGAACTTTTTAATTCACTGTTCAGCGGTGATGTTGATGAACGTGAATTAGCGGCTCTCCTGATCGCGATGAAAATACGTAAAGAGAGTGCCGACGAAATAGCCGGAGCCGCAATTTCGATGCGTGAGTTTTCGCTTTCTCCTGGGATAGACGCTTCCGATCTTTTTGATACTTGTGGAACTGGTGGTGATGGAGCTCACTCGTTTAATGTTTCATCTGCTGTTGCAATTATTCTCAATTCGATGGGGTGCAAAATAGCCAAACATGGAAACCGTTCTGTGAGTTCACTTTCCGGTTCTGCCGATTTTTACGAGGAGCTGGGCATTCCCATCAACCTTGCGGTTACAGATGCAAAGGCATATTTTGATCAAACAGACTTCATTTTCATGTTTGCGCCCAATTATCATCCGGCAATGAAGTATGCGGTTCCTGTACGAAAACAGCTGGCGACTCGCACGCTTTTCAATATGCTTGGCCCGCTTACAAATCCGACCAAGTTAAAGAAACAGATGATTGGAATCTTTGATAAGGCTTTTTTACCGGTTTATGCTCAGGCTGCCGTGCAAATCGGCTATGATCATCTTGTACTCTATTCATCGGATGATGGTATGGATGAGGTGTCGCCCTATGCTATTACCAATGTTGCCGAGATCAAGGGAGATAAGATAACAGAGTACACTATCGATCCGTCTCCGTATATAACCAAAGAGGAGGCCGCGACTCTTCCGTTACGTTACAATGCGAAACAGAATGCAGAATTATTTCTTGAAACTATAAGTGCTAAAAAAGAGACTCCCCTTGTTAAACTTCTGGCCTTAAACAGTGCTTTGGCGCTGGTTGCTCTTAGCCGTGCTACAGATTTAAAAGAGGGATATACAGCCTCACGTGATCATATACTTGGTGGCTCTGTGTCGGATACAGTAAAAAAATTACATCGAAAGTAGAGCGATATGAACAAATTTGAATTAATGAAAATGCGTGATCTAAAAAGTGCAGATCTTGACGAGTTGCGTCGCACTTTGGAAAATATTAAACCTAGGTCACGACCAAGTTACCAGTTTTCGCCACTTGAATCTCAAATTAACATTATTGCTGAGGTCAAGAAGAGTTCACCAACTCAGCAGTTGAATCTGTCGGCTGATGTGGTTTTGCAGGCACAAATGTATCAGCAGGGAGGGGCAGGTGCCATTAGCGTGTTAACCGATGCAAACTTTTTTTCTGGCAGTTATGATGATTTGCGCCGGGTTGCGAATGCTGTTAGTTTGCCGGTGCTCTGCAAAGAGTTCGTCTACTTTACCGAACAGATCGAATTGGCCAGCCGTTACGGTGCCGATATGATTCTTTTAATTGCACAGACTCTAAGCGACGAAGAGCTGTTAGGTTTGTATAGCTATGCCATGGAGCGATCAGTAGTTCCCATAGTTGAAATTAACAGAGCCGATGAGATAGACCGTGTTATGAGTATTGATCCTGAAATTGTTATGGTCAACATGCGCAACCTGAATACTCTGGTTATTGACTGTGACGCTGGTGCCGATACATTGCGTCAGGTTCCGGATTCGGTGATCCGAATTTCGGCTAGTGGCATGAACACAAGCGACGATGTTAAAACGATAGCGGATGACACTAATGTGAATGTATTTCTGATAGGTAGTGCTCTCATGAAATCTGGTGATCCGTCAAAATTTGTGAAGGAGCTTGCAGGTGTTTTGTAAATATTGCGGATTTACCCGTAAGGCGGATGTGGACTTTGCTGTTTCCCTTGGAATCGATGCTATCGGGCTTATTTTTTATCAGAAGTCAAAACGATATATTGATGCTGCTAAGGCGGCGCGCATAACAGCAGGCGTTCCTTCATCGATACTGAAGGTGGGGGTCTTTGTTAACGAGAGTGTCGAGGTAATGAACCATATATCAATTGAAGCCGGACTGGACTGTTTTCAGCTTTTTGGTGACGAAATGGATAATGCCTCATTTCTCAGAAAACCCGTTATACCGTCGTACCGAATTAAACAGCAGTCTGATCTTGGTGATATTGACTGCACGGGATATTTTCTGCTTGATGCCTTTTCGCAAACATCAGCGGGTGGAACAGGGCATTCGTTTGACTGGAGTTTTCTTAAAAATTTCCCTTTAACAGATAAAACTATTATTGCTGGTGGTGTGAATTCCGAAAACTTGCATCACCTTCTTGAAATTTCGCGTCCCTATGGTGTGGATCTCTCTTCGGGAATCGAAGAGAGCCCGGGAATTAAATCACATAAAAAAATGGAGCAGTTTAAGAATAAGCTGGAGGAGTTACTAATATGAATAAAACAGTGCCTGATTCACGGGGATATTTCGGAGAGTACGGTGGCAAGTTTGTACCCGAGACACTGGTAAATGTGCTTCACGAGCTGGAGGATGCCTTTGAGCGATTTCAGAAGAGTGATGATGCTCATGAAGAGCTTTCCGCTCTTTTAAAGAATTATGCCGGTCGGCCAACACCTCTCTATTTCGCTAAACGTTTTTCAGAGAAGATCGGGGTCAGGGTGTACCTTAAAAGAGAGGATCTGCTTCACACCGGTGCACATAAATTGAACAATACCCTCGGTCAGATTTTACTGGCTAAGTTTATGAATAAAAAACGAATCATTGCCGAGACCGGTGCCGGACAGCATGGTGTTGCAACGGCAACAGTGTGTGCGTTAATGGGGCTTGAGTGTGTCGTGTACATGGGCGAGGTCGATATAGAGCGTCAGGCAACTAACGTGAAGCGAATGAAGCTTCTTGGAGCAACGGTAATTCCCGTTGTTTCTGGTTCTCGAACACTTAAGGATGCAGTAAATGCTGCGCTTCGTGATTGGGTTAAAAGCTGTCAGAATACCCACTATATACTCGGTTCGGTTACCGGCCCTCATCCTTTTCCTAGGATCGTTCGTGAATTTCAGAAGGTAATTGGTGAAGAGACAATTGGTCAGTTCAAAGAAGCCGAAGGCGGCCTTCCTGATGCAGTTTTTGCCTGTGTCGGTGGAGGTAGCAATGCTGCTGGAATGTTTTACCCGTTTTCATCAACGGATGTTCCTCTTTATGGCGTAGAGGCGGGAGGTCGTTCACATAAACCGGGAGATCACTGCGAAACGTTAACGCAGGGTTCACCCGGAATTTTTCAGGGAGCTCGTTCGTATCTGATTCAGGACGAGTTTGGACAGGTATTACCTGTCCACTCTGTTTCCGCAGGTCTGGATTATCCTTCGGTCGGACCAGAGCACTCTTACTGGAAAGATGCAAACCGTGTAACATATGTGTCGTGTAACGATGAAGAGGCGCTTGCCGCATGTCACACATTAACCCGCTATGAGGGAATATTGCCGGCTCTTGAAAGTAGCCACGCTGTGGGTTATCTTATTGAACACGCAGCTGACTTTGCCGGGAAAACAGTCATCGTGAATCTTTCTGGCCGTGGCGATAAAGACCTGGGAATAATTCTTGGAGAGGTGAAACTATGAGTTCGTATAACGGAATTTATCTTGTTGGCAACTACCCTGATAGCAGGAGATTTATAGACGCGGCCCTTAAAGGGCTTGAATTTTTTGATTTTCTTGAAGTTGGTATACCTTTTTCTGATCCGGTTGCTGATGGACCGGTTATTGTAGAGGCAGCTTTTCAGGCTCTTACAAACGGAGAAACAATCGATTCAATTCTTCAGTCGGTGGATGAGATCCGTAAAAAGATGGATCCCGGTAAGAAGATCTATTTTATGAATTATGCAAATACTGCACACGCCCCCGGTTATGAAAAATTCTGCAAAAAATGTACTGATCATTCCATTGCCGGTATGATTGTACCTGATATCCCGTTTTCAGAATCTGGTGATTTAAAGAGGGTCGCTCAAGGTGCCGGTCTTGAGTATATTGACTTTATCACGCCCGAGAGTACTACAGAACAGATTGAAGAGGTTGTAACTTTTGCTACCGGTTTTGTATATGCCGTCTCTATGCGCGGCATAACCGGACAAGATCTCTCTTTTGATGATGCGACAATTCAGAAGATAAAGCATGCGCGATCTAAAAGCCGAGTACCGGTAGTTATCGGCTTCGGTATTCGTGATGCATCCGGTGCGAAGTCTGCATGTGCTATTGCCGATGGTTTTATAATGGGAACCGAACCAGTGCTTCGACTTGGAAAAAGTTTTAATGAATTCTCTTCGTTCATAGATACGCTATCATCTGAATTAAAAGATCTTTGAAAAATCCGGTTTGCCACTACTAAAAATCATAAAAAATTGATTGTTTTCACAGGCTGCTTTCTTAGAATGCAGCCTATGTTAATTAATAATTATCGAAATGTTTTCAGGGAACTTACGGGAGGACTCTTTAAGTGATTGTGTGTATTGCCGAAAAACCAAGTGTTGCGCGCGAAATAGCTTCGGTTTTAGGGGCGCGTTCCCGGCGTGATGGATACATGGAGGGGAACGGATATCAGGTTACCTGGACATTCGGCCATCTTTGTACGCTAAAATCTCCCGATGAGTATGACCCGAAGTGGAAAAGGTGGGCGCTGGATCTGCTTCCGATTATTCCCCGCACGCATGAAACAAAGCTCATTCGCCAAAAGGGAATATCTAAACAGTTTTCTGTTATTAAAAGTCTAATTAAAAATTGCGATAGTGTCGTTAACTGCGGTGATGCCGGTATTGAGGGCGAGCTGATACAGCGCTGGGTATTACAGAAGGCCGGTTGCAAAAAAAAAGTTTTGCGTCTTTGGATCTCTTCATTAACTGAAGAGGCTATTAAAGAGGGTTTTTCGAGTCTGAAGAGCGCTGATGATTTTGATAGGCTTTATGAGGCTGGGCGATCACGCGCTATTGGGGACTGGTTGCTTGGAATGAACGCTAGTCGTCTGTATACTCTAAAGTTTGCACGCGGAGCCGGTGTACTCTCTATTGGCCGGGTGCAGACTCCAACTCTGGCGCTTATTGTTGCCCGCCATAACGAGATTGAGAATTTTGTACCCGAACCCTATTATATTCTTAAAACGGAGTACCGCAGCTCTGTTTTTTATAGTGAAAAAAAGAAAATTACGGATTACCGTGAAGCTGAAGAGCTATGTGACAAAGTTACCGGTAAACCATTTACCATAACAGATGTCTCTGAAAAAAAGGTAACAGAACCGCCTCCGCTTCTCTTCGACTTAACATCTCTTCAGGTCGAGTGTAATAAAAAGTTCGGTCTTAGTGCAGACGGTACTTTGAAATGCGCACAAAGCCTGTATGAAAAAAAAGTAATCTCGTATCCGCGTGTTGATACCCGCTATCTTCCCGACGATATATATCCGAAAATTCCATCTATTATGAAAAATCTGACTGAATACAGTCAATTCACGGCTCTTTTGAATTTATCGGGGTTGCCTCAGACTAAACGGGTCTTCAACAATGTAAAGGTAACCGATCACCATGCCATCATCCCTACGAATAAAAGTGGTGTCGCGCTTGCTGGAACCGAAAAGTCGGTATATGATCTGATCTGTCGCACCTTTATAGCTGCATTTTTTCCACCTGCTCAACTTTTAAAAACTGTCGTAAAAGGTGAAAGCATCGGGGTGAAATTTGCTGCAAAAGGAAGCCGGGTTGAATCTGCCGGTTGGCGAGTGCTATTTGAAAAAGAGCTTTCAAAATCCAGCAAGGATAAGTCCGATCAGCAGTTACCGGAATTCTCTGTAGGTGAAAGCGGGCCGCATAAACCACAGGTTGAGTCGAAGATGACCAAGCCGCCTGCTGCGTATACCGAAGCCTCACTGTTGCGAGCGATGGAATCGGCCGGCAAACAGGTGGATGATGAAGAGCTCCGTGAACTGATGAAACAGAATGGTCTGGGGCGACCCTCCACACGGGCAAATATTATCGAGACACTATTTCGTCGTAAATATGTTCGCCGTGAGAAAAAAAATATAGTGCCAACACAAACCGGTATTCAACTAATCGACCGTATTAATAATCCTCTATTAACATCTGCAGGTCTGACCGGAATCTGGGAAGGTAAACTACGTAAAATTGAAGATGGAGAGTACACTTCCTCGGAGTTTATCACTGAAATGGAGCAGATGATTGTCGGCCTTATTGATACTGTTAGAAGTCAGAGTGGAACTATACATGTTGAACAGAAGGTATCACGCCGCGGTAAAACCAGAACAGAAGCAAAAAGATCAACATCTATGAAAAAAAGCAGTACCTCTGTAAAGTCAGGCGTATCTACAACAGTTCAGGGGTTGCCGTGCCCCCGTTGTAAAAACGGAAAGATAATCAGGGGTAAACGGGCTTACGGGTGTGATCAGTACAACAATGGCTGTACGCTTGTGATTCCCTTTGAAATCGGAGGAAAACAGCTGACAGAGTCAGAGGTAGCGGCACTTCTTACAAAGGGCAGGTCGACCATTGTGAGGGGTATTACTGGGTCTTTGGGAAATATCTCTTTGCGGCTGCGGCTGCGTAACGGAGTACTTGAATACGAAGATTCCAAAAATGCCGATACCTATGCTCAGCTTAAAAAGGGTGACCCCCTGTCATGTCCCTTATGCGGTGAAGGCCGTATTGTGAAGGGAAACGCAGCTTATGGATGCAGTCGCTATAAAGAGGGTTGTACCTTTATCATTCCCTTCGCTGATGGTAAAAAGAGGTAAAAAGTCCTTTCTTTTTTTATATATTGTTGTATAATAGTATCAGAGGCATGTATGAAAGATAAAAAGGGCGATACATTTCTTAGTTACAAAACATTCGGTAAAAAAGCCTCAATTCGGGCAATCGACAGAGCACTTCGGGATGCCGATTGGAAAAAATTTCATCCATCACGCGATCTCTACCAGCTACGTTCCGTTTTAAATAAAATCGAAGTAAAAAAGGGAGTTACATCACTCCACTACTTCTGTACGTCAAAAATCGAAAATATGGGAGCACGTCTTGCCTTAGCTAAAAACGATTACCGTTATCCTAATCGATATACTGCACTTCGTGCTGATGGTGCCTATTGCGCTTTCTTTTTTTCCGATGATGAATCTTGTGAGATTGTTATTGTTGAGGTACTTACGGGCGCCTGTGTAAATAAAATTGAAACAACGGGAAGCTGGCCTGACGATTTCTGTGCGCGCTGGAGTCCTGATGGACACAGCCTCGCTTATTTCTGTAATGAAACAACTCTTGTCTGTATCGATCCTTTCGCAGACTACTGTGCTTCAGAACTTACTTCTGTTGAACTTTCTTTGTCACAGTTTTCTATGCAGGCCTGGTGTTTTTCACCGGACTCCTTACGGATTGTAATCTCCGTGAAGGATAGTAACGAAACACAAATACCGCTTCTTTTTATTTTGCTTGCCACAATGAAGGCTGAAGAGCCGAAGCATGACTTTAACATACCTGATAAACTGGCAATTCATCTGTTACAGCAACCTTTGTCTCTTTTGACTCTGTTAAGATGGAGTAGCTCCAAAAATCTTATATATGGAATAAACAGTGAGAATAAAGAGAGTTATGCCTTTGATGCAGACACTCTGGAACTGGTGAGCTTTACTAAACCTGATGAAAAAATAGCCTGGAGTGATCGAAGCCTTTATCTTACACGTCTTGCAGAACGTATGGTAGTTACTTCAGAAGCTGTTAATCTTTCTGAAATTGAAAGTTCATTCGTGAATGATTCGGCTCTTGCTGTTTTTTCAACGGATCGCCGCCGTGTAGCGATAGTTCCGGATTTTAATGAGAACGGCCCAAGTGATATCTGTATCTTTGATGGTAACCGCAGAAGCGGTGTCATTGAGAGTGAAATATTGTCTTGCGTTGGTGTGGTCGGTGTTTCTGCCCTAGCTTGGAGTCGATGTGGTTTTGCATTGGCTGTAATAACCCACAAGCATCGTATGCAGGTCTGGGATGTGTCACAGAATCCCCACCTTTTAAGTTCTACCCAGGTGAATGAATCAGCTTTTGGATTGGTAGCGGGACGTTCCGGTCGGTATCTTGTTGTGGGACCTCGTTCAATCGAGTTGGTGAACGGACAGGGTGGTAGTTTGATTAGTTCAATTAGTCTTACTGATAATCAGCAGAAGAGGGTCAGCTTGGATGAGCGTTCAATGTTTCACCATTTTGTGGCCATGGACGATCAGCATATCGATGATGTGGGATACGCCTACAATCGGGAGCATCCATTACCTGCACATATGGTGCACCTGCTCAAAATCGGTCATGTACTCTGCTCACAAGAGACTAAGAGTCTTCTGAAAGATGAGCTGCATTATGTTCTTCATAACCGCTATATTTGGCCATTTCACTGGGGTTCGTATGATCGGATTTTATGCGATCTGAAACATGATAATCTGCTTAATCGTGATCAGGGAGTGCTTGGGCAACAGCACATTCTTGAGCCCAAACCAGGAACTATGTTTCACGGGATTACAAACAGTCGTATTCATTAATTTCTTGATGGGTTTAACTTTTGTTAAATGCTTTTCGGCTTGACGCTCTTCCCCTAAGTTCCGAATGTCTGTGTTAAGTGAATTACAGACAATTTATTTATATTCCTGATTTCTTGAGGTATCCGATGCAGTTTGATGATCTTGGAATAGACAGCCGCCTTGTTGAAGCCCTGAAAAATAATAAAATAACTGAACCAAGCCCAATACAGTGTGAGGCAATACCGGCCATAGCACGAGGGGAATCGTTGATAATCGAATCTGCTACCGGTTCGGGAAAAACCTATGCCTATCTTTTACCACTCGTTTCAGCCCTGGATTGTGAGTCGAATGCAGTGCAGCTTCTTATTACGGCTTCTACACATGAGCTTGTGATGCAGATCTATTCTGTTACAAAACAGCTCTCACAAGATTCGGGAATTCCCTTCCGTGTTGCTTCTGCAATTGGCAAGGTGCATATACAGCGTCAGGTCGAAAAGCTGAAGGAGCGACCCCATATAGTTGTTGGAACTCCTGGTCGTATAACTGATTTGATGAAGATAAAAAAATTAAAGGTGCATCAGGTTGCCACCTATGTAATAGATGAGGCCGATTCTCAACTGCTCTCAGAGAGCAGGTTGCCTTTGACTGTAATTTCACAGTCGATGATGCGAGATACACAGCGCTTGTTCGTATCTGCCAAGTTTTCAACTAAGGCTAAGGATCGAGCGGCCGAGATGGCAAATGGCCTTTCCGTTGTAACTGCGGGCCTTAGTCTGCCCACAAACATTGAACATCTTTATGTGGAAACCGAAGATCATCGGGATAAAATGAAATTGTTGCGTAAGGTGCTGGCTATCACCTCTCAGGGGCGTACCCTGCTATTTGTTAAAAAAAATTCTGATGTTCGCATTATTGCTGAAAAGTTAGCATATCATAACTATACGGTATGTCAACTTTCCGGTGAAATGGAAAAGAAAGAGCGAAAAGATAATCTGTTCCTTTTTGAGAAGACTAAGAATGGTATTCTGATAGCTTCGCCAGTTGCGGCTCATGGACTTGATATTGCATTAGTGGACACGATTGTTCACTATGACATTCCATTAAACAGTAGTGATTACATGCACCGAAGTGGCCGTACCGGTCGCGCAGGAAAGGCCGGTGTTTCACTCTCAATAACCGACTTGCAAGAGGCTAAACGTTTAAGACGTATCTCAGGCGAGCTTGGAGTCGTGCTAAGTAAAAAAAATATTTCAGAAGGGAAACTGGTTTGATTTAGACAATCCGTTTCTGGAGGAAAATTTGAGAAGAATATTGAGTGTATCTGTATTAACCGCTCTTTTTTTGCTAATCTGTATCTCTCTTGTTTCACAGGACAGGGGAAGCTGCGAGCAGTATGCCGATATTCTTTGTGAAATTTGCGGAGATGACCATAAGAGTTGCATCGAGATGCAGGAAAAGGCGGCAATAAATAAGAGCCACACACTCTGCGATAAAGCGGTTAAGCATCTGCCTTCGACTTATAAAAACGCCTCTGATTTAAACAAATCAATTTTAAAAAAGGCGCTTTGTGAAAAGAAGATGCCCGTAACCGAAACTGCTGGGCCTCCCGGCGCCCGTTAGGATGACTAATGCTTGTGTTTTTTTCGTGTAAATGTGTAGGGTGGAAAGAAACCATTGGCATTTGTAATAAAAACGGTAACGATAGCTATTGCTAATAATAGAGCAACAACACCGCTCAGGTTATTTGCAAGATAAAGAATACCCAGGAGTATTTCCAAAGAGATCAGAATAATCCGGTTAGTCAGGTGTTTATTAAATTTCATGGCTGAACCCCGATTTTTAACTTTATTATCTGCAAACATGCGCAGATAAATGCCTCTGGTCAAACTAAATACATCTGAAGTTATAAAATTTTACGAGGTAACAGTGCATGCAAACAGTTTATAGTTTCATTAAAGGTGGAATAATTGGTCTGGCTAATCTTATTCCCGGTGTTTCCGGGGGGACAATGGCTCTTATTCTGGGCATCTATGAGCGGATGATCAACTCTCTCAATAGTATTTCTTTGAATCTGTTTATCAGTTTCATTAGGCTTTTCAGCTTTAAAAAGAGTGCTCGTGCAGATTTTTTAGAAGAGCTTAAAAAAATAGATTTCTATTTCTTACTGGCTATTTTCGTAGGTGCCGGATTTACTATATTTATCTTTGCTTCCGTAATTGTCTTTCTTCTCCGTGAATATCACCATCCGACCTATGGTTATTTCTTTGGCCTTATTCTTCCATCACTCTATGTGCCGTTTCGAATGATAAACAAGCGCGGTCTTGCAGTTTTTCTTGCGATATTTTGCGCTGCGTCTTTCGTTATTGCTTCGGACTGTCTGGTTTCGGATGAAGAGATGATTCAGAAAGAGGAGCTCAAGTATGAGTTGCAGCTGGAAAAACAGAATGCGTTGACAGAGAATGAATCAGTAATATCTTTTAGTATTTCAGAGATTGCTCTTCTGTTTGCCGCGGGGGCAATTTCGGTTTCGGCGATGATTTTACCTGGAGTGAGCGGCTCTTTTGTTCTTCTTCTTATGGGGCAGTACTTTATCGTTTTGAAAGCGGTATCTGATTTTAATATTGTATATTTAACTGTTTTCTTTTTTGGAATGGTCTTTGGCTTGCTGGCATTTACAAAGTTGCTACATCTCTTGCTCCTCAGGTGTCATGATGTTACAATGGGAGCTCTTACCGGGCTTGTTGCAGGTTCGCTGTGGATAATCTGGCCATTCAAAAGATCCTATATTGTTGGAAAGGTCGGTGTGGAGGGCTATCCTGAGCAGATATATCTTTCGAATATGTTTCCTCAGGACTTCGGCATGGTTGAGATTTCGGTAATTATTACAGTTATCCTGGGGATAGCAACTGTTGCATTAATGATGCTAATCGAGAAGAAAAACCGTATCCGATAAAATGCAGAGGGTTTTTTACTACAAATGAAGGTGATGTTTTAGTATAAAAAAAAAGAGTGCTATCACGCACTCTTTTTTTGTTTCACTGTTTATGACTTATCTGATCAGATATCGATATCTATATCAAGGCTGTCATCAGAGGTAGCCGGAGCCGGTTCAGAATCAGATTTTGGCTCAGAAAGAAAATCATCTTCTTCTTCGAAATCGAGGTCATCTGAAGTCGATGCTTCGGCTGCGGGTTTGATGATAGTTGATTTAATCTTTTTTGACTGTCGGGGAGTCGTGAAATAGACTTCACGATAGTCGATGTTGTGGATAACTTCAATTTTGTGATCTTTTTTTGACAACTCGTCACCAGTAAATTCACGGGTGTTTTTATTCGGATCCATTTCATAAGACGAGTAGTCAAGCTCTGTGTAGACAATCATATCGTTTTCACGGCTTGCTAACAGACCCAGATCAACATCAACCGGAATCAGACTTGTATCGGTGTATTCGGTATCACCATAGGGAACCTTCTCACCTTTACGTACTCGCTTCTCGCCGACCTGTTTGCCACGACGGTCATAAATGTAGGTAACAAGATCTTCCTGTCTGTAACCTTCGATTCCGGTTTTCGGAACCTCTACCTTTTTAACAACTTTCTCTGTTTTGCTGTCAACAAAGACAAGATTCACCTTAAGACCTTGATTCATCTCGCTTATTAGCTGAATGTGATCAGCATCAGATGTACGCGAAAGATCTACATAAAATGTCTGGAAATTGTCACCGTCAAGAGTTACCCTCTCTCCGCTTTTTAAATCAACGGGACGAGTAGAGTCGATATTTTTATATTTCAGCTCTATGTTTGATAAAATATTTCCCTTTGCCCGTGTTGTAACTACCACATTCTGGCTGCAACTGGCAAAAAATAAGAGTACTATAAATGCGACTAAAACTTTTTTCATAATCTAACCACCTGTTAAAACTTCCATAATCGTTACTATTTACTATCTATTTCGGTTACAAGTCAACTTTTTTTTACTATCTGGTGGTTTAATTCACAATGTAGGTCGTTATGTGTATGTTTCACCCAGTCGGAGGCTAATCAAGACTGAAAAATGAGCATAATGAAGCCCTGATTATTTTTTTGCTATAGAACATCTTTGCTTTACTCTTTTTTGAGTAAATATTAATTGACAAGAATTATGTCTCATTTTAGAATTAATGTATACAATTGCAGGCAGACTGCCGCTGAAGGGGTTGGGGACTCCCGGTGCTTCTGTAAATAAATATAGGCCAATTTTTTGCATAATTATCCAATCCACCGGAATATATCCGGGTTTTTTTCAATTCTACACGTGGAGTTATAAGATGATATTACATGTCGCAACGGTTTTTATCTGTTTGTCATTGATGATGATCTTCAGGAGAGCCGATAGAGCCAATACCAGAATTATTAAATTGAAGAGGTTTACCGATAACTCTCTGAAAGAGTTCAAGAAGCTGGTTGATTCTGAAAGCCGACGCTACAATGATTCTACAATCGAAATGGATCTTCTGCTAAAGAAGGCACATTCAATTTCGGGATCCATACGTACTTCAATAGATGATCTTGAGGTTCGGTTGCAAGGGCTTAATTCTGAAAAGCTGGGCCTCAAGAAGGTGGAGGATGACCTACGGGTTGTCTCGGCTGCCGCTGACCAGGTTAATTATCAGATTAAGTATATTGAAGGCGCTAAGTCCGATTTCGGGTCGGTTGTAAAAAAGGTTAATGCCTTAAATGAGAATCTGCGGACAATTGAAAAAAATAATTCGAATATGTATCAGTCTTTTAACGAATCGTTGCGTACCCGCTCCCGGGAGTTATCGGAGGAGCTTGCCGGTGAAATTAAAAAACTAAAAGTTTCTGTTTCTGAAAAAGAGGGTGTAATAATTGCCCAGGCTCAGGAAAAGATTGAGCTTTTGACAGTAAATTTCGAACAGTCCATCAACGGGATGGAAAAGGGGATAACTACCGCCGGAGACGCTATCATGCAGAATATCCGTCAAAAGCTGGATGTTCTGACCCGCTCTGTTAATAATATTGAAGAAACAGTTAATACATCAGAGAAAAAGGTTTACAGTGATCTTACCGAAGCTATAGAAAATGCCGAGCATGAGATCAATCAGATCTTTGAGAAGATCCAAAATGTAGAAATTTCCATAGATCAATCACGCACTAAACTGATTGCCTCTTTCGAAGAGGAGACCAATAAGATACGTAACAGCATGGATTCACTCTCTCTTCATTCAATAGCCAAAAAGGATGAGATTGTCAAGGCCGCACGGCAAGAGGCCGATGAGGTTCGGAAAAATGTTGAGCGTTTTAACGAGCAGTATAATCGATTTGAGGTTAACCTGAATACAATTGCTCAGCAGCAGATGGATACTATCGTTCATGAGTATGAGTCAATATCGTCCAATTTTGATAAGTTTACCCAGAAGTTGGAGATGCTTGACGAAAAGATTGCGGAACGCCAACGAATGCAGGCCGAAAAGAACCGTGAAGAGTTTACATACATGGAGGAACGCCTCGCGGAGATTAAGAACGAAATTGTTACCTATGAGAAGAGCAATAAGGTCTTTGAGCGTACTGATGAGATGATGCGTATGGTTGAAACTTCTCTGGAAGAGTATAATTCAATTTACGAAAAAGCTCAGGGAGAGTCTTCAGTTATTGAGGGCTTTGTTCAGGATCTGGATCAGTTTAAGGACGTTAAGCGTGAACTTGAAAAAGAGCTGAAGGTTTATAATGCAAAACGGGAGAAGCTGCAGAATGTTGCCACAGATATTCAGGCTCTCTTCGATATTGCAGAGGATGTGAGTTCTAAGAGCGAATTTCTTGAAGACAATGCTGTGAATATTGACAAGGTAAATCGACGCATTGATGCGCTTAACGATACTTATCAGCATCTTAACCGTCAGATTAAAGAGTTGCAGGACTTCGAAAAGTATATTGAAAATAATGTCGCAAGTATTGAGCGAGTTGAAGCTATCGCTAATGCTATAGATAAAAGAGTTCTCTCTTTTCAGACTACTCTTGAAAAATCAGAAACTAAAATTAATAAACTGCGCGAATACCTGCATGGTGTTGAAGAGTCGACACATGTCTTAAAGACAAAGGAACATGAAATTTTACACCTGAAAGAGCAGTTCAATGAAATAGATGGCTTGTCTGCTTATATGGAAAAACGGGTGGTTCAGTTGCAGGAAATGGTCAGACGTGTCGAGAACATGCGATCGGATATTGACAATACAGACTCTCGTCTTCAGGAGATGTTCAAGGAGTCTGATAGGCGGATGCAGCAATTTTCGGAGTTTATTCAGACAGTTGAACCTGATAATCTTATAACCAAGCAGATGAAGGGTGATTTTGTTCCGGGTGCAAAGTCTATTAACGATGGAATGGTTCGTACCGTTCGAGAGTTGTCAAATAAGGGTTGGACAGCCATGGATATTTCACGCAAGTTGCTACTCGATGAAAATTCAGTCCGTCTTATTATAAATACAGCGGCTCAGTAGGTTGATACAGTCTTGAATTCGTGGATCTTTACGAAGGTAAACCCTTTTTCTTTAAGCTGAGGGACTGCCAGTTTTACAGCCTTCGCAGTATTCCGTGATGGGTGGTTCATATGCATGATTATGATAGAGCCTTCCCGGGCCTTCATAATCTTTTGAGCTATTTCTTCAGCACTTTTGGTTTTATCAAAATCGTGACTGTTAATATCGAAGTTCAGAACAGTGTAGCCTAAAGATTTTATTATTTGGCTCTTCAGACTATCGTGTGGCAAAGTGCCTCATGTCAAGTCCACCGAGGTGAAACATGATCGCGTTTTTAAATCTTTTCCTGTTTCTGAATCCACACGCCATTCTTTTGATTTT
>JAQIBV010000016.1 GCA_027858855.1 Spirochaetota bacterium | reverse complement strand
TTTCAAAGTCTTTTCATATTTAAATCCTTGCCACGTTTCTAAAATCTTTTTTATAATTAAATATGAAAATCCTGCTACAAGAACACCTAATATTACATATACAGCAAGTTGACCTGCCTTGGATTTTTCTATAAGCAAAAGAATTCTTTCTGTAACGTTTAAAATATTTTCAATTGTTTGTAACATTTAGACTCGATTTGATAAGCTTATTTTTATTTAAAGCTTTATCAATGTTTTTTTTGAGTTTAACTAAAGTATCTTCGTCACATTCAAATATAATGTCTTGCTCGGAATTACTAAGATTTAAAGTTATAATTGTCTGATATAGCAACTGATTAACAGCAGTCCGTTCTAAGTCTAACACTGGTCTTACGTCACAAACAATGTTGAATTCATCTAAACTTGGAAAAATATTCTCTAGTAGTCTTGATTTAATTTTATTTGAAAAAATATCTAATTGAGGTAATATTAATTTTAATCGCCCCCATGCTTTTGATATTTCTTCATCGCAATTCCGCAACTCTAAAACTGTTTTCTCAAACTCTTCAATACCATCATTCATACCATTTTCAATAATAAATTCTTTTACTATAAAAAATATTAAAGAATAGCAGTCATCAAAAATATCAATATCAAAATCATTTTCTTTACACCATTTGTGTATTAATGTAAGTCGATTATCTTTCTCTGTCGAATTTAGAAATTTTATGATTATTTTTAATTGTTCATCAGATATATTATTAATTTTCTTCAAATCTTCAACTAATTTCACAATACCACCATAAATTACCAACGCAAAAAATAGCCTTAATAACGTCAATTGTTTTTCTCATTTATGACTCGCAGTATCTAAAAGTCAACCGTTATTTTATTGCAAAAACTTTCTGCAAATGCCACCTTCGCCTAACAGGAGCATAACAGCTGTGCTCCTCACCTGCTTCGCAGTTTCCGGTGCTCGGTCTGACGGCTCATTGCATTTTGTCATGATTTCTGCATTCACAGAAATTCATGCCAACCGCAAGCGGACATGCAACGTCAGTTATGCTCTAACGTTTTCTCGGCGCTTTAAAAAGTTAGAATATCCTCAAAATTATTTTGTAATTTTAGATAATATTGTGTAACCCCTTGCAGATTAAAAAAAGCTTTGGTTCCCCCGCCGCAGGCGGGGGAACCAAAGCTTTTTTAGGTCAAATTATGATATCCCTATTGCTTTATTAAATCGACATGAACATACCAAAATTAAGTTTATGGCATTTTAAATCATTCTCATTTGTTACACGTGAAACGTCGTACAGATATTCCATAAACAGGTGAACATCAATTATGGGCATGGGCACAAGCGGATAAGAGACACCAAGCCCGTAATATGAGGCGTCAAAATTAAATTCACTTATTGTAATATCGTCAGAGTTGAGCATTGTTGTCTCTGATTTGTCGTATACGGCCAAACCTGCTCGGATATAGGGAAAAACAGGTAACAGTTCAGGTTTAAAACGGGCAAAAGAGTCCAGTCCTAACGAGAGTTTATTCAGTTTATAGGTTTCATTATCCAGTTCATAGGTAAGAGGTGAACCCTGCATATAGCCACCCAACCCAAAGTCAAAAAAAGGAATACGGTAGAGTGCGTTGAAACGAAAGCCGTAGTTCATACCTGATACACTACTTTCTGAATCTTGACCAGCAATTTTACCGGCAAAAGAGGAACCGGTAAATACTTCCATGTTTATAAGTGCAAATAGGCCTGAGGGTATTAAAATTGTACCGAACATAAGCAATACAATTAGTGACTTTTTTAACTCTTTCATAAATTTAACCCTATTTTGTGACATAATAGATGTCAATAACTAAATGATCCAATATATTGCTATGAACTTTACAGATAGGCAATTGTTACTCCGTCACCACCCTCGTTACCACTTCCCGGCCGAAACGATGTAATGAACGATGAAGAGCTCAGGTAGTCGCGAATAGCCGATTTCAGTGTTCCTGTGCCATGTCCGTGAATGATAACGGCTGCAGGAATACCTGTTTGAAGCATAATATCCAGCTTTTTATCGGTCTCACGAAGCGCCTCATCCATGCGCATTCCCCTAAGGTCGATACTGTTCTGGCTGTTTTGCATTGTTAATGCCGTCTCATCCGGAGAGCTGCCTGTTTCTTTGATTTCGAAAGATCCTCTGTTGTTGCTTTTTGACTGTTCGGGAGCTGATGTATTACACAAGCGAACCTTGTCGAATGGGAAACGGGATTTCATGGATGAACCGAGTGCAACGAGTACTTCACGACGGGCGCTGTTAATTTCGAGCAGGCGCGCCTTTTTTTCAAGGGTTGTCACAAAGAGTGTACAACCGGGTATAGCTTTTTCGGGGTCGAAATCGATGTAATCCTGAGTTACCCTACGGTTTTTGAACTTTTCACCCTGCTTAAGGGCATTGTTCTGCTGCTCTTTTATCTTTTCAATAAGCTGTTGTGATTCGCCCATCGACAGCTGTTGCAGAGATGAGATATGCGAGGCGAGCTCCTGTTTCCAGCTATCTAGCTGTTTTAAGTACTCTACGGTTCCCTCTTCCTTAATGTTTTCGATGCGAGAACGCAGCTTTTCGTTCAGTTGATAGTAGTTTTCACGCTGTTTTTCGAGTGAACTCTTCAGTTTTTCGGTTTCTTGAGTCTTTTGTACAAGTTCATGCTCTAACCGGTTTACCTTTTCTATTGTCTGATCTGAAATGATCTCATTTTCTGAAAGATACTGCGCTGCTTTGTCGACGATTGAGCCTTTTAATTTATAGATTCGTGATATTTCAAATGCGTATGATGTTCCAGGGTTTCCAATGTTCAATCGGTAGGTCGGTGTGAGAGATTCGACATCGAAACTGACAGACGCGTTAGTATAGTAGTTGCTCTTTGCTGCAAACTCTTTCAGTTCTGGATAGTGTGTTGAGACAATAACTGGTGTCTTCTGCGTTTCAAAATGCTCTAGCACCGACATAGCCAGCGCTGCCGCATGTCGCGGGTTTGTACCCGATATTATCTCGTCAATAATAAGTAGGGTCGAGCTGCTGCAACGCTCTATCATGGAGTTAATGGTAACGATTTGACCGGAAAATGTGGAGAGAGATTTCTGCATGTTCTGGTCATCTCCGATATCGACTGCAATTGTAGTGAAGTTGCCTACTGTTGAGTCGGGGGAGGCCGGGATGGGCAGACCGCAACGGGCAAGCAGTACCAGTAAAGCAGTGCTCTTTAAAAGAATCGTTTTACCACCGGTATTGGCTCCGGTAATAATGATTCCGTTATAGTCTTTACCTAAAACAACGCTGTTGCGAACTGTTGTCTTCGGATCTTCGGTCAACAGAAGTGGATGAGCCGAGTGTATAAGGTTCAGCTCGACATTGTCGGAATAATTGGGTATTGAAAAACCGTAGTTGAGCGCTGCGCTTGCTGCCGCATAAAGAAAATCAAGTTTTGCTGCAATTTTCAGGTTTGATGCGATTTCGTTAGCAGCAGATCCTGCAATTTCCGAGAGTTCCTTAATTATTGTAAAGAGCTCCTGATTCAGCTCGTTTTCACGGCTCAACAGACGCGCATTAAGTTCGGAGGCAATACCAGGTTCGAAATAGAAGGTTGCCCCACTTGATGATGTATCGATGATTGTCCCCGGAACCTTGCCCCTTGAAGATGATTTAAGCAGAATTACATATTTGTTACCGGACGTGGTAACAATACGCTCCTGTACGTGGTCACTGAATGCCGGGGAATTTACCAGTTGCTGAAGTCGTGATTTGATCTCATTTTTTAACGAGTCAATTTCGCCATGCAGTTTTTTTATACGAGGGTATCGTTTTTCGTTAAGTAGCATGTCATCAGTTATTGCATCGCACAAAGATGACTCAATCATGGGCAAAGCGATCAGTTCATTGCATAACGGCATCAGTTGTGAAAATTCAGCCCGGTTTACTTCGTAAAAGTTTATCAGCCCGTTAATTGTGCGAGCTGTTCTTGATACCTGATATATTTCATCGATTGTAAGCATTGAGCCCTTAGCAGCCCGTGAAGTTATTCGAGCTACGGGGAAAAGTGGAGTTATCTCCGGACGCAGTTCATTTATGAGCGACTCTTGAATCTCTTTAACACGGCCCGACTGTATCTGTGCAGATACAGTGTCTAGGTCTGATAACGAATCATAGAGAGCTTTTCCAGATTCGGTTCTGCAGAATTTTTGATAAATTGCGACAACCTGATCCCATTCAAGAAGTGTGAGCTCATGTTCAGTAATTATATTCATGGTTTTATTGGTTTTCCTCACTTGCGTTTGTACAGGCCATACAATTAGATATAGATTGGTACATAGGCAAGTGTTTTTTGTACTTAAAAACAGCACAAAAAAACGTGCTGTTTGTTATCCATTAGGATAAAAATTATTTTGCAGAACCTCTTGTGACTGGGGTTTGGTGCGATTTCGAGCTAACGCTCGAGAATCGCACGGACGGGAAGTTTTTATAACCGTCATTTTTTTGTGCTTTAAGGATAGCACAAAAAATTGGTTCTGGTTGTCAGTTGGTGTGGAAATTATTTGGTAGGTTGTCTTTTAACAGGGGGTTTGGTGCGATTTCGGGCTAGCGCCCGAGAATCGCACGGTTTATTGAATTTTTTTCTCGCGAATGCTCGAAAACCGTTGAAAATTAGAGCTTTGAGGACAGCTCCAATTTTCAACTAAATAGGATTTTTTCTCGCTGTCGCTCGAAAATCGTCATTTTTTTGTGCTTAAAAACAGCACAAAAAAACATGCTGCTTATTATTTATTAGTATAAAAATCATTTTACAGAACCTCTTGTGACTGGGGTTTGGTGCGATTTCGAGCTAACGCTCGAGAATCGCACGGTTGTTGGAGGTTTTTTCTCGCTGTCGCTCGAAAATCGCACGGTTGTTGGAAGTTTTTTCTCGCTGTCGCTCGAAAATCGTCAAAAAAAAGAGCTTTGAGGACAGCTCTTTTTTTTGACTAACTTATTGACATATAACTATATCTTGATATGGTTATCTAATGATACTTGAACAGTTGAAAGCTTTGTCGGATGAGACCCGGATGCGGATTGTTAATGTTTTGCGTGAGTATGAGCTTACGGTTAACGAGATTGTCTCGGTTCTGAATATGGGGCAGTCCCGGATTTCGCGTCATTTGAAGATTTTGAGTGATGCCGGGCTCATTGATAGCCGTCGTGACGGGCTTTATGTACACTATTTTTATCCGTCCGGTCAGGATGGTGTGATTGAGCACCTTTCGAAGGAGCTTGATGAGGCCAGAGAACCCGATGATCGTGATCGGTGCCGTGTGGTTCTTGCCGAAAGGCGCGAGAAGACCCGGCTCTTCTTTAATTCGATTGCCGGTTCATGGAAAGATCTAAAAGAGGAGATTCTGGGTGATTTTGATGTTAACGGGAAAATAGCGGATTCTCTTCATCATTTCGGGCTTCACCGTGTAGCCGACCTGGGCTGTGGAAATGGTGATCTGGCTGAACTTCTTTGCCGTAATGGAACTGATGTAATCGGTATAGATTATTCTCCTGCCATGATTGAGCATGCGAGGTCACGGTTTTCGGGGCTCGCTAATGCGCCTGATCTTCGTGTGGGTGACATAGAGCACCTGCCCATGTGTGATAGTGAAGTAGAGGGCGCTGTGCTCTCTATGGTTTTGCATCATCTGCCTGATCCTCGAAAATCTATTGCCGAAATATTCAGAGTAGTAAAACAGAACGGCTGCTTTATGCTTGTTGACTTTGATCGTCATACTGATAATTCGCTTTGTACCCGTTTTGGGGACCGATGGCCCGGCTTTTACAGAAACGAACTTGAACAGTGGATAGGTGAAGCCGGTTTTTTAATTGAAAATTATGAACTTTGTGAGGCTCAAAAAGGGTTAAAAGTTCATTTTTATATAACAAAAAAACAGTAAGGAGTACTATATGAGTTGTAAGGAACTACAGACGGATCTGGATTATCTTGTAAAAGATATATCAGATGCGCCGCTTGGAATTAAGGAGATGCAGTTGTCCGAGATAGAGATGCCCGGACTGATGGCGGTCCGTGAAAAATATGGCAATGATAAACCCTTAAAGGGTCTGAAAGTAATGGGAAGTCTTCACATGACAATTCAGACAGCCATGCTGATAGAGACGCTCTATGAGCTTGGTGCTGACATTCGCTGGGCATCGTGTAATATTTTTTCGACACAGGATCATGCAGCAGCCGCTATCGCGCAGAAGGGCTATGCGAAGGTTTTTGCGTGGAAGGGTGAGACTCTTGAAGAGTACTGGTGGTGTACCGAAATGGCTTTAACATGGCCTGATGGTTCGGGACCGGATTTGATTGTAGATGATGGTGGAGATGCTACCATGATGATTCACAAAGGTGTCATGGCTGAAAAAGATCCCTCTATGCTTGAAAAAAAATATGATAACAAAGAATTTCAGCTAGTAATTGAGCGTCTGAAACTGTCGGTTTCGCAGAATCCACGCAAGTGGCAATCCATTGCCGAAAACATGCGCGGTGTTTCTGAAGAGACAACAACCGGAGTTCACCGTCTGTATCAGTTGGCCGAAAAGGGTGAACTGCTGTTTCCGGCAGTTAACGTTAATGACTCGGTTACGAAGTCGAAGTTTGATAATCTTTACGGATGCAGGGAGTCTTTGATTGATGGAATTAAGCGGGCAACCGACATTATGGTTGCAGGTAAACTTTGTGTAGTTTGTGGTTACGGAGATGTTGGCAAGGGTTGTGTTCAGGCCTTTACAGGTATGGGTGCCCGAGTTGTTGTCACAGAGATTGACCCGATATGTGCTCTGCAGGCTTCGATGGAGGGTTTTGAAGTTGTGACTCTTGAAGAGATTGCTTCTGCTGGTGATATATTTGTAACAACTACAGGTTGTTGTGATATCATTCGTGGGGAGCATATGGAGATGATGAAGAACGAAGCAATCGTTTGTAACATCGGTCATTTTGACGACGAGATTCAGATGAGCTATCTTGAAGATGGCGCGGCTGTCCGTGAAAACATAAAGCCACA
>JAQIBV010000058.1 GCA_027858855.1 Spirochaetota bacterium | reverse complement strand
GGGGTAAAGAGATTATGTAAAAAACATATTTTATTATATAGGCAAAGGACTTTTATGATCAACAAATACTATATTCATATAATACGAATTTCCTGAAATTTTATGCAGGTGTGTGAGGATAAATCAAATAATCTGATAGATCAAATATCAAATATTGTAGCAATATAGGTTGCCGATTGATAAAAAATAATTAACAGTGATTATATATGTACAGGGTAAAATTGTTAAATTTATTACAATACCCAATGATTTTAAACCAATTTTTTATGTAATACATACCGTAGGGAACGGTTTGAAACCGTTCCCTACAAATTAACAATATGGCAAATTAACATTCATCGTGTTAATATTACATCGCGGCGTAATGAACGGTTTATAACCGTTCACCCAACCGGTTAATAATGGATGAATGGTTTACATTATGGATAACATTAACTGATATGATGCAACGAAAACGAAACCGTAAAAAAGGGTACGATTATTCAACACCAGGTGCATATTTTATCACCATATGCATAAAACATCGCAATGAACAGTTTGAAAATGTTCTCCATGAAAACAGGATATCATTGGGTGAAATTACCAATAACAAAATGGTGCTTAATAAATATGGGAAGATTGTACAACATTGTTGGAACGATTTGTCTAATCACTATAAAAATATAGAACTGGATGAATACGTTGTAATGCCTGATCATTTTCATGGTATAATATGTTTAGGAATAGATAATCATGGTTTACCAGAAATAGTGAGAGGTTTTAAAACATTTTCATCAAGGCGAATTAATGAAGGTAATCCACCATCACGGTTTCAATGGCAGAAATCTTATTATGATCGTATTATTCGTGATGATAACGAGTTAGAACGAATTCGTATATACATTAAAAATAATCCAGTGAGTCAACACGCAAATACAATAGAGTCGTAAACAAAAAAGTAATAGCACAATAAAGGATTTTTCTATGAACACCAACTTTACCTTCATCAAAACCGAATTTCCAACTATCTACAGTGAAGCTGTTGAAGCTGAAAGGTTGGCGCTTGTCTCTCCGAAGGCTGCTGCTGTGTTGTGTCGCTCGGCACTTGAGACAGCGGTGCGTTGGCTCTATGTTCATGACCCTGATCTTAATGAACCGTACGATACAAAGCTCAGTTCGTTAATGTATGAGTATTCGTTTAAAGATCTTTTAAAACCCGCTATGTTTCATGAGATAAACAATATTCGTAAAATCGGAAATAGTGCAGCTCATGGAAATCGGGTTACTCAACGTGAATCGCTCACATCTTTAAAATATCTCTTTCGGTTTATCAGTTACATAGCTATCTATTATGCTCAAGATGAACCGGATATACCGGAATTTAATGAAGCTATCATTCCAACAGGTAATGAATCTGAAAAAACTCAGGCTGAGATTGATAAGCTTGAAACAAGGTTAGAAGAGCAGAAAAAAACCTGGCTTGCCGAACGCGAACTTTTGGTTAAACAGATTCGAGAAAGTGAAGAGCTACGTACGCAGGTTAAAGAGCAACAGAGTAAGGTTAAAAAACGTCGAGAGTCTCGGGCTAAAGTTGTTGTTGAAGAGAGTGTTATTCCTCTGCTGGTCTCTGAAAAAGAGACTCGTCGAATTTATATAGATCAACTTTTGAAAGAGAGCGGATGGATCAACCTTAAAGAGGGGCGTGATCTTGAATATGAGTTAGCCGGTATGCCAAAGGTTACCAATAAAAGCGGTATCGGTTATGCTGATTATGTTCTTTGGGCTGACAACGGACTACCACTCGCTGTTATCGAAGCTAAAAGTACAATGTATGACGCGCGAAAAGGGCGGCATCAGGCAGAGCTTTATGCTGATTGTCTTGAACAGATGCACGGACAACGACCGATTATCTTTTATACAAATGGTTTTGATTCCCATATCTGGGATGATACCTTTTATACTGACCGTAAAATTGATGGATTTTATAGCAAAGATGAACTGCAGCGTTTAATTGACAGGCGAACAGATCGTGAAGATCTTCGTACATTTAAAATAAATACAGAGATTGCCGGTCGACCCTACCAAATGGAAGCTATTCAACGTATTGCAGAAAACTTTTGTATGGCAGATAACAATGGAAATTTGACCGGACGTGAACGGCAGGGGCTTTTGGTTATGGCAACAGGTAGCGGCAAGACCCGTACCTCTGCAGCAATTGTTGATATGCTTACCAAGTGTAACTGGGCAAAGCGGGTACTCTTTCTTGCTGATCGTAATGTACTGGTTACTCAAGCTAAAAATGCTTTTAATGAATATTTGCCACACCTTTCAGCTATTGATTTAACGAAAGAGTCTGAAGACAATGGTACACGGCTGGTTTTTTCAACATACCCAACTATTATGAATCGTATAGACTCAGTAAAGAATCGCCACGAACGGTTTTATGGGGTAGGTCATTTTGACCTTATAATTATAGATGAGGCTCACCGTACTGTATATCAGAAGTATCGGGCTATTTTTGAATATTTTGATTCGCTGCTTATTGGTTTAACTGCAACTCCGAAAAAAGATATAGACCGTAATACTTATGGGCTGTTTGGAATTGAAGATGATAATCCAACATTCTCTTATGAACTAAATACAGCTGTAAATGATGGTTATCTTGTACCGTTTAAAGTAATCTCAGTACCACTTAAGTTTCCCCGTGAAGGTATTAAATATAACGACTTATCGGAAGAGGAAAAGCTTGAGTATGAAGAAAAGTTTTATGACCCGTTAACTGGTGAGTTTCCTGAAGAGATAACCGGTTCTGCTTTAAATAGCTGGCTCTTTAATACCGACACCGTCGACAAGGTGCTTGAATTTGTAATGGAAAAAGGAATTAAAGTTGAAGGTGGAGATAAGCTTGGTAAAACTATAATTTTTGCCAAAAATCACGAACATGCTGTTTTTATAGAAAAACGATTTAATAAAAAATATCCGGAGCACAATTCAAAATTTATGCGGGTAATTGATAATTATGAGACAAAAGCACACGATCTTTTAAAAACATTTGCTGATGTACATGAAGAGCTCGATCCACAGATTGCAGTCTCTGTTGATATGATGGATACCGGTGTTGACGCTCCCCGTGTTGTTAATCTTCTCTTTTTTAAACTGGTACGATCGTCGTCAAAGTTCTGGCAGATGATAGGTCGGGGAACACGACTATGTCCTGATCTTTTTGCTCCTGATGAAGACAAGACCCATTTTTTATTATTTGATTTCTGTGAGAATTTCGAGTTTTTCGATCTTCATCCTGATGGTGTAGCAGGGATTGGTTCAGCAAGTTTATCTCAAAAAATATTTGAAGCGAAACTTGAAGTTGCAATGCTTATTCGCGAAAAAACTGATAGAAATAGAGATGAGTCTGAACTATCAGAGAAATATATCGATGAATTGTATCAACAAGTAAAAGGGTTTGATAAAAATCGTTTTGTAGTAAAAAAAGAGCTGCGTTACGTTGTAGAGTTTTCAGATAAAGTACGTTGGAGTAATATGTCAAAAGGTGATCTTATCACTATTGCACAACATCTTTCACCTATTGTTGTGCCTTCAAGAGACGATGATGAACTTGCTCGACGTTTTGATATTTTAATTCTAACTTTTCAAATGGCTCTGCTGCAAGGTGTAAGCGAAATTGGTAAATATGCTAATCGAATAGTAAGTGTTTCAGCTGCTTTATTAAAAAAGAACAATATCCCCGAAGTAGCAAAACATAGTGAGTTACTGCAAACACTACAAAGTGATCTTTACTGGCAGGGTTTCAATGTTCATTCGCTTGAAGAGGTTAGAATTGCGCTTCGTGAACTAATGAAGTATCTTGATAAAAAAGATAAGAAATATGTAATTACTCACTTTGAAGATGAACTTGATCTCGGAAATATAAGTGTTCGAGAGGGCACAGGTAACTACGAAACAATGAAAAGTTACCGAGATAGAGTAGAGTCATATATTCGAAAAAATAAAAATCATATAACCATACACAAGCTAAACACAAACCAGCCAATTACCCAGAGTGATCTGTTAGAACTAGAGAATATGCTTTTTGATGACACAGAGTTAGGCCGCAGAGATGAATATAAAACTGAGTATGGCGATCAACCTCTTGGAGTCTTTATTCGAAGCATTCTTGGTCTTGATAAAAACAGTGCTAACGAAGCATTTGCTGACTTCCTTCAAACCGGAACTCTTAAAGGTGATCAGATTACATTTATTAATCGTATAATCACATACTTAACCAACAATGGAGTTATTGATAATTCTATGCTCTACGAACCACCTTTTACAGATATCAATGATGAAGGTATCTCCGGTGTTTTTGATGATGAAGATGTTGATAAGGTAATACATATACTTGAAGTGATTCATGATAATGCGGTTGTTGCTTAGTGGCTAAGGTCAAATAGTGATAAAATGAGGGAAGCAAATAGTGTATTAATTCCAATAAATATTGAGGATTATTAATGATAGGCTCTCTTTTACACAAATAATATAACACTCTCCCTCATATAGGGATATTAATCAGACCTTACCTGCTCTATAAAGTCTTTAATCATTTCAACAGTTTCTTCAAAGCTTGATCTATCTTCAAGTTCAGATCTTCGAATAAAAGCCCTCCAATCATCTTTACCAAGTTCTTTGACAAGTGCCCCCGCATCCAGAATCCCAGTAAAAATTAACCCTCTATCTATATTCATTAACATCTTATGCTTTCATTTTACTCGTGAATAATGTTAAATAATTAATTCTAATCTTCAACTCTTCGAAAACTCGTCATAAAGGTGTTAAAGGCTGTTTCGTCTGCGTAAAAGCGACTGACCGGCGCTTCGCACCATACAATGTAGGCGTTTCCTTCCTGAATGAATACGAGAGAACGTCTTAAGTATCGGACTCTTTTTTTTCGATACTCATGCACCATAAGTGTTCCATAAACTCCGGTGTGAAGCCGTATCTCCTCACCTGAAATAATTGTTTTGTACCGTGGATCAATTTTCACCATTTTTCTGATAGCTCTGCTTCGATAGTAGTCAACTTTGCTGCGAGCCGGTTTGTAGGTCTCTACACTCATTTCAGAGCTGTTCCGTGTAACAATGGTTTGTGCCACATTCGATACCACCTGCTCCGTGATGTACCAACTCGATGGAATAAAGAGCTGGTAGTTGAAGCGGCTGTTTGCATAGATACGGTATCCCTTGTCAGGGCTGCCTGTAGGCGAGGGGGTCGACCATATTGAATCTGCCAGTGTTGGCTTTTTTTCTGTAGAATCGGGTAATGATTCCGTTGTTTCAGCTGTGGCCGGTTTTTCCCGAGCCGGCTTTTCATCAGGGGTTGCTTCTCCGTCTGACCCAAGAATTGAATCAGGCAGGCTCTCTTCATCTGCTTCTGATGTACTCGCATCGGAATCTTTAATATAGCGTTCCGGGAATGTCTCGCGTACGGGCGAAGCACCCCGTGGTGATTTTGCGCATGAAAATAGCATCGCGAAAAGCAGGGCAGTCAACACTAACCGCATGATAGTCTCCCTAAAAAAAGTTTTTTGCCGAGTAATTGTTGATAAGCTCGCTAATAGCCGGTTTCAGTATATCCATGGCCTCGTCTGTTGTATCAAAATAGCTGAAAAGATCAGTATCTTCAGGGCTTATTAGTCCATTCTCTTTCATAGTATCAAAGTTTATGAGTGATTCCCAGAATTTTCGATTATAAAGTAACACCGGCAGGAAGGGTTTGTCTATTTTTTTTGTTTGCATCAGTGTCAAGGTTTCGAAGAGTTCATCCATTGTGCCAAAACCACCAGGGAAAACGATAATTGCCTTGGCATGATAAAGAAACCAAAGTTTGCGCATATAAAAGTAGTGAAATTCCATATTCAGTTCCGGAGATATGTAGGGATTGGGATCCTGCTCAAAGGGAAGAGCGATATTAAGGCCAATAGTCTTCTCTCCGGCTCTTGCAGCTCCCTTGTTGGCGGCTTCCATGGCACCGGGGCCGCCACCTGTACAGATGAAAATCTTGCGATTGGAATCGGTTTCAGTGGATGACCACTGAGCAAGTTTAAAAGCCAGCTCTTCAGCCGTCTTGTAGGCGTGCGCAAGCGGGTCAGACGGGTCGGGCTTTGTGCGTGCTGAGCCAAAAAAGACTACAGTGTGTTGAACGTTGTTTTGCTTAAGTTTGCGTTCCGGATCAAGGTATTCGCTCATTATTCGTAGCGGGCGAGCCTCTTTAGATAAAACAAAATCAGGATCAAGATAAGAAAGCGGGGCTTTGTTGGTATTCATTGGTATCTCCTTTTTCGTTGCATATTCAGTATGGATCCATCGGTACTTTTGCACACATTGGTACTTAATACGGATTCTTTGTCGATAAGGTCAATATTGAGCTTGTCCATAAAAGAGAGAATTATCCTGAGGCCGGCACCAATGCCGTTTAAAGAGATCTCTTTTCCGTTAAGACGAACCTTAAGTTTTGTTGATTCTGATTTTTTTGCATAATCGAAGAGTTGTTGCTTGTAATTTGCGGATTCACGGTCGGGGGTGCTTTTTAACATCTGTTCGATATCAAGGCCCTTGCCGTGGTCAATTACAGTTGCATCAAATTCATCGCAAGAGACATGGTAACGTATTGTTATCTCATGTGTCTGCTTATTCTGGGGAACACAATTTTTTTGAGTAAAGAGAGTCTCTTGAATGGCGTTGGTTATTGCTTCATCCATTGCAAGAATAATTTCATCTATCTCTTCTTTAGCGTATTCGCACCGCTTAAGGTCAACCATCAGTTTGTCGATAACCTCTCTGATAATCGTGGTATCAACTTTAAAGCTGTCCAGAAAGTGTATCTCTTTATTTTGTTCAGCCATATAATCCTCAATAATCATTTTCACCTTCATGGTAATGTTGACAATTTATTTATCAATTAAAAAAACTGTTTGCCTTGAAAATATCACTGATTTATTAAAGCAGTAACATAAACTATTTAGGGCTTATCAAAAATCACGGTTCCACCAGGGCGCTTGCTTAAAAAACCCGAATAAAGGGATGATGCAGCGTTAAAGTGTCTCCGTTAAAGAGGTTTATTTGAGTGCCCGACCGGGGAAAATTGTGAAATCAGGACATTTAAGGCATATTTTTTTTATATTACCAGTTTTTTTTATCTGTGTAACATCTTCAGTTGCTGATGAAACTTCGGTTTCTCCAGATCCGGTTATAAAAATAGTTAATTCTATGTCGATTGAGGAAAAAATCGGACAGCTGCTTATGATCGGTGTTCCCGGTACTCGTATAGGAACAGCCAGCAAAAAACTTATTTCAGCATACCGTCCGGGCGGTCTGATTCTTTTTGGTTATAACTACCGCACCACAGAACAGCTGAAACAGTTTAATCATTCACTTCAGCAACATGCAGTAAACAGCAGTTCTGTTCCAATGTTCATCTCTATTGACCAGGAGGGCGGCAGGGTACGTCGCATAACCGGAACAGGTATAACACAGTTTCCAGGTAATATGTGTGCCGGTTCGGCTAACGATCCGTTGCTTACCTATCGTTGGGGGCGTATTCTTGGCATGCAGCTTCGTATGGTCGGGGTAAACATGAATCTTGCCCCCGATGTGGATGTTAACAATAATCCGGATAATCCGGTCATCAATACGCGATCTTTCGGTTCTGATCCTGTTCTGGTTTCACGCCATGGAGATGCCTATATAAAGGGTTTGCAGGGTGGAGGTGTAATGGCCGTGGCTAAGCACTATCCAGGGCATGGTGATACCGCACAGGATTCACATAAGGTTTTACCAGTTATACCCTATAATAGAAAGCGGCTGGATGCGGTTGAGTTGCTTCCATTCAGGTCTGCTGTATCTGCCGGAGTTTCGTCTATCATGACAGCTCACATACTTTACCCTGAAATTGAAAAAAACGGAATGCCTGCAACGCTCTCTCCTATTTTTCTTTCTTCGATTCTTCGTGATGAAATGAAGTTTAACGGTCTGATCATGACTGATGATATGGAGATGGGTGCAATTGCAGGTAATATGAAAATAGGTGAAGCGGCTCTTGTTGCGGTCAAGGCAGGCGCCGATATAATATTGGTTACCACACACCATAATACTAAGACAATTTTTAACCATCTTTTGAATGCTGTCAAGGAGGGGACACTTTCTACCGAACGATTAAACAGTTCCGTTGAACGTATTATTAGATCGAAAATAGGTTTTCATATTGTGAACCCTAATGAACCCTATTCGTTAATGAATGTTCCTGCGGTCGAACGCAATTATAAGGATATCGCTACAGCTGAAAAAGTGAACAGGTTAATATCTGAGAAGGGGCTCTATTTTTACAGGGGAGCTCATGAAAGAGAGTTGAGTTTTTCCAGGAAAGCTCATCTCTTTACAGATAGTTCAGCCCTAAAAAAATTGCTGGCCTCGAATCCTTCTCTAACTGTATATCCTGTTTCGTCTCTTTTCACAAAGCTTCCTTCTATATCACGTGGTGATACCGTCTATGTAGAACTTCGTGATTCACAGGCTACACTTGCTCACCGTTTGAAGAATCACTCCGAGAAAAACAGAAATGTAATAATTATCTCTGCAGAAAATCCTTTCGAGATAACCAGATACAGTGGCACGGTTCCGGTACTCTTTTCTTTTTCAAATACAAATGCCTCTTATCGTGCAATAGCTGATGCCGTTACCGGAAAGATTCATGTTAAGGATTATTCTACTATTAATCTTGGTTTTGGCCGGGGTGAATGAGTACGGCATATATCTCCATATCCCATTCTGTATCGAGAAATGTTCATATTGTTCATTCTATTCAGTAGCTGGTACTTCTTCCGACTTTAAAAATCGTTATACGAGATTCATGTGCCTCGAAATTGAGAAGGATTCACTCTGCGAACCCGACGGATTATGCACTTCGATCTACTTTGGTGGTGGTACCCCTTCGCTTTTATCCGACAATAATATTGCGATGCTACTTCAGTCCCTACGTAATAGATTCTGTATCAGTCAAGATTGCGAAATCACACTGGAATGTAATCCAGCTCAATTTGACTATAATCGCTTTTTGAAACTCTGCGATCAGGGTATTACACGTTTTTCCATGGGGGTTCAGGCCATGGACTTCCAGCTGTTTAAGTATTTGGGGCGAACAGGTTCTCCGGTAACCTTGAAACTTCTTGGTGACTATTTTTCTTTACCTGCGCTCTGCGGTATTGATTTTATTACTGGAATAATAGAGGGAGACTCTACTATTCCTGATATTCAGATGGTCCTTCCATTAAGACCTGATCATATATCAGCCTATTTATTAACTCTTGAACCCGGAACAGCCCTGTATAATCGTGCCCGACGGGACGGTCTCGATCAGTTTCAGCATGAAGAATACTTGAAGGTTGCGTCGGTTATTTCGGAACATGGATATACACATTATGAAATATCGAACTTTGCGCTTTCGGGTGCCTTATCGCGCCATAATCTGAAATACTGGACGGGTAAAAACTACCGGGGTTTTGGTGCAAATGCTCATTCATTTATTGATGGTGAACGGTATTTTCATGAAGCTGATATAGAAAGTTATATGCAGGGTAATGCTGTGCCTTGCCGGGAAGAGCGAAAGAGTGGTGACTTACTTGTTGAAATTGTTTTTACAGGACTGCGAACAGTGTTTGGGGTTTCTGAAGAGGACTATTTTCGTCTGAGCGGTTTGCGTTTTCCGAAAATTCTTTGTGATCGGGCTGCCTCGACTTCCGGTATTTGTCTTACTGAGAGGGAGGGATGGATGAATCTGGCAATGAACTCAGAGAGCTTTGTTGATTACGACATTATTGTTTATGAGTTGTTAGAGCCATTTCTATAGTCAGACTTTTACTGTTGCAAAGTGAAATAGCTTTTGTTAATATAATCTAAATCACGCTTAACCTTGCGCAAAAGAGGTGAGTTATAGTACGGAATCCTTTTTTCGGTTTCGGCTCTTTTAATGAATGTCTGATATACTGTTCGCGCTCTCTCAATATCTTTCAGGCGTGAATCTTTTTCGTAAATTTTTCCGATCATGTAAAATGCATCGTCAGAAGTATCCCTGTCCGGATAACTACTTAATATCTGAACCGCTATTTTAAGAGCCTCTTCTCCATTATTCTCTGAAAGGTAGATGCGGCTCAACTCAAGCAATGAGTCATCTGCAAGATCATGCCCCGGAAATAAGGATGTTGCCTGAAAAAATGAGTTTTTAGCCTCTCCACTCTGTTTCATCGAAAGATATATTTCGCCCTTTAAAAAAAGTGCTGCTGGATATTCTCCAGAGTTACGGTCAATGGCTTCGATGTTTTCAAGAGCCTCTTTTCGGTTGTTAAGCTTATAAAGACTTCTTGCTGTATAGAGTTTAGCCTGCATAACAAATGGTGATGTCGGAAAAAGCTCCTGTATTTCACTGAATTTCTCGGTTGCCCGTTTGTAGTCGCCGGTATTATAGGCATTTATTCCTGATTCGAGTATAACGGTATCACCGGTAAGTGGAGCCGGTATGTCCATCTGTAATGACTGATTTCGGTTCTGCTGAACGTCGTTTGGTACAGTTCTGTTTTGTGCTCTGTTATCTTCCGTTTGTGGGGTCTCTCGGTTCAGTGTTTCATCTGGAGCGGTTGTCTGGGTTTTTATTATCGGGCTCTTTTGTTCAGCAGTTCCCGCTGTATCCGGTTCGGCTATTATTTTAATAATAGCAGCTGAGCTCTGTGCATAGATCTGTGCGGAAAGCAAATATGATAATACAATAAGCAGGGTTCGTTTTATCATTCGAAAATCTCCTCATTACGATTGAGTGGTGTAATGTTTGCGGCATCGGACTCATTTTCGCCTGTTGGCGACCACTCGTCTGATGAATTAGTATCTTCTTTTAATTTAGAACTTCCCGGCGAATCACTCATCAAAGATCTGCTTTCGGGAATCAATACATCATCATCCCGGCCTGCAGTTGATGGAGCTGTCGGTGTCAGACTCTCTTCAGTTTTTGTTTCGGTATCACTCATTGGTTCGGGCATTTTATCACTGGCAATTGGTTGCAACTCAGTTCGAGCCGGTAACTCTTTTTCAACTATTTCATCACCGTTACTGCTGGATAGAGGTATATCGGCACTTTCAGCCATTATACGCTTTTCTCCGTTAGAATCACTTCGGTCTATTATCTGATCATCTTCAATCATTTCATCGAAGGTGATACGCTCTTTTTGACGGCTTATATCAATTTCAAATATATCACGCGTTGAATTAATAAGAGGAACTCCGCCTTTATTAGCAGCCTTTTTGCCAAAGTTCACACCTACGATTACTCCGGCAATAACTGCTATGAATATTAACATTCCAAATGATTGGCGAATCATCTGTCTTTGTCTCACAGGCATTCGCTCGATATAGCGGTTAAAAGCCGCCAGGATTCTATATAGTGCTCTCATAAGTTATAATACCTGCAGAGACTTTTCTCATTAATATTTTCGTTTTTATTCATTACTATCTTCTTTATTAATAATTAGTATTACCCGGCACTTTTTCAGATATTCTGCGTTCTTTTTGTTACTGAAAATTCTGCGGACATCTTCATACCCGATGACAGGTTTTCCTTCAGCACTGGCTAGCGCTATGGTGAAGTAAGGATGTTTACCTGCGGCTGGATGATCATGAGCGCTTTTTTCATCGTACACATAGTTAATTATTCCGGAGGTGCCGCTACTTGCAATATCAACCATATGTCGGTTATATATTTCCAGACCGCCTTCGTCAACAATGGCTGGAAAGATAAGTGGTTTGAAACTGGTACCTCGTGTATCAATAATTAATGATGTGTACAGAGTGGGTTGGCCGTGAGATGAAAACTCCGGAAAGGCTTCGTTTTCATAGCGGAATGGCAGTGTAGTTATAATATCATGAAAGGTCAGGGATGCATAGCATTCGGTTGTGTAGAAATCAACCGGGTGCTGTCTGAATTTGATACTATTATTTAAAATATAAGATATACGTTCACGCGTATATTCAGAACTTTCTAAAAGGTGCTGTAGGGTATATCCAGGTTCGATTTGCATTTCGAGCAGGAATGTGGCAATTAATTCCCTGGTATTCTGTTGTGCACGTGAATAGGATGTCATTCTGAGCCGGTTTATAGAAACTGTAGGCTCTTTTTTCAGGCGTATATCGCGTTCAACCGAGTCGGCTGAACGGGAAGTAATAATGCCTCTGCTCCATTCAACTTCGGCTTTTGCAAAAGGACGGTAGTCTCCCAGTAGCGGGAGAGTAAAAAGTAGTAAAATTATACTGAAATGTTTCATGATATACCATTAGCGTGGTGGCTTCAGAAAACCTTATCTTTCAGAGTTGCTATGTTGCTGTATCTCCTTGAGACAAAGTGTGTTTTAGAAATACCCACCAGATAGATTTTTACTTCTTTGTAGTAATATCGAACAGTTTCAGTAAAAAAATAAGTAAAAAATTATGTCACATGCTTTCAGTAAACTGAAGCACTGTACCCCGCTTGTATTTAAGTTGAACAGAATACTTTTCTTCAAGATAGCTTATATTCTCGCGTTTGTGGCCTATGTGCTCTTCATAGTTTTGCGAGGGGAGTTCAGCCGTAATGAGGTCCGCACTGTTTTTCTCTTTGAGGGCTGAAAGTTCTTTTTCCATGCAGTTTCTGCGGTGGCGAGCTTTAACCAGAAAACCGAAGGCGGTATGGTAAGGACCTGCCAAAACGGTATCAGATTCTTCCCGTCCAAGTGGGTGAAGGCCAATACGAATAATATCTGTTTTAATTGGAGAAAAGAGCCCGTAAATGAATGCGCATCTTTCAATGGCCTCTTCTAGTGTTAACGGAGTATATTCACCTGTCTGATACATCAGAGCCAGCGTGGTATCATCTATTACCACTGTTGGGTATATTCGAAGATCATCGGGTTTAAAGAAAGCTGCCTGAATGGCGCTTTCAATATCTGACTCCCGGCTACTTCGAGGTAGTCCTGGCATAAGCTGAATACCAGTTCGGAAACCGTAATTTTTTAAAAGATTTAGGGCATAGATACTGTCTTCTGCGTTATGCCCGCGTCCGGATGCCGCTAGCACCTGATCGTCAAATGATTGTATTCCAAGTTCGACCGTATCTATTTCGAATTTCGAAAGAAAGCTACAGATTTTATCTGAGATTGTATCGGGGCGTGTTGAGAGCCGTATTGAATTAACATGTCCCTCTCGTTTTAACCGTAATGCTGTTTCAAGATAGTTGCGTTGTTCATCTTGAGGCAGTGCCGTGAAAGTACCACCAAAAAAACCAATCTGTACGGTTCTCTCCGCTTTTCCGGTATAGTCGTACACACGCGAAACAATTGATTCGGAGGTGAATGGCTTGTCTGATCCGGATATATGGTGTTGGTTGCAAAAGACACATTGGTGAGGGCAACCACGATGAGGAATGAAGAATGGAACGGTTATGCTTTTTTTCATTTCAAATCAGCTCATGAAAATGGCCATGTCGATAAGCAGTGAGTTTAAAAGGTCATGAATTTCTGAATCGCCCGGATGGGAGGCCTGCAGTTCAAGACAGAGCGTATAGGCAAGAAGCAGATCTCCTGTCTCGCGGTACAGGTTTACCAGGTTAACTTTTGACTCGACCATTGCTGGGTCGACAAGCAGGGATTTCTGGTAATAGTAGACCGCTTCATCGTAGCGCTCTTCCTGCCACTCCAAAGATGCCTTATTAGAGAGTGAGACCGAATCATCGGGAAAGAGTGTTAATGCATGATCAACAATTGTTTGAGCTCGATCATACTGTTGCATTTCAAAAAAACAGACCGCAAGTCCGTTAAGTGCCTCAGTAGACTGCCTTCTTTCTTCTATAAAAATATAAAACAGGCGCGCTGCTTCCTGATAGAAGCCGATTTCCATGTTCTCATAGGCGTGCAGAAGGATAAGGTCGATATTTACAGAAATATCAACTATTTCCTCCTGATCAAAAAAATTTGCAAGGCGGAGTATGCTTTTTTCGTTCATAATCACTTATATATTCGTGGAATTTCTAAAACTATAATTTGAAGATCTGCCAAGAGCCGTAATGTATTCAGTATAGAAGAAGGAGTCGTCACGGAACAGTCGGTTTTAGAAGTTCCTGTTTTTAATAGTTTAGCACATCCTTGATGTCTGTGCTGATGTTTATTCTTGTTTCGGCTTGAGATTCTGTCAAATAGATTGTGCAATATCTAAAAAATATTCGGAAATTAAAATTTATCTCTTAAATTCAATTTACATAATCATTTGTATCAAAACAGGAGGGGGGAGTCAGTGTGCCGGAATATTTCCCGTTAATCATCAGAGAATCAAATTGTTCAACCTCAAGACCTAGCTCTTTGGCAGAATGTAGATAGAACGATATAACCTCTTTAATTCGGTGTTTAGCTTCCGTCTGAGAGCTTGCATAGCAGCTGATTTCAAGCTCGGGGCATGTGGCGATAAAACGGTCATCATTTTTAAGCAATTTAACAGATATATTCATTTTTAGTTCCTGATAATATGTTTGTGGTAATAAGGTAATGCAATTTTCTTAAAATACATCCTTGAGGCTTTACTGGACGATCTAACATGATTCTTTCCCTTGGGTACCTTTTATTAATCGGTTTTATCGCCATTAATCTTGAAAAAAGAACAGTAACCTGGCTTAAGAATGAACAATAAAAGTATTTAATAATAAAAAATATTGACACAAGCAAATATTTTTGCTATAAATGAATATAATCATTTGTGGAAGTGTAGAAATGGAAAAATTTTGTAAAATAAAAAGGGTAATAAGAGAGATACACAGCTTTGAAAAGGAGCTGAAAGAGTCATCTACCCTTACTTTGAATGAAGCACTTGTACTCTGTACTCTGAAAGAATCCGGATGTAGTGCCGGATATATTGCTAACGAACTCGGTCTCTCACCAGCGCGTATGTCAAAGGTTCTTTCGGTTATCGAAAAAAGAGGGCTAATTGTTCGCTCTTTTGACACACAGGATAAGCGAATTATGCACTTCGAAATCAGTGATGAGGGACGCACTCTGATTGAACAAGTCAAAAAGATGGATATTGTTGTACCCAATTTTTCTGTATCCTGATAATCAACCATCGGTTTATCCAGTTCTCTTCTTTGGTTGGATTGCCCGGTCAACTTATAAATTGAATGAGGTAAAATATGAAAAAGTATTGTATTATTGGCGGAGTCGCAGGGGGAGCAACGTTTGCGGCAAGACTGAGACGACTTGATGAACATGCAAAAATTATTCTTTTTGAAAGGGGAGAGCATGTCTCTTTTGCAAATTGTGGCTTGCCCTACTATATTGGCGGAACGATTCCAGAGCGGGAGTCTCTTTTTTTAATGAGCCCAGAAGGTTTACAGCAGCGATTGAATATTGAAGTACGGATCATGAATGAGGTAACTTCTGTATTACCCGAAACTAAAGAGATTCGGGTTCGTGACCTTGCCACGGGTGATGAGTATACTGAAAACTATGATACTCTTTTAATGTCTCCCGGAGCCGAACCATTGCGCCCTCCAATAGATGGTATCGGATCAGAGAAAATTTTTACCCTGCGCAATGTCCCTGACAGTGACGCTATAAAGTCTTTTGTAGACGAAAAAAAACCAAAAAAGGCTGTTGTAGTTGGTGGTGGCTTTATTGGTCTCGAGATGGCCGAGAATCTTCATAGCAATGGTATTGATATAACAATTGTAGAGATGGCAGATCAGGTTATGGCTCCACTGGATTATGAGATGGCAGCAATTGTTCACGATCATCTTTCAGTAAAGGGTGTAGAGCTTTGTCTTGGAGATCGTGTGGTCTCTTTTAAAGAACAGGCTGAAACTATTGTTATAAAACTTGAATCTGGACGGACGATTGATGCTGATATGGTAGTACTCTCAATTGGTGTCCGCCCCGAAAGTAAACTGGCTCGTGAATGTGGGCTTAAGCTTACTGAAAACGGAGCGATTCTTGTGAACGAATTTATGCAGAGCAGTGATCCCGACATCTATGCTGTAGGTGATGCAGTGGCGTTTAAGCACCCCTTGTCAGACGATGTAGTCAATACGCTGCTTGCGGGGCCGGCAAATCGTCAGGCAAGAATAGCTGCAGATAATTGCGCGAATGGGAATAAGCGCTCGTATAAAGGAGCTATTAATACTGCAATCGCAAAGGTTTTCGATATCACTGTTGCCTCAACCGGTCTTTCAGAGAAATATTGCAAAAAGGCCGGAATAGCCTATGTTTCAAATATTATTCATGCTGGTAACCATGCTGGTTATTACCCGGGGGCCATTCCATTGACTATTAAAACAGTCTTTGACCCTGATAGCGGAACGGTACTGGGTGCCCAGGCTGTAGGCTATGAGGGCGTTGATAAGCGAATTGATGTCATGGCCTCTGTTGTGGGACGTCGGGGAACTGTTTATGACCTGCAGGACTTCGAGCACACATATGCACCTCCATATTCTTCGGCCAAAGATCCAGTGAATGTTTGCGGGTATTCGGCTGGCAATATCTTATCTGGTCTGGTTTCAATAGTGAACTGGAATGAAATTGAAAAGTATAAATCAGACGGTGCCCTGTTTCTGGATGTGCGAACGGAAGAGGAATTTGAATTGGGATCAATAGATGGGTCGATTAATATACCTGTCGATTCTTTAAGAGAAAGACTTGATGAAATCCCGAAAGAAAAAACAATTATTGTATTCTGTCAGGTAGGTTTGAGGGGGTATCTTGCCGTTCGAATTATGAAACAAAACGGTTATAATGATCTGTTCAATCTTTCTGGGGGTTACAAGGTCTGGAGTACAGTTTTTCGACCGACTCCATTATCAAAAGGCGAAAGCGATAATAGCATCGTAGCTGAGGCTGATGGAAAGATTCATGCTAATTCTCTGGTAGTGGATGCCTGTGGAATGCAGTGCCCTGGTCCCATTGTACAACTAAAAAAAAGCATAGATAAAATAGCCGACGGTGAGACCCTGCAGGTTAAAGCAACTGACCCGGGGTTTATGAATGATGTGGGAGCCTGGTGTTCGATAACCGGACACAGTCTTATCTCCGTGGGTTCTGATAACGGAATAATAACAGCCGTTATAAAAAAAATTACGAAACAGTCATCGAATCAGATAATGAAAGGTACTGGCCGGGATAAGACTCTGGTTCTCTTTTCTGACGATTTTGATCGTGCTTTAGCGCTTTTTGTCATAGCGACTGGTGCGGCTTCGACCGGTGCCAAGGTGACTCTGTTCTTTACCTTCTGGGGGCTTAATTTGCTTAAGAAAAAGAGTCGGGGGCGAATTAAAAAAGATTTTATCAGTCGAATGTTCGGGTTTTTAATGCCTAAAGGTTCTCGTAAAACCAAGCTTTCAAAAATGCATATGATGGGAGCAGGAACGGCAATGATGCGCAGAGTCATGAAAAAAAAGAATGTTACATCTCTTGAAGATATGATGCGTGAAGCTTCTGAAGATGGTGTAATTATGCTGGCCTGTCAGATGTCTATGGATATCATGGGTGTAAAGAAAGAGGAGTTATACGATTTCGTACAAATAGGTGGAGTTGCTGCGTATCTGGCTGCAACAGAAAGTGCAGATTTGAACCTGTTTATTTGATAATGAAATGATTGGTTAAGCAGAATCAATGTTATAGGGAACTTCGATTATTATTGTTGCCTATAACTTCTGTTTAACTGATGAATTCATTGATTGCAATTTTCAGATTATTGACATTTTCTTCGTAATCATTTTTGAAAAGATTTTGTACGCCGGTTATATCATCTTTTTCTGCCAGCTTCTCGATTGAAAGAAACATTTCAAAGAGAACTTCGGCTCCGAGAGTTGCTGAAGAACCTTTGTAGGAGTGAGCGGACTTCTTTATTGCGTTTTTATCGCCCGCATCAATCGCCGAAGTGAGACGGTTTTTCCATTTTGGCAGCTCTTCTAAAGCAATAGCATACAGTTCCTTAAGGCGTTCCTTGTCATGGTCAATACGCTGCATAGTAGCTTCGATGTTTAATATTTCCGGCATATGTATCCTCCTATAAATAGTTTAATCCAACTTTTTTTCTTACCAAAGAGAGAGTCTGAACTGCTCTTTCCCGTGTCTTTTCAGCACCCATCTTCATGATTTTGTGAACATACTCGGTATCAGAGGCCAATTGCTCTCTTTTTTCTCTGAAAGGTTTAAAATAGTCGCGAATTTGTTCGAATAGAAGCTGCTTTGCATCTCCGTATCCCATTCCGCCGGCCTGGTAAGTTGCACGTAATGAGGCAATATCTTCAGTGGAGGCAAATAATTTATAGAGAGCGAAAATTGTGCAGGTATCGGGGTTTTTTGGTTCTTCAATTCCAAGAGAATCAGTCTTGATTTTCATGATGCGCTTTCGCATTTTTTTTTCGTCTTCGAACATGCAGATGGTGTTATCGTAACTTTTTGACATCTTCTGGCCATCAATTCCGGGAATTACTGCAAGATTCTCTTCAATAACAGCGTCGGGTAGTGTAAAGGTTTCACCAAAGTTAGCATTGAATGAAGATGCAATATCACGTGTGATTTCAAGATGCTGTTTTTGATCTTTACCTACCGGCACCTTCTCAGCCTGAAAAAGCAGAATATCGGCAGCCATCAGTATCGGATAGGTGTAGAGACCTGAGTTCGGGGTAATACCCTTAGCGACCTTATCCTTATAGGAATGACTCCTTTCTAACAGTCCTAATGATGTATTGCATGAAAGAATCCAGGTAAGTTCCTGAACTTCAGGGAGATCTGACTGAATCCAGAAATATGATTTTTCCGGGTCAAGCCCCAGTGCCAGAAAATCGAGAACAGCATCAACAGTATTTTTGCGCAGTTTATCAGGGTCGCTTAGTGAAGTGAGTGCGTGATAATTGACAATAAAACAAAATAGTTCATTTTCTTCCTGAAGGGCGATCATAGGCTTCATCATTGCCAGATAATTACCTATATGTAATGAGCCGGATGGCTGTATTCCGGATAAAATTCTTGCCATTTGTGGTTCCTCTTTCGGTTAGTCGTTATATGTTTGAATCGTTAAACCTTAATTCGAACTCTTCATTAGTTACAACTTTCAGAAAGGTGTCAAGTTTAGAGAGTTGAAATACGGTCATAATATCGCTGTTAATATCATAAAAATAGCAGGTTATTCCACGTTTACGAGCCAGGTTAAAACAACGAATTAAAGACCCTATTCCTGATGAATCTATATAGGTCAGATTTTTTAAGTTTACACCCACTGCCGATCCGGCCTTTTCAAGAAGCTTTTTAAATGACTCTTCGAATGTTGTGATCGAGCTGATATCGTATCTGCCTCGGACAATCATCGCGGGCGCGTTGGAAAATGAGACGTATTCTATTTCGAGCATTTTTCACCAAAAAATATAAGAGATATTTGAAACCTGAATAATAATCGACAACGTTTGAAACTGGTCAGTTTTTGTTAAAATGATTTTGTTAAAGAACAAGAAAAGAAAGATAGTTGAATAACAAGAATGGCTAACTTAATTATGAAAATTATTTTTGTCAAATAGAAAATTATACTCATACAGAAATAGAAGAGGTTTCCCTCTTCTATTTCTGTATGAGTATATAGGATTTTTCTAATGAAGACTATCGTTTAAGGTTTATCACTTCCTGCAGCATCTGATCAGATGTTGTGATGGTTCTTGAATTAGCCTGAAAACCGCGTTGAGTAATAATCATATCGGTAAACTGATCAGATAGATCCACATTGGACATCTCAAGAGTTCCTGCTATAATCTTGCCACGACCACCCTGGTTTGCCTCTCCGATATTGGCCAGACCTGAGTTGTTTGACATTTCGAAAAGGTTATCGCCATTAGCTGTTAAACCCTGTGGGTTGGTAAATACAGACATGGCTACCTGACCAATAGGGCGTTGTATACCATTTGAATATACACCGGTAATTATTCCGGAATTATCGATATTAAAGGCCTCCATATAGCCCATCGAAAATCCATTCTGCTCGACACCCTTTGTTGTAGAAGGTGAGGAGAATTGTGTAATGCCACCGATCAATCCAGAGGTTCCCAGATCAAGACGAATGTTTCTTACGGCAGGATCACCGGCAATACGATAGTTTAAATTTGCCGACAAGGCACCCGTATTCAATGAATCTGATGTTGCATCATCAGAAACAGATGTTATTTTACCATCCGGTGAAAATTGCAGTTTCATACGGTTGTTCGGGTTTTCCAGGTTTTCCCCAGCAAGTGAAGCTATGTCCAGTGTTAACGGACCTTCAGCATCACTCATTGCAGCAGAAGCGGTCCATTGATTTTCAGCAGTCTTCCAGAGTGTCAGCGTAACACGATGGGGATTGCCAAGGTTGTCATAGGTGTCAATATTTGTTACAACAGCTGCTGATGCTCGTTGAGTGGCTGGCATCGCATCGGGAATAATCGGTAATTTGGAATCCATATTACACTGATATCGGACGAATGAAGTCTCTTTAGCATCAAGTTTTTGATAAATCGGAATAACAAGATCGTCCGGGGTTCCCTGGCTGTTAACAACCGGGGTACCGTCTGCATCGTTAGTCGCCGTCCATCCCTGAACCTTTAGTCCGTTAGCAGGGTTAACAAGGGTTCCATCACGATCTGTACTGAAAGTTCCGGCACGGGTATAGTAGTTCTTATCACCATCGGCCAGAACGAAAAATCCGTCACCTGAGATTGCAAGGTCCGTCTGATTACCGGTTACCTGAAGACTTCCCTGTGTGAATATTCTATCTATAGAGGCGATAGTCATACCAAGTCCGACCTGTTTCGGGTTTACTCCACCTCTTTCTTCTTCCGGTCTTGCAGCACCTGAAATTGTTTGTGATAGCATGTCCTGAAATGAGACTCGGCTGGTTTTGAAGCCGTAGGTATTCACGTTCGAAATATTATTACCAATAACATCCATTCGTGTCTGGTGGTTTTTTAGTCCGGAAACTCCGGAAAAGAGCGATCGCATCATGGTGATAGACTCCTAGGAAAAATTAATAAGCTGAATATGACTCTTTTGCTTTGTTGTACTCATTGCTTTTATTATCGTAATAATTGTAAAAATCATTAAAAGAATTCCTGACTCCCTTTTCAGATTGAACCTGACTCAGGTCGGTTTCGATTGCTGGTGTTTCAGTGTCAGTTACTTGCTGAACAGCTGCCGGACGAGTAGGTAATTCAGTCTGTTGCACTGGGGCAGGCCTGACTTCGGGTGCTGGTTGTGAAAAAACAGCATGAACATCGTCCAGGCGGCATTCATATTTGTCGACTACAACGCGAACCTCTCCTTGACGTCGCACAACATGGGATACAGTGCCGTCAACCGGCACTCCCCGGGTAGCATCAAACGCCTGTACACGTTTTCCGATTAACGAATAGGCCTCGTTCACCATACCGCGTGAATTCAGCTCCTTCATCTGAGTATTTACGTTGTTCATCTGTTCAAGAGATGAGAACTGTGCCATCTGTGCGATGAACTCCTTATCTTGCATGGGGGCAGTTGGATCCTGGTGAGTAAGTTCTGTTACCAGAAGCTTCAAAAATGAGTCCTTTCCCAGGCTTTCACCATAGCTTTTACCCTCGGCCTTATGTTTCTGATTGATGAAATCGGCCTGGTTACGAGTCTTTGCCATTTCGGCAGGGGATAGTTGATTATTAAATGTAGTATTGTCGACTGGCATAGTTACCTCACATTACAAGATTTATTGAGCCCTCATGTCGTTTTTCTGATCCAGAAGAAAGATGCAGATATTCGTCAGCGGCATGAGAACCCTTGTTCGCATAAGTCGTCAAAGCTTCAAACGTCTCTTTGTTCTCTTTATAGTCGGAGTAGGCGTTCTTTTCTTCTTTGACATCTACAGAAAAGCTTCCCAGTTCGATTCCTTCTTCTGAGAGGCGAGCTTTAAGCTGATCAAACTGTGATAGCAGTGTGTCACGAGCCTCTTTTGAATCGACTAAAAATTTTCCACTGAGGGTTCCATTTTCAAGCCCCAGGTTAACGGTTACATTGCCCAGACGTTCAGGGAACATCTTCAGGTTTATTGTTCCATTACCCTTGTCCTTAACGGTTATTTGAGCCTTATTTATCAGGTCATTAATCTGTTCTTTAAACAGTCCGGGAGCCTTGTCTGATGCTTTGCCATCACGTGCGCTCATCTCTGCGAGTTTTGCTTGTGATGTCTCGCGTGAAAAAGAAAACGAGTTGTCCTGTGATGGTGAGGATGTGTTTGACTCTTTGCTGTTTTTCGCGGTAGCAAAGACAGCCTCGCTGTCTTCTGTTTTTTGAGCTGTGTTCTGGTTGATCTGTGAAGGATGAGGGTTACTTTTACGTTTTGTATTCAGATTTTCCGTAGCAATTTTCAAAGATTCAAGTAGAGTCTTTGAAACGACGGGCGATTTATCTGACTGAGTCATCTCTTTTTTTAAACCGTCAAGCTGCGTTTGTAATTGAACAAGCATCTTCTTCAGTTTTATTGAATCTTTGCCAGTCTGCTTTTCATTCTGATTAAGTAGAGCTGTAATTTTTTCAGAAATAGAGTCAATTTTATCTTTCAAAACTTCTTTCTTTTCGGGATCAAGTGCGCCTGCCATCATTTCAAGTAGTGCTCGAAGATTTTTCTTTAATTCTGCTGTTTCATCTGCGATTATCTTTTTTTCGTCTACTTCTTCGATTTTTTCATTTCTGTTAACGTCATTGGCGATTTGCTCTTCGGCAGTTCTAATCTCTTCATCTTTCTTCGAAGAATTTTCTATCTCTTTATCCGGTTTCTCTTCTGATGGTTTCTCTGTTGAGCGCATCGTCTCATTTTGCAATGTACTCTCTTTGAACGGCTTTTCATCGTATTCAGGTTTTTCGTTTCGAGCCGGCTCAAATGAACGGCTTTCATGTAGGTTTTTCAGAATATCCATGAAGGGTGTTTGTTGTGTGGATAGGGGCTCTTTTAGACTGGATACAGAGTTCTCTCTATTTGCCATAAAGGAGGGTATAGTCTGTTTAATATTTCCGTACGATATAGCCTCGTTGTTCATGGAAACCTCTGCATTTTAATAAAATCGGCTTTAATGTTCAAAAATTGTCTATTAGTGCCGGAATATTTTTACTCTTACCAGAGATATCGTACAAAAAACAAAAATACTGTAGTCTTATATTATAAAAACAGAAGGTGGGGTTAGTTCAGATCTTTAATCAGATGTTGCATTATTTTTGTAGCGTTGGCAAAATATTTCTGACTTTTAGTGTCTTTTTTGAGATCTTTTCGAAGCATAACGATGTAAAGATCTTTGTGTGGTATATCAAGATTACGGAATACACTGTTTTGGCTCAGTGGAAGCGCATAGATATGTGTCTTTCTGCTCTTTACAGAGGTGACCACAATTTCCGGATGTTTTATAACGGTTGGATGAGTCCTCTTTATCTGCAAATCTAGAGGTTCGAATGGTTCGTGAGGTGCAAATTCGGCAAATGTGGCACGGTCAATAATGAGCATTTGAGATGACTGATTCACGATTGAAAGCTTAAGTTGTACATATTCCGATATAGCCGAAAGACCAACCTGCTTGATTCCGTCCTGATTAATGTCTTCAATGACGGGAGCCATATAGTCCATTATCATTTTTCTTTCCTGAATTGTTAACTGCTGTCGGTAATAACCGATTCTGGCATCTGGTACTACACGTGTAATAAACTGATAGGTGATAGAGAGGGCAGTCAGCCCTAGAGTCAGCGAGACAACTATGTAAAAACTGTAGTGATACCAGGTATTGTCACACCATTTTATTATTTTCCGAAACATTGTTACTCCGATATGATGTTCTATTGCTAAGAGATAAAAACAAAGATGTCTGCTATCTGTCAAGGGTTCTTTGAATAATTGTTATGAAGTTACTGAATTGGTATTAGCAACTTGTTTCCAGGTTTGAGTAGATAGGGCTTTTTGAGGTTGTTCAGCTTTATCAGTTGTTGCATCGGGATGTTGTATTTCTTTGCAATTTTTGAAAGATACTCCCCACTAGAGACCTTATGTGTTTTTACACGCGAAAAGGGTATCGTGTACAGTGAGTCCTCTTTTCTATAAAAGGTTTCGGAGTAGTTGACGGGTATCAGCAGCGAGTAGCCGCTTTCTATTAACGGAGTAGTTTTCATCTTTAGTTGTGGGTTAAGTAGATATATGATTGATTCGGGAATTCCAACTGTATTTGCGACATGGGTTATTGAAACCGGTTTTTTCAGGTCGAAATTTGATACCTCAATAATTTCCTCTGGGTTGGAGGGCAGTCCGTATAATCGGCTGTGGCGGTACAGTAACGAGAGAGCCGCATATTTTTGTACATACAGGCTGGTTTCGACTGGTAAAACTCCAGTTTCAACAAGTTCCCAGTATGATAGTTCGGGGTAAAGAGAGACAGCCCTGTTTACACGGCTTGATCCGCAGTTGTATGCTGCAAGAGCCAGCTCCCAAGAGTGGTGGTGGCGGTAAAGATGGTTCAGGTGTTTAAGCGCAGCATGTGTCGAGGGAATCAGGCTGCGACGACCGTCTTCCCAGGTATTGATAGAAAGATCCAGCATTTGTGCCGTTTTCGGCATAAACTGCCATAGGCCTACCGCCCCGGCTCTTGAAACAGCATAGGGTGTGTAGCTACTTTCAAGAATTGGAAGATCAGCAATAACCAGTGGCATGTCGGGATAGTCGTAAAGAATGACCTCTTCGATTATCGGCCGGTACAGTTGCGAATTTTTAACAGATGCAATGAAGTAGGATCGGCCACGAGTAGCATAGTAGTAGACCCAGTCGCGAACAGCTGGAATACGCAGAGCCGAGAGATCTTCAATAGATTTTAGAATGTCTCGGTTTTCAGGTTTAGGTAATGCGGCCTTAAGCCCCTGTTGCTCGCCCGTTTCTATTTTCAGCAAAGCAGAAAGTACTATATCTGCAGTTGCGCAAACAGGAATAAAAACAATAAGCATCAGCAGACAGAATTTTTTCACATAATCCTCATTAGTAGCATTGTTATATCATCACTCTGTTCACGGTTATTGGTGAATTTTTTAAGATCCTTGATTAGGGCATCCTTGACTACTTCAGCGTCTTCTGAGCTGTTTTTTTCTAATACCTTGTAAAAGCGCTCTTCACCATACTCTTCATCAGAACTGTTCATGGCTTCTACAATTCCATCTGTGTACAGAACCAGCAGGTCGCCCTTTTCAAGTGTGGTGCTTTTATTGGTAGCGAAACGTTCAAAGGAGTCAGCCCCAACTGCTCCTAGGGCTATTCCGCCTGCAGGAAGCTCTTTAACGGATTTTTTTCTTACGATCAGAGTAGGGTTATGGCCGGCGCTTGAAAAAGAGAGTGTTCGTTTAGATTGGTCGTAAACTGCATAAAACATTGATACAAAGAAGTGGGATGCTGTATTTGTGTAAAGATGATCGTTTAGTTTAACCAGCAACTCAGCAGGTTTTATATCGATAGATGAGAAACTATGAAACAGAGTTCGTGTTATAGTCATCACAAGGCCTGACCCGACACCATGCCCCGAAACATCAGCGATTGTTAGAGCCAGTTTATCGGGCGACAATCTTATGACGTCGTAGTAGTCTCCACCGGATTCCGACTGTGCGGCATAATAAGAGGCAAACTGAATGTTTTTGATCTCAGGCAGTGATGCGGGAAGAAGAACATTCTGTATCTCCTGTGCCGCTTGAAGTTCTGCTGCCATCCTATTTTTTTCAATCATCTCTTCGCGGGCTTTTTTCAGGTTTTTGCCCATAATATTAAAGATGTCTGAAAGCCGTCCGACCTCGTCGCTTCCCCGCATATGAAAACGATAGTCAAAATTACCACGACCGATCTCGTATGCACCTTCTGCAAGGGTATTGATGCGACGGATAATAAATGTCGGAAAAAGCAGGGCGATGATTATAAACCGGATAAATATTGCCAACGCCAGGTTTATGACCTCCTGTCGGTTACGATTAAGGTTAACGAAAAACTCGCTGCTTAAAAGACGGATTCCGATAATTCCATTGAGATCAGAGTGATAGGCCTGTAGTGCCAGATCTTGTATGGAGAGAGGAGAGGCGATTGCAATTGAGTTTCTTAGCAGAAAACGGTAGAGCCCCGTCCAGTTGTGAATATTGGGTTTCAGTCGGAAATTGAATTTTTTTCGGAACTCTTCACATGTCTGCTGATAAGTAAGAAACGAAAGAGATGAACCGTGTGATCTAAGTTTTTCAATGAATTCGGTTTCAGCAATTTTGCGCTGGTCACGGGTAAGGCGGGCGCTGTAGCGAACTGCCGAAAAATAGACGTATAACCGTTTATAGTCTTCATCTGTGACAGGTTTTATAAGATAATCAAAATCGGTATAGTTATAAACCAGACGTTTGATAAATTCTCTTTCAAAGTCATCATACATCTCTTTAAGTGATTTCTCTTCACTGCTTCCCGGTGTTGCCTGTGTAAGATTCATGTAGAATTTTTTATAGTTCTCGAAAAGTTTTTCGGTAGCGTCACCGGAAAAGATGGGAAGACCAATTACTACCGAGTCAGTATCCTCAGGAGACTGTTTGTCGGATGTGATATATTTGAAATTTATATCTGTTTCAATTGTTGTAAGATAAAAATCAAGTAGCTGAATAAGCTCTTCATCATAATTGTTTTTGGCATCATCTACTCGTGCATGTGTACGATCGAAGTAGAGAAAACGGTTCTTCTTGCTTTCAGCTGTGTTTTCTGTATCAATTATGTTTATAAGGAAGGCGACATCAAGAATGGAGTCTTGTGAGATAATGTCAGGAAAAAAGCCCATGATGTTTTGAATAGCTTTGTCTCGATCTTCACGGCACTCATTATAATAGCGACGTGTCTCTCCACTCATATGAAAATTGCGCACTTCCCGATCGAAATAGAGGTAGAGCTTAGTTTGATGCTTTACTCCTTTAAGAATGGCACCTGAAAAGTGGGTGATCTCTTTTATTACTGTCTGTTCACTCTTTTTGAATATCGCAACAGATAAAATAAAACTGATAAGAGCCAGGCTGAGTATCATTATCAATGATATTTGCAGGCGAAGCCCCAGTCGGATAGGGCGTATGTTTTTTAGTTTTCGTCGCATAGTCTATTTTCTTTTCTTGCCAGTTGAGGCAAGCCAGTTGTATAAAATGGAAAAAACAAATGAGAAGATGAAGGAATCTATGGCAACATAGAGGGTGTTAAAGATGATTCCCGGAATTTTTGACGAAAAGGATGAAGAGATAGTGTTTGTCAGTGAAAATGCTCCGGATGGGTGAAGTTTTTCGAAGAGAACCACAGCTTCGATAGCAAAATTATTTGTAGCACACCATGTAAAAAGAATGAGTGCGGGAACGGTGCATACAATAACGCTTGAGAGAGTGAACGCCGGTACATTGAATTTCATTGCTGACTCCTTTGAGTTGTCTGTTGCTTATATTCTGTTTACGGTGTAAGGTGGCTCACGTCAATGAAAATTGTCATTGACACCTGTTTATTAGTTAATATGCCTATGAGGCATTCGTTCTAAACGGTTGTGTGGGGTGAGGTCTACTTTGAAACACATTGAACAGATAAAACTACCATTAATAAAGGGATATATCAAGACCATAAAATCGTTGGCGGGGCAGGGCAGAAACTTCTACCACAAATTTCTTGTTATTCCTCTCTCGTCATGGAATTCCCACTCTAATAGCTATGATCTGGATGAACTTCAAAAAGAGATAGAGGTTGGACGTTCTATCCCGGATATAGAGAAGCTTGCTGTGTCCTATAAACGGGCCCTGATTCGATCAGTGGCAAAAGATCAGTTTGACCTTACTTTACCCGGTAAGCTTTCCATAAACTACCTGCTTGATATCCAGAACAGCATTGACCTGGCTAATCGTATCGAGTCTTTGCAGTTTGTGAATATTTTGCATAAGCCATTTCTGGACTATTCACAGATAGAGTATCGGTCAATGAATACCAGGTTTCAGCAGGAACTTGATACAATTGATAAACGTGATGATCTTATTCAGGCCATTTCACGGATGAAGAGCGATGAGGCCGAACAACTAAGGTCTGAAAGAGAGAGATCATCTAAATTGGTCGATGCCATCGGTCGGCGTCTGATAAAGCTGAACACAGCAGATATACGCAAACACATTATTGCCTATCTTATCAGTGTGGCCTCTCCTGCAATTCCTGAGCTTCATTACGATATTGATCCAATTATTGAGAAAATTGAACGAATGAACCACGGTTACCGTAAAGAGCTTTTTGATTCCGTTGCTGTAATAATATATCGTGAACTGATGAATGCGGTAAAAAATAGCGACCTGAAAAAGGCCTTGAGGCTTATTTCGAAGTTTACGGTTCTTTTTCGTGGAGATCCAAATACTCCACACTATACCGAAGTGGATGCTTTTGAAAAAATATTTTTTTCAATCATAGAGAAAAAAAATCTTTGGGATCTTATGTGAATCAGGGTATTTTGAACAAAATTTAGCTTTCTGAAATGCTCTTTTTCATTGTGAGTCTGTTGTTTCCATCCTTATGCTTATACCATATTTCTTCCATTAATTTATGAATGATGTAGATACCAAGGCCTCTCTTAAGACCCTTGTCAAAATGAGAAGGTATATCGGGCAGCGGCCTTTTTGTAAGATCGAACTCGGGCCCGTGGTAATTAATCGTAAGGATACCTGTTTCTTTGTCTACAGAAAAGGTGACATGAATGAGGGGGGTGCTTCCAGAGAAGGGGGGGGTATGTTCAATGATGTTGGCTATCACTTCATATGCGCATAGTTCAAAGTGAGAAGCTGTCTCTGGATTCATGCCATTGTCTATTAGATATGATAGCAGATGTTCTCTGAAAGAGTCGAGTTCGTCCAGATTCCGGTCAATGTCGCTCTCCAGAAAAAGCTGATTACTCATTTTCCGCATCATCGAGGGTCTTGTGAATGGTGAAAAAATTTATGAATCCAAGCATTTTTATAATCTTGGCTACCTTTTCGGGAAGATCACATAGAATAAGTTTCTTTCCCTGTTTGGAGAGAATCTCGTTATAGTTTATAAGCGTCCCCATTCCAGCACTGGCGATATATTCCAGTTTTTTCATAGAGATGATCAGTTTTGCAGGTAACATAGCGGCTTCATCACCAAGTTTTTTGTCCAGTGTGGGTGCTGTTTTGGCATCCAGAGAGCCGCCTATGTGAACAATTACCGCGTTACCACGTTTTTCGCGCGTATAGTGTAAAGATGCCATGGATCCTCCTGTTTGCGCCTATTTCTGTTCGAATGTTATAGTGGGTAATGGGATTGTCAAGGTATTATCTGGCGTGGTTATGTTTAGGCAACCTTTGATAATAATTTTTTCAAAGTTCCTTTCTATTTATGGAGCCAATACAAAAAGCCGGGAAACCCCGGCTGATTATTACTGGTGCGACAGACGAATTGTATTCGTTTTAGATGTACAAGACTCGAAGAACTAGACAGCCTTCGCGACTTTGCCTGAACGGATACATTGTGTACATACATACTTGCGAATCTTGTTGCTTCCTTCAAGAACGCGTACTTTTTTTATATTCGGCTTCCACATTTTGTTGGTTCTTTTATGTGAGTGGCTGACGTTACAACCAAACTGTACCGACTTCCCACAAACTTCGCATTTTGCCATTGGATTCCCCATTTGAAAAAAATTTACAGTCATGTTTGTTGTATCGCATATTATTTGCAAGAAAATTAATTTTCACTAATCTGTTTTAATCTGTTTTAATCTGTTTTGGTCTGTTTAATTGGCTTTTTAGAGGGGATGAGAATTTGGTTTACTGTTTTGTACCTGTAGATGAATAACAATTGACAGAGGGGGGCTCTTTTCCAAACATAGGGAAGTATTTTTTGTCGTAAACCGGTAAAAAGGAAGGGGCAGTATGAGGATAGAATTTGATACACCAGTGCAAGAGGCTTTGAAGATGTCAACTGATGTTGTAGATGTCTTTAAACGAAATGATCTTTACTGCCCTGGATGTCACGGCATGTCGCAGGATACGATCAAAACCGTTATAGTTAATAATGGCCTTGATCCTGATAAATTCCTTAAAGAATTGAACGAATCTGTTAAATAGATGCGAGTAGTCACAGGTACACTAAAAGGGCGTAATATACCATTCAAAAATAGTGCCTTTAATCAGGCAGATGTTACTTCGGGCAAGGTCAAGGAGTCGGTTTTTTCAATTGTTGGCCCTTCAATAAACGACAGCTGGTTTCTTGATCTTTATGGTGGATCCGGGCAGATGGGCATTGAAGCTTTCAGCCGGGGGGCTCGGGTTGTAATAAACGAGCGTGATAGGCGCCGCTACTCTTTTATACGTTCATGTGTGGATTCATTCGATGCATCCGATCGGGTTACCGTCTTTAATTTCAGTGATGACGTCTGTATGAGGTACCTTTCAAAACGGGGCTTTTCCTTTAATACGGTTTTTTTGGATCCCCCCTATATTAAAAAATGGGCCGATGTTAGCATGTATGGACTTCTGCTTGCTCGTATAGGGAGTTTCGGTATTTTGCAGTCTGGTGCTCAGATTCTTATTCAGTATGATAGTAAAAATATACTCACATCTGTTCCGGAAAACTTCGTATCGGTTTCGGTTCATAAATATGGTGGAACTTCACTTGCGCTCTTTACTTACACTGGAAATCAGTGAAACAGAGTCAGTCAGATGTGTCAGAACAAAAAATAGTTGCAGCTCATCATTGCAGGTGGTGCAAAAATCAAGCGTATCCCATGCATATAAATTTCTATTTAGATCTTGATTATCCGAGGTTGCCGTGTCATTTATTAAAAAAATAGTAAAACGTGTAAAACAGATCTTTCTGATCCTGTCTCTTCTGTTTATTGCATGCGGCAGCTATTTTACATACACTGTTTATACTGTCTATTCGTACCCACGAAACCGTCCGGCTGTTGAGAGTGACGCTGCTATCGTCCTGGGTGCAGCAGCATGGGGGGGGAAGCCCTCACCAGTTTTTCGCGAACGAATCAATCATGCAATCCGGCTATATAACAGTGGCTTATGTAGCTATATAATATTTACAGGTGGCAAGGGCGGGCCGGATGAACCTGGAGAATCCGTTATTGCACAGCGCTATGCGATAGAGCAGGGGATAGACAAAAAATATATTCTTCTGGAGAATCAGTCTAAAAATACGGAAGAGAATATCTATTATGCAGGCAGGATTGCTGAAAAATATGGGTTTAAGACTTTCACACTGGTTTCAGATCCCTATCATCTGAAACGGGCTTCAGTAATTGCAGAATATTATGGAATGACGGTTTTTCCGTCGGCAACACCTACAACCCGTTTTAAAGGAAACGAGAAAAAATTTGAGTTTCTGATACGTGAGAGCTATTACCTGATTCTGTATCGTATCGGTATTGCGCTGATGTAGTTATAAGATCCGAAAAAATTTTTTATAAAATTTGTTTTAAAAGGGCGAAATCACGATATAATTAATGGTGCTATGGTTTTCCTTATATAGAAATTTACCAAAGCGCTCTTAAGGAATTATGGAATTGTCATGTATGATGTAAATCAAATCGAAATAGTGTTTAATCTGGTATTTCCGGCTGTTTCAGCGGTTATATCTTTTCTTTTAGGCATGATGTTCCTCTATTTTTATCGCCGCTGTGGTTCGCTATACTACCGTTCTTCACTTCTTTTGTCTCTTAACATCGTTATTTACAGTCTTTCTGAAGCCTTTCTTCGGTTTGAGGGCATACTGTTCGATTCATATCAGAATGCTTTCATTTTCTATGGAATTAAGCAGGTCTCTATTGGACTATTAATTGTAACCGTATCGTATCTTTTCATTACACTTGAAGACACAAGCAGAAATCAGAAACGATTCTTTATTGGGATGATGATAGCAGGTTCTTTTATGGTAATGACAAGTAGCTACGCGCTCCTTGTCGATCATCAGCTTTTTTTAAAGCGACCGGTTATTGTTTCTGAAGATAGTATAAGCTATACCAATATTTACCGAATATATCAGTATGGCCTTTTATACCATATTCGTAACATAATAGTCATGGTTCTTACAATTTTCGCCTTTTCCCTTTTTTTGAGCAGACTCATCCTTCACAAGAACTATTATGAGAATGGTGTTCAATTTGCCGGTGTTTTTGTGCTTACCATATTCTCAATTCTGGATGTCATAAGGCTATATTGCGGTAATTATTTTGGATTATTTCCAAATATAAGTTTCCCGCGTACCTCTATAGGATTACTCCTGTTCTTGCTTATTTACAGTTTTTATCTGATACAGACCTTTTTCGAAAAGGCGGGGCTTACTGATAAAACTCTTGATGATTTGCGGGAGAGTGAGAAAAATCTGAAGCTAATAGCTCGTAATGTAAATGAGGTTGTCTGGATAACTGATTATCCACCTTCAATAACCTATTATATAAACAGCCTGTTTAAACAGATCTTCAACATACCCGTTAAAGATGTTTACCGTGATTGCAATATCTGGAAAAATGCAGTGCATCTTGACGATCGTCACTATTTTGAGGATGTGCTGAATCTTGATAAAATAAGCCAAAACAGCGAGTGTGAGTATCGCATTTATAATAGGACAAATGTTGCATGGGTTCGTGATAGAATCTACCCGGTGCGTAACAAAAATGGAGAGATATTTCGTATAATCAGAATCATTGAGGATATAACCGACAGAAAGCAGTCTGAGGAGCAGCTCTCGTATCTTGCATTTCATGATCCGCTTACCGGCATGCCGAACCGTAAGGCCCTTTATGAGACAATGTCTGATTCGTTATTGCAGTCGGCACGTAATCGTTTTATCTCTATGAAGGCCTTTCTTTTTATTGATCTGGATGAGTTTAAAGATGTAAACGAGACAGCCGGTCATAGTGTGGGTGATAAACTCCTCTGTTTTGTGAGTGACAGGCTGCAAAACACTATTCGTGAAACCGATTATCTTTACAGGATTGGTGGTGACGAGTTTGTTGTTATTCTTAATAATATTGAGGATGAATTTGCGGCAGCCTCGGTTTCGGAGAAGATAATCGAAAAGCTTGCGAAGCCTTTTATCTGTGACACAGAGAGGCTATTTATTGGTGTGAGTATCGGTATTTCCATCTATCCCAAGGATGGCATTGATATCGAAGACTTGATAAAAAATAGTGATATTGCCCTCCGCGATGCCAAGAAGGTCAAGAATAGCTTTTCGTTTTATAATACCGAGATGAATATTAAGGCAATTAACCGGGTTCTTCTTGAAAAGGATCTGCGTGGAGCCCTTGAACGGGGAGAGTTCAATCTGGTGTACCAGCCCTTTATTGATCAAAAGGGTGAGGTGTGCGGAATGGAGGTTCTTCTACGTTGGAACAGTATTCATGGACCAATTCCTCCTGATAAATTTATTCCTATCATTGAAAATAATGGCTTAATTGTTCCGATTGGCAGGTGGGTGCTGCAGCAGGCATTAATCTTTCAGAAATCACTTGCAGATATGGGTTACAAGATTCGTATCGCAATCAATATCTCTCCAAGACAGTTCAGGGATGAGCAGTTTCTATCCATTGTTGAAAAGGCCTTTGAAAAGAGCGGAGCCGCGCCCGACAGGGTAGAGCTTGAGATAACCGAAGGACTCATGGTAGAGGATCCGCTGGAAATTGCAGGTAAGATGAAACTTCTTAATAAGTCGGGAGTACGGTTTTCTATTGATGATTTTGGTACAGGCTATTCTTCATTGAGTTACATAAAGGATTTCCCAATATCGCATATAAAGATAGACCGCTCTTTTGTTATCAATCTTGATAAAAATGAGAGTAATCGCAAAATTATACGGGCAATAGTTGCAATGGCTCATTCACTGGGGCTTGCTGTTATAGGTGAAGGAATCGAAACAGAAGAGCAACTGGCTTTTCTTGGTTCTATCGGCTGTGATGAGATTCAGGGCTACTATTACAGTCGCCCTTTGTCTCCTGAAGAGTTCATAAGTTATGTGAAATCTTCTGATACTCCTAAAAGAAAATCCTGAAAATTCAGGATTTTCTTTTAGGTTACTATTTAACAAGTTGATAGGTGTCACTTGCGATTTGTCCCTCTTCATCTGTTGGAACAACGAGTATTTTTACCCTGCTTGACGCTTTCGAGATATCACCCTCTTTACCGCGAATGGTCTCTTCATTTTTCTTAGTATCAATTTCGACACCCAGAGCATCCATATCGCTGCAGGATTTTTCGCGTGACAGATGGCCGTTTTCACCAATGCCACCGGTAAATACTATAGCATCGACCCGATTTAACACGGCCAGGTAACAACCGATATATTTCTTCAGTTTATAATCAAAAATATCCAGGGCTAGTTTTGCCATTTTATTAGAATCCTGAATATCTTCAAGATTTCGCTGATCATTCGAAATTCCGCTTATACCTAAAAGTCCCGACTCTTTGTTTAAAATTCTGTCAAAATCATTGATTGTAAGATTCTCTTTTTTCGCAAGATAGAAGAGAATTGCCGGGTCGATATCACCACTTCGGGTACCCATAACAAGACCTTCAAGCGGCGTAAGCCCCATAGATGTGTCTATTGAGTTACCATTTTTTACTGCTGTGATTGAACAACCGTTACCAAGATGGCAGGTAATGAGGTTAACTTCTGAAAGTGGCTTTCCAAGCAGTTCGGCTGCACGTCCCGCGACGAAGGAGTGCGATGTGCCGTGAAAACCGTATCGTCGTACTTTGTATTTGTCGTAATAACTGTGCGAGATCGGGTAGGTGTAGGCGTATTCAGGTAGTGTTTGGTGAAAAGCAGTGTCAAAAACGGCAACATTCTTTACACCTGGAAACATGTTTATAGCTTCAGTTATTCCCATCAAATTTGGTGGATTGTGAAGAGGAGCAAGATCAGCACAATCGTTAATTGCTTTAAGTACTATGTCATCAATTACAACACTTGAACTATAGTATTCGCCTCCATGAACAACCCTGTGCCCGACAGCTTCTATATCTGAAAGGGAGGATACGACACCCGTTTCAGCATCGGTTATGACCTGGGCCAGTTTTGAAAGACCCTCTTTGTGATCTTTGATTGGCAGGACTTCTACAAGCTTTTCACCGTTGTGCTTGTAGGTTATTTTTGCGTCCTCCTCTCCGATTCGCTCTATAAGACCTTTTGCAAGATCTTTCTTCGATGGCATATCAAAAAGTTGAAATTTGATCGAAGATGACCCGCAATTAATAACTAGAATTATCATTTCTGTTTCTCCGCTGAAATATTTTTATTTGCATTTTTAAAAACTTCTGGTTTTTATATGTTGTACAATACCATTTATCGGAAACCCAGTTTTTTCAGGAAATCCTTTATATGATTACGGGGGCATAATAGGTGCGGGCCATTGCACGGTCAAGAGATTATCTTAAGAATTTATTGTGGCTTGCGTATGGTTATTCACTAATGATTACATCTGTGGTTTCAAAAACATTTTGATCTGTGATTTTGAATGGAATTATATACCAGCTTCCTTTTTTGTATTTAGAAAACTGAGGGTAGGCAAAGTTGGGGACATCCTGTAAAAAATTGGTATTGAAAAGAAGCGTAATGTTCAGATTGGCAATGTTTTTGTGGTTAATAATTCCGTTTACCGATGCACGAACATCGGGAGAGTTGAACATAAAGGTGTTAAAAGTATATCCTTGATGATCAATGGAGATATTCGCAAACATCTCTTTGAATTCAATATCCTTGAGTTTGTATCTTAAGGGTTTAAGAATTATTCCCAGACTGTCCTGTATTCCTGTGTTAATTAACTTACCATTGTTTACTTTTATTATTAGTGTTCCATCTTTAATTGACGTAGTATTGTTATTACTTGTCATTGCTATTGATAAACGGCCAGAGGCAATACCAAAAAAGCGATTTTTGATTCTTTCAGCATAGCTGTGAAGATTTTGCAGTTGAATATTGCTGAACTGAATGTTTAAATCTGTGTCAACCGCGTTTCCGCGTTTTTGTAATTCGGCTTCACCGGTTAGTATACCATTATAATAGTTGCTACGGAACCTTTGAAACTGAATCGATCCGTTTTTTAAAGAGTAGCCGAAAGAAACCTTGCTTAGTATTGCCTCATCAACAAGTATTTCGTCGGCTTCTATAACACCATTGACAGTAATCGACTGAACAAAGGGCAGTTCGGGAGTGCTATCAGAGTCTGTATTTATTGTGAAACGTTCAGTTTTTACATTAATAGCAAAGGTATCAAATTGGGTAGAGGTTGAGGCGGCCGAAACGAGGGCAGGTTGATCCATTACCATCACACTTATGTTTTCATGGCGGAATTTGTTATTGGTAACTGTGAATGTACCGTTTACATTACTTAGGATCGGTCGGTAACCTCCGTTTGTCAGCTGAATCGTTCCGTTAAAGAGCTTGCCATCATAGCGTAGGTTTCCAGTTATTTTTCCATATAGAGGGTGATCTTCAAGTGGGGGAATCATAGGTACTATTTTTTCAAAAGCTGTGTTTGTCGCTTCGATGTCAAAACGCGCATTCTCCTTTGTAATTTCTACAATCAGCTCTTTTGCAAAGAAAGTTCCTGAACCGATTTCACCAGTATTGCCTGTAAGTTCAAGAACTTTGGGTGAGTGGTATACGCGACAATGGCCACCAGTTACACTTAGCAGGTCGCCGGTTTTAAGCATGGATGTCAGTTTATCAATATCTCCTTCGGTATATTCCGGGGTAATCACTAGGTTGTTAATGGTTCCTGAAGTTACACCATAGGGGAGAACCGGAGGATCAGGGTCGCCAAAATGATAGACCCAGTCGAGTTGAAAGCTTTGTAGGGTAGCCTTACCGGTAATTCTAAAATTATCACCACCTGTATGTGCAATAAGTTCGGCGCTCAGGGCGCCGCGGTTACCCGGAAGTTTGAGATTAAGCGATTCGAAGGCGATGTTTTCGGTGTCAGCAAGAGAGATAGAGCCGTTAATAATATAGCTACCGATTAATGGGCGAAGGTCTTCGCTGGTGCCGGCCACGTCAAGTGTAGAGTCAGTCAGATGGATTTCCGGCAGTGATGCTGAAAAATTGCCCTGAGATCCCTGGCTTCCTAGACGGATATCTTCGATAAGGTTTTCTATGTTATAGCGTTCATTTTTGTAATCAAGCCGAAATTCCAGTCCATCTACATACAGATCTTGAAGTTGCAGCTGTTTGCTGAAAAGAGGTAGTAGAGCAAAGGTTATCTGTACACTTCTAGCGGTAAAAAGAGGAGTATCTACCCCCGGCTCCCTGATGCGAAAACCTGTCAGTTTGACTCCGCGAAGACTGTAGCTTATTTCGTCTATTTCGATTGTGCGCTGAAGCGTGTTTTCTGCGTGTTGATTTATAATTGATATAATCTTCTCTTCGGGAAAGAAGAGGATAAATAGGAGTGTTGCGGTGACTATGATCAGAATTGTTACAAGCGCAAAAATCTTTATGAGAAAGATTGCTTTAAGTATTTTTATTGGCTTCACGCTTACGTTCCAACGCTGATTTTTTTAGATAAAAACGAGCAGTCTTTGCCAGTTCGGCCACATCGTTGCAGATAAGTTTGCCTTCGTCGATTGTAATGATCTTGTCGGCAAAGAGCTGAACCATGAGAGCGTCACTCTGTTTTTTTTGCGCACCAATCATGTCCATCAGTTCATTGACGCCGAACTGAAAATTATGAGCCTGTTTCGGGCGTATCTGGATCCGTTGCTTTTCAAGCTGTATGAGTAATATATCGTAAACACGTCCAATTGTGTCATTTATTGTAAGGTTTTCGAGCTGTCGTGCTGCAGTCCAGATTCTTTCACTAAGTAAAACAATCAGACGTGTTGCCAGTTGCGGTTGTGATGTGACCATAGTTTCGAAGTTATCTTTATTGATTACCATTACTGTTACATCGCCGAAAGTAATGGCCGATGCACTGCGAGGACGATTATCGAGCAATGCCATCTCTCCGAATACATCACCAGGTTTCAGCATGGCGAGCAAAATCTCTTCTTCAACAACCTTGGTTATCTTAACCTGTCCGGTCTGAATTATAAAAAGCTCGAAGCCGAACTCATTTTCACAAAAAATCATTGTATTGTCTTTGTATGTTCTGGTCAGTCCCTGGGTTGTTGGAGGATCTGGAGCCTTGAAGGGGGCTTTCAGCTGTTTCAGGCGGTAAAGAGAACGATCGGAGTTCTCGCCGGTCGGACAGTATTGTAGGTAGCGCTGAAATGCATAGGTCGCATGGTTAAAGGCCTTTTTTGTCAAATAGTACTCTCCGATCGTATATAGATGTTCGGGATTCTCTTCGGCCTGGTCTTTGAGTGTCAGCTTTGTTATTGAGTTATCGTAAAAGCGTAGTTGACGTGAGAAAAAACGGATAATCTTCATGGCAATATCAGGATTTCTTTGAATCAGCTCTCCAAATTGTTCCCTTGCGACAACAATCAGGGATACCATTTCGAGTGAAATAGCCGTTTCGATACGGGCGTGGGTACTCATGCACGAGATTACGCCAAAAAAATCTCCAGGCCCAAGTACTTTGTTATTCCTGTCGGCAACAGAGGGGTTCTGATTGTTTATCTTAACACGACCCTTGAGAATAATATAAAATTTTCCCGCGCTCTGTTTTCCTTCGACAATAATAAAAGAGTTGGGATGGTAGTTTTCAACTTTAAAATGCGGTTGAGCCATTAGTCCTCAATGTACATCGTTATAGATTTAGTCTTTGTACCGTATTAGAATTCGCTATCCTATTCCGTCAATGGTATTTTCTAAAGTTGGGTGCAATCAAAAACCTGACTTTAAGAGGCATCTGGTCTTAGCACTTGACACCTCAGAAGGGGGTGTGAAGTGCTAAGACCATCCCGCTAATAATACACAGACTTATCATCAATATCGACAGGTATGCCAAAAAAATAAAAGTTATCGGTAAAAAAGAAGAGGTTAACTAATAAACATATCCGCATAGATCTAAAAAGACGCGGCTACGCTGATGAAAGGTGCCCATGACAATAATTCTGAAGAACGCATAAATTGAGGGAAATAGAGTAACGAGAGATCGGCAGAAAAATGTTTACCATACAGGCGAAAACCACCTAATACCGCAAAGATTGCATCGGAGGAGGAGTCTATTTCATCTGATAAAGGGTAGCAATTTATTTCAAAGAGTAGTTTTAGCCACGTTGTCATTGTATATGCAGCACCTACGCTTTGTAGACTGAAAAATGCTGGCGATTCTATAGAATTTGTTATAATAGGAGCATAGATCGATAATACAAGATTATCAACACCCATATAATTAGAAGCGAAAGCGCAACCATAAGTATAAGTAACATCGTCATCATCTTCTTCATCAAAGTTAGAGTGATAGGCGCCAAAAGGTTGTAGCGAAAAGATGAAGTCAGAGTTACTGTAAAGCCTGGTTTTGACCGAGATTAGAACATTATTCAGAGTAAGACTTGTCAGGTATGGAACAAAAAGGAGTGAAGCCTGGGTATCGTCTGTAATGCCATATGTTAATCCGAAAAGGGCAATCTCATAGTTATTCAGTGTAAATATGCCGTTTCCGACTGTTTCGGCGTTTGGCATGGTAATTGTGCGGTCAATTGCAGCATCACCACCTCTTATAGTCTTTGGTGTCGATGTCGGCTGTGGTATCTCCTGGGCGGGAATTTGCGAAAACTGACTGAAGATAATTATAAGACATAATAGGCCTAAGCTTTTTTTAAGTAGTATCATTGGTTTTCCCTTCTTTTGGCGAATACAAAGACTTTATCAGGAGCAGACATTAATCGTTTTTATTCGTGGCTATGTATGCTATTTTCTGAAAAGTTCTCTTGAGGAATAAAACATATTGAAGTAAGAATTACAGTACAAAACAGAACAATATGATTTTGATTATAAAAGTCATGTTGTTGACGAAGTTCTGTCAACTTCTTTTTCCTATTGAAAACATCTTCTGATCATGTTTTTTCTAATGAAAAAATGAATTACTCCGATAGTTATAAAGATGAAGGGTTTTTGCCTGCCGGTTATTCTGTTAAGAGAACCGGCTCTGCTATTTCTGCAAAAACAACTTCTGTATAATATTACTGGAGTAGATATCATGAAACGACTTCTGAGCGACAGTGTTCTTCCCTTTGTAAACCAGGGGCGAATTAATATGCACAAGGTTAATATGCTTATAGAGTTAAAGGAATTTGTCGATCGCGTGGCAACTAAAGGCTATATCGGTGAAAAAACGGTGGCGTCATTGCTTGATCGTTTTGGAGTAGAGCCCGAAGTAATTACCTGGGGTGATTATTTTCAAAGTGAGCTTGTTTTTGATTCTGTTCGCTACAGCGATGAAGAGCTACGCAGGGTTGTAGATACGATCAAGTTTGACATAATGAGCGCCTATCAGGTTTTTTGTGACCATAGCAGTAATTTTTTCGAGTGGGTCGAAAAATCAAGTAATGAAATAATTTTAAACAGTACCTCAGCCTATACCGAAGAGGAGCAGGAGATCCTTCATCTGAAGATTCTGAAGGACTACTATTGTAACATGGCGCTTGTGGATCGCTTCTCTCCTGAAGAGGTGCTCTGGTATGCTGGTTTCAAAGAAGACGAAGAAGAGAACGCAGAAGTTTCGTAACATATTATATGTGTGGCCGTTTCTGTTTTATACATACCCCCAAACAGATCAGTGACCGGTACGGTGTATCCGTACCGGCTCTTTTTTCACCCACGTATAATGCCGCTCCATCACAACTTTTGCCTGTAATATCTAATGCTACAAAAGGGGTGCTCTCGTTTTATCGATGGGGGCTTATACCCTCCTGGTCGAAAAATGCTTCCTTAGGTGCTAAAATGATTAATGCCCGTATGGAGAGCCTAACACAAAAACCAAGTTTCAAAAACCTTTTCGGGAAGCGGCACTGTCTGGTTCCGGTAAGTGGATTTTATGAATGGAGTGGATCTGGACGAACACGTACACCCTTTTTTATTACAACAAAAGAACATATCTTTTCATTAGCAGGGCTGTGGGATAGCTGGATTGACCCCGAGACGCAGCTATCAGTTGAGAGCTTTACAATTATAACACGAGAAGCTAATGATTTCATGAGGCCCATTCATGACCGTATGCCACTTATTATGAAACCAGAAAAGGAGGGTGACTGGTTGGATTGTGATGTATCGTATGAATCGCTGTGTAGTTGTGGCGAAAATATTGATTTTACAGCAACAGAGGTTTCGACTGAGGTTAATTCTCCGGCAGCGAATCATCCGGGCCTTATACTGCCGGTCGGAGGCCGGCTGTTTGATTAATTTTTTGGCTCAAGGATCTCTTTAAAGGAATCGAGTATAACCTGCGGCATGCAGACCCTGCCATTTTCGATACAGACAATAATCACATTTGCACGTGCACACAGTCGTTCATTTTCTTTCAGAATAATTTCCTGTTTAAAGACAAGTTTTAATTCACCTTCACGTCTGACATTTAATCTGCAAATAAATTCGTCACCCGCCCGTAAAGGAAATTTATAGTCAATTTCTATGCGGGCAACTACAGCATCAATACCCTGGTCGTGTAACGCCTTTAAGTCGGGCCCCTTTTGCTTTAAAAAAGAGTTTCGGGTATGTTCAAGGTAGTTCTGATATACTGCATTGTTTACTATGCCTTGCAGATCACACTCATATTCTCGAACCTCAAAATCCTGTTCATAAATCCAGCTCATTTGGTTGTCTCCTTTTTTCGAATAAGGTGAATACCGTCGGCCATTGGTATAATGGTAAGGTTTACCCTGTCGTCGTTAAAGATCATCGTATTGAACGATTTTAACTGACGTGCCGAAAGGTCTTCACAGTCTTTCCGTATTACGGTCCCCCTCCATAATGTGTTGTCGACCATAATCAGGCCGTTGGGTTTGCACAATGTGTAGGCAAGGTGATAATAGTTTTCATAATTTTTTTTATCCGCATCTATGAAGATGAAATCGAAGGTGCCCGCATGCCCGTTTTCAATAAGGGCGGGTATAAGTTCCATGCCTTCACCCACTCGCAGGTCAATTTTATGTTCGACTCCAGCTTCAGCCCAGTGTCGCTGGGCTCGCGAAGTCCATTCGCGAGAGCGGTCGATGGCGATTATCTTTCCATCTTCCGGAAGCCCTAAGGCCGTGGCCAGAGTTGAATATCCGGTGAAGACCCCGATCTCAAGACATTTTTTCGCTCCGATCAGCTGAACGAGCATAGTCATAAACTGCCCCTGCTCGGGGGTGATCAGCATTTTTGCACAGGGGTGTGACTCTGTGCGTTCGCGGATCATCCGAAGCGACTGGTGTTCTTTTAGTGAAACCGATCGGATGTAGGATAGCAGCTTTTCGCTGACGGTAATGCTCTCTATTGGCATTGAAGTCTAAGCTCGGTCACGGGCAAAAGATATCCGGCCACTTCGAATGAGTTCTTTAATTCCATAGTTACGGATAATTTCTATAAAATTTTCTACTTTTGAAGGGTGACCCACCACCTCAAGAGAAAGAGCTTTTTGTGATATATCAATAATTTCGGCACCGAAGGTTTGGGCAATCTGAAAGACTTCGACCCGTTTCGCTGGTGTTAGCTGGATTTTTACTATTGCTATTTCGCGCTGTGCGCTTGGTATTTCGGTGTGATCGTAGACCTTAATGACATCTATCAGTTTGTTCAGCTGTTTCTTTACCTGTTCGATAACACGATCATCACCGTGAACTACAATTGTAATAATTGAGACATCAATGTCTTCCGTCTTACTGACAGACAATGAATCTATGTTGTATCCGCGCGCCGAGAAGAGACCAACGACACGGGCAAGTACGCCGGTTCTGTTTTCTACTTTAACAGACAGTACATATTGTTCCATTATGCAAGCTCCCTTAATATGGTATCTTTAACAGTTCCTCCGGCTGGAACGAAGGGGTAGACATTCTCTTCTTTTTCCACTACGAAATCGATTACGATGGGGCGGTCGGTTATGGCCAGAGCCTGTTTAATGGCATCATCAACACCGGCCTTGTCTTCTACCCGAATACCAACTGCTCCGTAGGCTTCGGCAAGTTTTACAAAGTCCGGAGCGCATTTGATACAGGTCTGTGAATACCGCTTATCGTAAAACAGCTGTTGCCACTGACGAACCATACCCAGAAAACCGTTGTTCAGTATGGCAATGATTACCGGAAGCCGGTGCTGTACCGCCACGATCAGCTCCTGAATGTTCATCTGGATGGAGCCGTCGCCTGCAATGTTAATTACTCGCTTGCCTGGGACTCCCAGTTGAGCGCCAATTGCCGCAGGAAGTCCGAAGCCCATAGTGCCCAGTCCACCGGAAGAGATAAAGGTGCGCGGTTTACTGAATTTATAGAACTGTGCTGCCCACATCTGATTCTGCCCCACCTCTGTTGCTATGATGGCATCTCCCTTGGTGATTTCATAGATACGTTCAACAACATATTGTGGCTTTAGATTAGGACTCTCTGAGTCGTAGTAGAGGGGATGTGTCAGTTTCATCTGACGGATCTCATCAATCCAGGGGGTAATATCTGGTTTTTCTGTAATGTTGATGAGCTCCTGCAGGATGAGCTTGCAGTCACCGACAATCGGAATGTCGACGATAACGTTCTTTGATACGGAAGCCGGATCAATGTCGATATGAATTACTCGTGCATTAGGAATGAACTGAGCAATTTTTCCGGTTACCCTGTCGTCGAATCGTGCACCAATTGCGATAAGAAGGTCGGATTCGTTAACAGCATGGTTTGCGTAGTATGTACCATGCATTCCCAGCATTTCGAGAGATAGTTCATCTGTTTCGGGAAATGCTCCCAATCCGAGCAGGGTGGTGGTAACTGGAATACCTGTTTTCTTGGCAAATTCGGTTAATTCTTTAGATGCATTACCAAGAATAACTCCTCCACCAGAGTAGATGACAGGCTTTTTCGCCTCAGAAATCATTTTTGCGGCCTTTTTGATCTGAACCGGATGACCTTCATAAACAGGTTTATATCCGCGAAGATCTACAGGTTTTTCGTAATTATACTCGCAATCGGTATTCGAAATATTTACCGGAATGTCTATCAGCACCGGGCCGGGCCGGCCGGTTGTTGCAATATAGAAGGCCTCTTTGATTATGCGGGCTAAGTCGTGAATGTCTTGTACAAGATAGTTATGTTTTGTAACCGGGCGTGTAATTCCGGTAACATCGGCCTCCTGAAAGGCATCGTTTCCGATCATCTCGGTTGAAACCTGGCCGGTAATAACAACAAGCGGAACAGAATCCATGTGCGCCGTAGCAAGGCCTGTAATTATGTTTGTGGCGCCCGGGCCGGAGGTTGCGATACAGATACCAGGTTTACCTGTTGCGCGGGCATATCCATCGGCCGCGTGTATGGCACCCTGTTCGTGACGTGATAAGATGAATTTTATAGGGCTGTCAAACAGTTCGTGAAAAATGGGGATCAGAACACCTCCCGGATATCCGAACATATAATCTACGTTTTCTTTGATAAGGCTCTCAATGACCTGGCGTGCACCTTTCATGCAAGTTCCCCCATTACGGTTTTTTATGGTAGTGTGAGTTTAAGATGTTACTTGTGATAACGTTTTATTTTCATGAGACATCTGGTTTTTACCTGTGATTTTATCATAGAATAAAGGCAGGCGCATTAATGATAGTGTCATAACAGTTTGAACTTCTTAAAACCGGCTAACTTGCCGGCCGTCTCGTGATGAAACTTCCGAATTAACCTCATATTTATGAGGTTAACGGATAATAAGAAAGGTAATTCTATTTTAGGGGGTAAAATAGTGTCAAATTATTTTTAGAAATCTCTATTAATTAACTTTTAAACTAGGTTGCATATGCGAGCAGCAAGATTCATCTTGCGACCAGCAAAGGAACTTGCGAAAAATTTTAATAGAATAGGTACTTAAACGATGATACCCATCCAAATTTTGTAATTTTTCGAAGTTCCCATTTGTTCTTTTCGTTAAAAGAGGTTTTTAGCTATTCGTTAGAATCCTCGTCTCTTTTTTCAGATGCAAAATCTTCATCGTTAAAAAAAAGATCATTTGAAAGGCAAATATGGGTGTAGTTTTGCCGAGCTAGGTTTATTGCATTTGCGATTATTTCATCACATCGGGCTGTGAAATCACGATATACATTGACAAGATTATTCTGAAGATCTTCTGCGAGAGTGCTGTATATGCGATTAATTTCGTTTTTCTCTTCGCTGCCGTATTTTTCTACATAATCAGATATGGGTGTTTCGTAGCTGCGTTTTAGCAGGGCTGAAATCATTGATTCAAGGTTCTCAAGTCTGGTATGAATCAGCGACTTAAATGTGTCTGGTTGCATGGAATTCCCCCGTGCATCATAATTTGGTTACAGTTAACAATATTAGAGACTCTTTTGGTGATTACCGGTTGCACTTTTTTGAATAATTTCAAAGATATTGGGTTTTCGAGCATTTGCGTTAAATATCAGTTCGTTGCCTTTAACGATTTTGAGCATTAATGTTCTTGAAAAATAGTACTAACAATTATCTGGTGTCGTTAAGATGCTTTTCTTCTTAAGTTCTCTCATAATTTGGATTACTATTGAAAAAACCTTTGACAGCTATGGTTGCCGGTGTTATGTCTCATCTGTTAGGAAAATAATCAGTTAGCAGTTCTAATGCTGCTTCAGGATAACTCTGTAAATGCGGAATAAAACCGTTTACATCTTTCATAATCCGCACAAGGAACATGCTGTCAGCTTTCGTTCTGAGATGGAGGAGTATCTTGTATCGTTATCTGTTACTATTGTTGATGCGGTTGAAGAGGCCGATTTTTTTATTGTTATTGGTGGTGACGGAACACTTCTTAATTTTTCAAAACTGATTATAGAGTATCCTAAACCTGTACTTGCAGTGAATATGGGAAGCCTTGGTTTTTTGACTGACGTTCGGGTTGATGAGGCAAAAGATGCGGTTTTACATATTCTTGACGATGACTATAAAACTGAGAATCGCCATTTTCTTGAAATAAGAGTTCGCGATTGCATTTATTATGCCTTGAATGATTTTGTTGTAGCAAAGTGCGGCCTTCATGCGCGGATGGTCAGTATTGTTGTAACAGCCGATGGCGAGTATGTTAATACCTATCGGGCGGATGGAGTTATTATTGCAACCCCGACCGGTTCAACCGCATACTCTTTTTCTACGGGCGGACCTATTGTAAAACCGGGGCTTAATGCTGTTGTTATCACACCGATTGCGCCCCATAATCTGAATGCACGTCCGATTGTAGTGCCGGGCGGTGAGTCGATAGAGTTACTTGCTGAAAGCGGAGATCATGATCTGCACAGTATGATTGACGGACAGTGTTCGTTGGCACTGGGGGGCAGTGAAACGGTTTCTGTTTTGCTCTCAAAGAAATATATCAGAATGATTAAAGCACCGTCCCGAGGCTACTATTCAATATTACGCGAAAAACTTAAATGGGGCGATAAACTCTGTTAATGCCTAAATATACGCTATAAACAGACCGAAATAATAAAGAGGACGTTTCTGTTTCACGAGGATATGTATTATGGAAATTTTTGTATGTTTAGAAACACTTCCGGAGCCTGATTGTGTTGATCTTGTAAATGGGACTTTTGATTATAGCGATTGTCCGGTAAGGCTTGACAGCTATTCAGCTTTTGCTCTTGAAGCTGCCCTCGGTCTTAAAGATGAATATCAGATTCCTGTTACAGCAGTACTGCTTGATTCCTTTGAACGCCGTCCTGTTTATGATGAAGTCAAGTCACTTGGTTGTGATTCAATCGAGTGGATTAAGTTTCCGTTCAGCTTTGACCCGTTTAAGAGAGCTGAATATTTTGCTGATGCGCTTAATCCTGGAAAGAATGATATTATCATTGCCGGTTACCATTGTGAAACCTGCTGTACTAACAGTATACCGATGCTTATAGCTCTGAATATGTCTCTGCCTTACCACTCCGAAGTTAAATCCGTCTCTCTTGATAGCGATCACTTTCATCTGACATCCTTTAAAAATGACCATGATATAGAACTCCCCTTTGAAACCCGTATTATCTCCTTGCGTTCGGTAAAAAAGCTTAGATATCCTTCGCTTCGGGACCGCCTTGCCTGTTGTGATGAGTATATCAACCCCGTACAAAAGAGCTGTAAAGAGGAGGGTGTTTTTCCAGCTGTTTCGGCAAGTGAGATAGCCCGTAAGGATAACTATACTGGAGAGAGTGAGGATAAGGCTGTTTCTCTGATTGCTGCTATGGACTCTCAGGGTATGTTTAATATATGACCCAGCTTCTCGCTGTTGCTGATGACAGATTCAGAAAACGGCCGCTTTTATATCAGAATTTCCGCGCACATGTCGAAATCTTTGCGAAGAAAAATCGTTTAACCTCCTGTTGTGTTTTTTTCAGCCGTGATCGTCGTGTTCCCGATCAATTCTCTGAATCGTTTGATCAAATTGTAGTCGCTGACAGCCGCTTTCTCTCAACCGATGTCGATCTTGCAGAGCTGTTCGAACAAGTTCTTGTCGAAAAAAAAATTGTTACGATTATCTCACTATATCACCCTAAACTTGAAATTTTTTTACATAACAGATTCCGGGATCAGTTGCGTATGATTCCCGATGTCTGCGATATCAGGCTTGAAGACGGGGAACAGCAGCTCTATTTACCACGTCTAAGTTTCCGCTATTACCTAAAAAGGCCTATCGAGCCTGGAATGATGATTTTTGTGCGTGCTTGTGTTGATCCTACGGAACCTCCTTCATTGCTGAGTGCGCAGATAACCAATTTTCCGTTTCGATTTCCCAAAGATCCAACAGCTGTACGAGCTCATGCTGTGGAAACTAACTACTCGATAATTGCTGGATCGGGCGTTGCCGATAAGAAGCATTTTACCCGCTATATAGTATCAATCGGTGAAAAAATGAAGGGAGCAGCACTTTCTACTGAATCTCTTCATGGTAGGGATGAGTCCATTTCGTGGAACAGCTGTGCTGAACTGTTTACTTCAATCGAAACCGATTTTTCGGTGATTGTCGGAGAAGAGGGTAATTATGATCTTTTGGAAAAAATATTGTGCCAGAAATTTGTCGTCTTTATCGAAGAATTGCCGATTTCCCCGCTTCTTCTTGTCGCTGATGTTGTAATAGTTGATAATTGTAACCAGTTTTTGGAGAATTATAACAAAAAATTGCGAAAAGTCAGTTTTAGGGCAAAAAAAATTAACAAAAAAAAGTAAGAGAGCGTATTAGAATATGAGCTATAATAAAAAGGTGATAGTTATGATTCTATTGGTTCCAGCTCTTTTAGCCGGTTGTACTGTTGATCAGTTTCTGGATTATTTTATGCCAAAGTCGGTTCGTAGGGTTACTACGGGCGAACAGACCGAAGATCTTAAAGAGCTGATGCAAAAGGCGAAGGGATTCGAAGATCAGATAGAAGAGAAAATTGAGGCAGGAGACCGTCTTGCTAACGTCTATGAGGCCTTAGCGGCTGTCTATCTGGTTAGAAAAAACTGGCAGTTATCTATTCAATTTTTTGAAAAGACAATTGCTTTAGGTAATGGCGAGCATGAGGTTCATCGCCGGCTTGGTGTGGCCTATGCTAACCGTGCACGTGAACTTGGACAGCAAAACGACTATGACAAGGCTCTTTACCACTATAACTTAGCAATTGAAAAAAAGCCGGATAATTATGACGCGCTTTATGGCTCTGCTTTGATACTCTTTTTTGAAAAGAATGAGCACGAAAAGGCCTTTGACCGTATACAGACTATTGTTGAGAAAAAACCGGACTACTATGAAGCTCGTTTTGCCTATGGACGCATGCTTTATGAAAGTGGAAACCGCAATTCAGCACTGACTGTTTATCAATCACTTGTGGAATCATTACAGTCTGATCCGGAATCACGCAAACAGTATGAGAGCGATGCTATGGTGAATGTGAGTCGCATAACACGTGAACTGGCGGCGGGGGTCGATGATGATTGAAGGGGATGGCTATTATCTGCTGCTTCTTTCTCTTCTCTCTGCTCCAGTTTATCGTGAAACTCTCCTTAATCTTGAAACTTCAACCCCTCGAGACATATTCAGCAGGCTTCGTGAAGAGTATTTAACCTCTGTTGCTCATGTTAAAAAGATTTACGGATCTGATGTACATGAGGCGGCTGATCGTGTTATTGAAAGATGTGCCAATCATGGTATTGAAATTATTCCATTTTCATCATCTGCGTATCCGCAGCTTCTTCGTTCAATCCCTGATCCGCCACTTGTGCTTTATCGTCAGGGAAACTTTACACCGGGGCCGGCTGTTGCGATTGTCGGCAGTCGTAGTATTGATGCTGAAGCAAAGATCGTTACCGATCGTCTGTGCTGTGGAATTGCCGCAAAGAGACATGTTATTGTCAGTGGTATAGCTCGTGGTGTTGACAGACAGGCCCATGTCTCGGCCTTGCGTAACGGAGCCGCGACCATTGCGGTTACAGCCTGTGGTCTTGATCGCATCTATCCCTGTGAAAACCGTGATCTTTTCGAGAGTATTCGCTCAAGCTCTGGATCGGCATTAATTTCTGAGCATCCACCAGGAGTCGGGGTGATGAAGTGGACCTTTGTGCGTCGTAACCGGATTATAAGTGGATTATGCCGTGCTACAGTTGTGGTTAAGGCTGGAATTCGCAGTGGCGCTCTGATTACGGCGCGATGTGCCGTGGAGCAGAACCGTGATCTGTTTGTTACGCCGTCGTATCCCTATAATTCAGCCTATACAGGCTCGTTTCGACTAATTAATCAGGGAGCTGTTGCATTGTTGAGTCATGAACAGCTCTTTTCAGATTCATATACAAATGACGAAGAGGAGATCGATTCAGAAAATTCCGGGATTCTGTTCCCGGATCAGGTGACATCCGGGTCACATCGGAAATCCGATAACTCGATGTCCGAAAAAAACGGTCATTGCCTACCTGATATTAGCCAGTTGTCTGTGGATCAGCTGCGACTCTACTCGTTGATTCGCGATGGTATTAGAGAGAGTGACGATCTGATACGTAGTTCAGAGTTCTCACCGTCAAAAGTTACCGAACTTTTGCTACTGCTTGAGCTGGGGGATTATGTGAAACGTACCGGTAACAGGCTCTCAATTCCGGTCTGAATAGAGTCTGTATCCAATTTACCCCTGTAATCAGTCAGTTTTAAGACTGATTTATACAAATAGTTTGACAAATCGGGTTGCTTTGCTCAGTTAGTCTGAATGTGTCGTTCTCTTCTTTATAAACAGAGATAAAGTGATTCTGATTCAACGGCGCATTTACTACAGACGGAACAGGAATATTTATGGATAAAAAGACGCTGGTAATTGTCGAGTCACCAACAAAAGTCAAAACAATAACCAAGTACCTTGGAAAAGAGTATATTATCTCGTCATCACGCGGACATATCATTGATCTTCCCAAATCCCGTTTGGCTGTGGATGTGGATAATAATTTTGAACCTGAATATATAACCATCAGGGGTAAGGCTAAGGTTTTAAACGAACTGAAGAAGTACGCTAAAAAGGCGAGTACAATTCTTCTGGCTACTGACCCTGACCGTGAAGGAGAGGCGATATCCTGGCATCTAGCTAATTCGCTCTCTAAATTCTGTAGCGATATAAAACGAATCGAATTTAATGAGATTACAAAGAGTGCAGTACTTGAAGCAGTTGAGCACCCTCGAGAATTGAATATGAGTCTGGTTAATGCACAACAGGCTCGTCGTATTCTGGACAGGATAGTGGGTTACTCTATCAGCCCTATTTTGTGGAAGAAGGTTAAAAAGGGGCTCTCGGCTGGCCGTGTTCAATCGGTGGCGCTGAAGGTTATCTGTGAACGTGAAGAGCAGATTGATGCATTCACTCCTGAAGAGTACTGGACATATGATATTAACTTTAAGATCAAGAATCGCGAATACTCTGCATCACTCTTTTCTTTCAAAGGCGAAAAAGTATCAATATCTACTCGTGATGAGATCGACGACATCACTAATCTGCTTGAAAACAGTGAATTCCAAATAGAATCATTAAAGTCAAAAAATCGTTCACGTAAGCCAACTGCTCCCTTTATTACATCCAAACTGCAGCAGGAAGCAGCAAATAAGCTGGGATTTACAACTTCCAAGACAATGATGGTTGCTCAGCAACTCTATGAGGGTGTCGATCTTGGTGGTGAAGAGGGACAGACCGGACTTATAACCTATATGAGAACTGACTCAACACGCATTTCGCAGGGAGCTTTAGAATCTGTTCGCACCTATATAAGTGATACTTATTCTGTTGACTATTTGCCAGAGAAGCCGAATACCTATACCAACAAAAAAGGCTCACAAGACGCGCATGAGGCAATACGACCTACGGAAGTATTACGTACACCCGATTCCATAAAAAAAATACTTTCGGGCGAGCAGTATAAGCTCTATAGCCTTATCTGGAAAAAGTTCGTCTCCTCGCAAATGACTCCTGAACGTACCGAGATACATACCCTTATAATAAACGGATCAGAGTATCTTTTCAGATCATCTGCGACAACTGTTCTCTTTGATGGATTTACCGTATTAGAGAAGGAGTCTAAATCTAAGAAGTCGACTTTTCCAAAGGTGCAGGAGGGGGATCATGTTGTAGTTACAGAACACCTGCCCGAGCAACACTTTACTTCGCCACCACCGCGGTATAACGACGCTTCGCTGGTAAAGTTTTTGGAAGAGTCGGGTATCGGTCGCCCATCTACCTATGCACCAACCATAAATACACTGATAAAAAGATATTACGTTAACCGTTCGGGGCGTCAATTGGTGCCTACAGTTCTTGGAAAACTTGTTAATACATTGGTTAAAGATAACTTTTCTGATCTGGTCTCCGTTGAATTTACTTCTGGTATGGAGGAGAAGCTGGATAGTATTGAACTGGAAAAGATTGAGTGGCATCAGATGCTCAGTGATTTCTACACCCCTTTCATAGAAGTTGTGCATAGGGCTGAGGAAAACATTGATGATATGAAGGGCGTTCTTGATGAGCCTACTGATCTGGTCTGTGAATTGTGTGGAGCAGCCATGATCAAGAAATTGGGTAAGTTCGGATACTTTCTGGCCTGCAGCGCTTTCCCCGATTGTCGAAATGCCAAGTCATTGCCTTTGGGACGGTGTCCATCCTGTGAAGGAGATGTGGTTAAGCGCTCTTCTAAAAAAGGGAGACCCTTTTATGCCTGTTCTGAGTATCCAGATTGTGAATTTGTAACCCGTGATATTCCGGCTGGTAAGGATTGTCCGAAGTGCAGTAAACTTCTTTTCAAGAAGCGTATTCGTGGCAAGGGCGAACGGCTTGTTTGTCTGAACGAACCGTGTGGCTATTTTCTTGATCTTCTTGATGAGGTTGAAGAGGCTTCCAAGAAGGAAGATTACAGTGTATGAGCTGATAGACAACTTTGCAACTTACCTATTCACCGAGCGGGGAGCAGCGAATAATACCGTGACGGCCTATACCAGTGATTTAATACAACTTACCGAATTTCTTATAAACGCCGAACCTGAAATGTATCCGCGTGACTGCTCAGTACTTGATGATGATGTTGATGCAACTACTGTAACATCATCTGATTTGAAATGCTATATTGGTTATCTTTCTGATCGTGGATGTGATTCAGCGACAATTGAGCGTAAAATATCGAGTAGTAAACGCTTCTTTTCATTTCTTTTTAATCATTCAATAATTGAGACAAATCCGGCAGCCACACTACTGTTCCCGAAAAAGAAAAGGCGCTTGCCCTCATTTTTAAATGACAAGCATATAGACCTTCTGTTTGATTTTCCCGAGGAACGATTTATAGACTACCGGGATAAGGCACTGCTTCATATTATATACAGTACGGGATGCCGTGTTTCAGAAGTCGCTGGTGCGTCGGTTACTGATCTGGATGCAGCGAATGGTCGATTGAAGGTACATGGAAAAGGTGGACGAGACCGTTATGTTTTTTTAGGGCAAATGGCTCTGCATGCTTACGATGAGTATCGTTTGAGTCGTGAAAAAAAGGGTTTTAAACATGATGAGGCGCTTATTGTTAATGCTCGTGGACATGGTATAACGGTCAGGGGAATTTTCCACATAATAGTCAGGCGTGCTCGTAAGAGCGGATTCACCTCTTCAGTTTCACCTCATGCCCTTCGCCATAGTTTTGCAACCGAACTTCTGAATAATGGAGCCGATATCAAGGCTGTGCAGGATATGTTGGGCCATAGTTCGATATCGACTACACAGATTTATACCCACACCACAAGAGCCCGTTTGAAGCAGGTCTACTCTCAGTTTCACCCGCATGCCTGAAAGAATCTTTTACTGGTTTATTGTAATCTATCTTTGTTGCTGATTATCGTTTTCAGGTCGTCTTTTGAAAATTGATAGGCCTTGCTACAGAATGTACAACAGACTTCTGCACCGTTATCTTCATCAATCATGCTTTGCAAATCGTTAACAGATACGGTAGACAGAGAGGCTGTAACAATATCCTTTGTGCATGAACATTCGTAGCGCAGAGGTGTAGATGAGAGTAGCTCAAGGGTGTTATTGTTAAGCAGATACGACAGATACGATGTAATGTCGCCACCTTCGTTCAGATGCTGTTGCAGGGATTGACTCTTTTTCATAGCCTCTTCGACTATAGTTATCGATTCTTCTGGCGTGTCGGGGAGCGACTGAATAAGAATGCCGCCACTTGCGGTTACAACACCATCAGAGTCGGTATCACAAGCGATTATAACTGCAGAAGGGATCTGTTCTGAGGTTGTAAGGTAATAGGCTGTATCTTTTGCTATGGAGCCGTACACAAGAGGCGAAACTCCGCTGTAGGCGTCTTTTACTCCTATATCACGGTTGACAGTAATTACGCCTGCTCCGATGGCCTGTGAGAAATCGATGGATTCGAACTTTTCGCTAAGTTCCGGTTGCGGGTTGTCGGCATAACCACGCAGCGCACCGGTTGTATCTGTTTGAATATAGATCGTTCCCATAGGGCCGCTGCCCGAGATCTTAAATGACAGATTCTGTCTGGATTCGGGTTTTAACAGCGATGAAAGCAGTGCTGTTGCTGTGACAGCTTCGGCTATTGCGTAGGTCGCATTCGGTGTAGTTTTATGAAGTCTGGTAATGGCCTTTGCCGTTTCGGTTGTAAGGGCGGTGTAGGCCCGTAAAGAAAGGGCAGGGCAAAGAAATCGTTCAAATTTATCGTGCACACGAATCTCCGGCGGAGGGTTCGTATCAGACCTGTAAACGCTCCGCGCATTTTTTAAAGAGTATGGAAACCTTTTTGGTTGTGTGCTTCAGTTCGTCAAGTAACAATTTGTTTCGCTTATCTTCACTGAGGTTGTGTCGTGAAATGTAGATGAGGGTTTTTTTCATGAAGGGGCGGTATATCGGTTCGAGCTCATTTTTTTCAATATAGTCTAAAACAGTGTCTGCGGTGGATCCGTTTTCGTTTTCAAACATCGAGTTAACATTTTTAAATTCTATCAGACCTTTTTTTAATGCGTTTAACAGACGTTCGGTTTTGAATTTATGTGAGTTTTTTATTATTTTTGCGATAATATCTGCTGGGCATTTTGTGGGTTGCTTTCTGTTTTTAAAAAAATCATTGAGAAAGATACGTTTTGTGCCTGGTATATGGGCACCTATAGCCGTTGTATTAATTACAGGGAGTTTTATTTTTTGAGCAGAATCGGCAAACCAACCACGGTACAGGTCGAGTACGAAATCGCTCATTATTTTTTTTTCTGGCACAAGGGATTCGACATATTTGATTTTTCGTTTGCGAACTACGTTCTGATTAATTGTTTCCAGATTTTTGAATCGGTTAATTAACGATACCCACTTTTCATTGTGATGAGTGCCGTTTGAGTGGATCTTGCGGCCGGTATAGGCTAGATCTTGACCAACAAGGACAATTTCGCTACAGCCACTGTTAAGCAGAAAATCGAAGACACTTGTTGCTACTGAACCTCCTGATTGAATGTCGCCGAAGGGTGAGACATGCTTTTCAATCCAATCGACAAAGGGAGTTGTCTCGCGTTGCAATACTCCGCTATCATCGTCGTAGTACTTTGCAGTCGTACTGATAAATATCGGGTTAGAAAAATTGCGGATAACCGGTGGAGAGCTTACGATGTCAGCAAGGAGTACTGTTGTATCTGAATGTGTTCCGAAGAAGTGTAACTGGCTTTGTTTCTGTGCATCCAGAACCATGACGATGTGAGGCTCGAGACCGTGTTTCAGAAGGACCTTGTAGGCTGTGTCGACGGCGACAATGAGTGCATGGTTGCGGTATTTTTTTAGAAGAGCTATGGATTGTACCAGTGATGGCCCTGCAGAAACGATTATACCCGGCATTCCAGAAAAACTACCAGCAAGCAGTGAGCTCGGGAAGCAGCGTGGTAGGAGTGTACAGTTTGCAAGAATGTTTTCGACCCAGCGCTGTTCAAACTCAAATCGAGTTAATAGATCACTTATGCGTGAAGTTAGGTAGCGGGAAATATCTGATATGAGTTGATCATAATAGTCGGGATTAAGGTTGTATGATTGCCTATGAATAAAGAGAGAAGTTCCTTTGAAAGAATTGATGTCAAGTTTTTCCAGAACGCCTGCTGTTTCGTTAGTTGAGTGTATCGATATGGTGTCGGACAGGTGTTGTGGAAAGTGCTCAAGGCAGAGCTTTTCCATTTCAGGATTGCTTTCCAGAACTATTATAAGGTTTTGAGGGAACTTCTGTTTTAAGAGGTTAACGTGATAGCCCAGTCCACAGCCGGCTATGATAATAATCCGGTTCGGTTTGGTGGTAAAATCTGAGATTGATCGAGTAGCCTCTTTTATAGGGTCGAAAGCTGAATGTAGCCGTAATTCTTTTCCGTCAGGTGTTGTAATAAGAGCAGTTTTGTCTCCTGACCGTGTCGCAGCAATGGCAATACTGCTCATAGGTCACGGCTTTCTTTAAATGAAATAGTGCAGTAGTTGTATAGGTTTTCACACTCTTTCATGGAGTTTATTGAAAGATGAGAAAGAACAGCCGGATCGATGTGGTCGAAAGTATATTTTTTTGAAGAGATTCCGACAAAGATATTGGCCAGATAAGTTACGTAGACGACAATACGGTTTTCATCACTGCTTTGAAGGGGAGCATGGTGGCAGGCAATTGCCTCTTCCATAAAATCGGCAAAATTCCACTTGTTTGCAATCAGCTTTCCGATTGTCGAGTGGCTTATACCGATAGAGACCTCTTCTAAAATTGTTGTGCTGCGAATACCTCGTTGCTGTACGAAATCGGCAATCCAGTTTGTAAGGTCAAGGTCAACCGATAGCAGAACAATTTTACCAAGGTCGTGAAGTAATGATGTAATAAAGACCTTGTCTTGAAGACGACGCAGTGAAAGTTTATTAAGTATAAAGCGTGAGTAGGCGGCAACATCAAGGCTGTGAGTCCATATTTTGGAGAACTGCTTATAACGTGCATCCATTATTTTGCGTGAACTCGCAGCGATCAGAATATATTTAAGATTAGTAAGGCCAATACGCATAAGAGCTTCGTTGATGTTTTCGATCTTCCGTACACTAAGAAACCCGGCCGAGTTTGCCAGTTTCAGAATGTCGGCAGTTAGTGATGGATCTACTTTAATCTTGTCGGCTATAAGGTTAATCGAGGAATCAGGGTTCTCACACATCTGCTGCAGGTCGATGATATTTTGCGGAAAGGTCGGTAGCAGGTGGATCTCGCGCATGATTTTTTCTTTGACGGCTGTAATCATCTCCTGTTTTTTAATCAATAACGGAATGCGCAGGGCGGCGACAGTCATCTGTTTATCTACAAAGATGCGGTAGTCGCTGGGGGTAACCCCAACATTTTTAAGTAACATAACAGTTAGGATTATTCCCAGACCCGCTCCTTCGGTTTCATCGTACATTGAATCGTAGGCTTCGGAAAAGTCTTTAAAGCTCCATGCTTGGGTTATTCTCTTCTGAACTCGCTCCTCTTCAGCAGGTAGCATCTTGGAATTGTTTTCTATACGCAGAAGAATGTGTGTGTCAGAACGTTGTACCATAAAGTTCACAAAAAGTTTGCTTCTGTTCAGATTCTCTTCGACTACAACCATGTCTCCGATGACTTCGTTTCGGAACTTTTTCATGATACGGTCGTAGTCTGCGCTGTTATTGATGTCGGCGTTGTGTTCTTCGAAATAGAGACGCTTTGCATTTGCTTTTACAGCGTTAAGGAGAGATTCGCGTAAAATAGTAAAAAAGGATTCGTGAAGAAAAATGAGATCGGAGTCCCCTAGAAGGTTGGCAATCATCCCGTTTAAAAAAGCCATGTAGTTTTTTTTGGGGAATGAGAAAGATATTTTAACCTGGTCGCCGGAAAGTACTTTGCCAAGGATTTCCTCTCTTTTTTCGGCGAGATTTATATTTTGCAATTCGTATAGTGCCAATGGATAATCTCCTTATACTTTATCGTGATAATAAAAAGCAGGTAGCCTTTTGTCAAACACGATTTTACTGATCGGTTAGGTATAATTTCTAAATAGAGGTGTGGTTGTATTTTTAGATAATTTTTTTATAAGAAAAGAGCTGATTAGAAGTTATTAGAGCTTGTCATTATTGTTTTAGCGATTCTTTGGGATAGAATTCGTATTTGCAGTTAAAACTGGATGCTTGCCGTTCTTATATTCAATGTTTTCCTGTTTTAAAAATCGCACAAGTGTTCTGTATTTCTTTTTGTCGACTCTCTCTGTGAATATAACAGTTTGAACCGGGTATGCACGAATTATATCCTTAATCCAGCCTATTGGTGTTTGTCGTGAAATAGTAAGGACTACCTGATTTGCATTTTTACGATTCAGTTCGGTTATAATATCTTTGGAACTAACTAATGATTTTGTGTATGACACTATGATCTGCTTATTTTTGCCTATACTTACACCAGCACGATCATTGTTTCTATTAGAAAACAGATTACTTGCCTGATTATACCAGATAGGTATCAGCAGCATATAACACATAGCTGTGATTATAAAAATCTGGTTTTGTTTTTTTTTGGGAGGTAAAAATAGCGCTGAAACAAGCAGGCCCATTGGTAAAATAAGTGCTATGAATGAATCAGGGTTGCACAGAAGGTTCAGTCCCTTGAAAAGCTCGGCGTTAAAGGCAAGCAGGCGGAAGAAAAAAGTGTTGGCTATAGAAAGATAATATGTTATTTGTGGTAAGAATGCAGTTATGGCCTGGGCGCATGAGCCGTATATAAACAGAAGAAGCAGGGGCGCTGCTAAAATTGTTGAAAGAAGTGAGGCTGGGTTATATTCACCGAGTGTAAAAAATAGTATTGGTATAACCGCAAGCTGTGCTGAGAGCGATAGAGCAATTGAGTCGCTAATCTTGAAAGGAATAGCTGGAAGGTGTTTCTTAAAAGTCTGGAAAAATAGCAGAATGCCAAGGGTTGCCCCGAATGATAGATGAAAACCGAGTGAGTAGAGGTCGGACGGGTCGATAATTATAATGGCTGTCGCGCTTAACATAAGTGCATTGAGAGCATTCTTACCCTTGCCGCATAAGGTAAAGATTGTGTAAATCCAAAACATAACGGCAGCCCGAAGAAGCGAGACGGGAACTTCAGTTATAAGAACATAAAGTAGGACCGTGACAGCCGCACCTGCCAGCGAGAATCTTTTATTTCTGCTGATTAGTTTCAGAATAAAAAAGATAGAACCACTGACAATGGCTATATGCATTCCTGATGCAGCTAGAAGGTGTAGCAAGCCGGCTTTTTTATATGTGTGCAGTGTTTTTCTGGAAAGATGGCTCTTGTCGCCAAATAGCAACGCTTTGATAAGGGCGGACTGCTTTTGGGGAAAGGTCTTTCCAAGTGAGTCGTTGATGCTGTTTTGAAGGCGGTTACGTATAGGGAGCCTCTCTTTGGCGGTGGTGGTTTTGCAGTAGGCTGTAAGGCGGATACCTTTGCGCAAAAGCATTATGTTGAAATCAGAATCTGAACTGATTTTTCTGAGGGATTGAATTTTTGAAACTTTGATTCTTTTTTTTTCTTTTTTTCGGGGAATAAAGGCTGCCGCTTTTCCCTCTTTGGTTGCAATTTGTAACATCAATGTGTGTCGGAACTGTTTTACAGCAAGTACGCTGCCAATCGGAAGTTCCGGGCTGAATATAAGGTGAAACCTTAAAACCATGACAAAAGTAGTAATAATTAAAATCAGCAGGTTAAAGATATTCCAACAGTTAGTTGTTTTGCTTTTGATTTCAGATTTGTTTTTTATATACTGAATCATCAGGTAAATTACAGATGAAAAAAAGAGGCCGATAAAAATGATCAGATCTTTAATCAAAGACAAATTGATATAATAGAGTAGGGTGGTTAAGGTCGCGGTGCAGATCAGCAGGCGAAAAGAGGGAAGATGAAAAAGTGCGCGGGTTCTTTTACAGGTTTCCCGCCTTGATGACTGCGCCGAATGTAATTCCATATGTCAGCTTCCTCCCCTCTGTACCTTTCCCGAAATATCCGTAACCAAGGTCAAAATCTAACAGAAGTGACCATTCGGATGAGAGAGGATAGAGAAAACCCAGAGCCAGTAGAACTCCGCCGCCATCATATGTTTTAGTGGCAGGTGGAAGCTCTGTATAAAACCCCGCCCCGCCTGTAAGGGTAATGGGGAGGTTTTTGCTATACATGTATTTTATGCGTGCATCGGCTTTTAGATGGTGGATTGATGTTAGTTCGGAATCGTTGAAGTTAAACGCAAAACCGGTGTTTAACTGTCCCATTAATGGAGGGGCTATGATGATAAGGCATAGCGATGGTTGGGCGTAGAAACCACTCTCTTCGATGGTGGTGTGTCGTTCACCACTCCACCCTGTGTAGGAGACAGAATTGAATCCTGAAGAGATTGTGCCACCTGCATATGTGTAGTAACGGGTCGCACGGTCTTCTGCAGAGTAGGTCTTGGGGCTAACTGGTTTACTATCCGGTACCGTTCTTTTGGCTGGTTCATCGGTGGGAACTGATGTCGGTTCCGGGAGTTCTTCCTCTGTGTAAGGGGTGTCGTCCCAGGTGCTGTCATCCTGCGCATAAAGAGAGAATCCAGCCAATAAAACGGTCGCGAACATAATGAAAATTGTGGATCTCATTACTGGATATTAAGCGGATTATTAACTAGCTGTGCGTTTGCCGGTACACTGTAGTCGAACATTCCACCAGGCAGACCCAGATTTACCTGAACTCCGGAAAGGGTAACACTGAAACCACCACCCGAGCTGTTGTTGAAGGTTGCGCTTCTGAAAAGGTACGAGCCATCTGTAACGATTGTTATGTCGTCATAGTAGCCGCTGCCTGTAAGCTTAATAACTGCTCCGCTACCACTGGTGCGAGCCATGGCTGTGTAGCCGTCAACAATTGATGCAATACCTCCGCTTCCGCCGCTACCAAGATCCTGTACGCCGCAGATGCCGCTTTCGGGGTTGTAGACCCAAAGCTTACGGCCATTAGAGACAATTGTCTTGCCGTTGTCGAATTGTACATGTATTTTGCCGGGTGATTTAAAGCTGAATGTACCGGTTAACATGCCACCTTCACTTGAGAGTGATATTATGCCGCGCATTGATCCAATTGAGTACATGCGTGCTCTGAATTTTGAAAGAGCTTCTTTTCCGGTAATCGAATAAAGCGGTACCGAAATAATAAGTAACAAAATGAGTGCAGTTACTGATATGAAGTGTGATCGTTTCATCTATCCTTCCTTAATTATAGACGTATTTTTTAACAAAATTTGAAAATTTTTTTCATCAAAATGGAATTTTTTATGCATTTTTGATATTATCGCCAAGATGAATATTCAACAACAAAATTTGCAATAAAAATTCTTTAAAAAAACTGATTGCCTTTCAGAAACAGTTCGCATATGAATTTAATTGACTTTTTTTAAACATGAAGTATAAAATCATACTGGAAGGTAAGATGAGAAAGAAAAGTAGCCTGAAAGGGAAATTAGCGGTTTTTTTGCTGTTTGCAGCGCTGGTTATTACGGTTGTCTCTTTTGTGAAGAGCGACTTTCTTTATACAAATTATCTTCGCTTCTATTATCTGGTAGTACAAGAGGGCGAATTCGATGATTATCATAATCAGGCGAAGGTTTTGTTCCAGCAGAAGGATTGGGAAGATTTCTTGGATCTTACACGCAATCTTTCACGTGTATATCCTGATCGGAGTGAGATCAGACGCCTTATGGCAAAATACTATTTTTTACAGGGTGATCCCCATAGGGCATTCATTCCGGCCCTCGAATCTCTGGAATATAACGCCTCTGATGAAGATATTTTAACGCTCTTTATACCTGCACTGTTTCGTGAGCGGATGTATCAGGATCTGATATTAATAATGAACCATTACCGCCCTGAACAGTTTCGCACTATGAAAAATGTGCCGCTCTATTATGGAGCTACTCTATTCGAAATGCGGGATTATCGCAAGGCTCGAAGAGTTCTTAGTTTAATACCGGGTCACAAAGCCGGTCATCTCTATTACTATTACATGGGACGTAGTTGTGAAGAGGAGGCGGCCGGGATGACCGACAATCAGAGGCGTGCCATGCTGGAAAGCGCATTGTCACATTATAGAGATGGATTGCAAATTTCCTCTTCAGATACCGATCTGTTCAATGGTGTTATTCGTGTATTGAAACATCTTGGGCGTGATACAGAGGCTGCTGCATTGATTGGGGGACGCATGTGAAAACTGCAATTAAACTGCTGCTAGTTCTTACCGTGGTTGTCCTTCCGCTCAGGCTCTCTTCACGGATCGAAAACCCACAGCAGAGTGCCCTTCTTCTTCTGCAAAAGTACAGCCCAGACAGTTATTCTTTGGCGCTTATGACCTCTGAAAAACAATATACTTTTAATGGCAAAAATGTACGCGGGAACTCCTTTGGTACCTTCCTTAAGTGTGAGTCTCGTTACGAGTTTTTGTTATCAGTTTCCCTGGCTGTTCATGAGAGTACTCATTATTTTAGCGAGATATACTCACTAAAAGAGGTAATGCGTCGTTATGGTCGGATACCAACCGGGGATTACTTCTGTTATTACACGGGTGGGGGCGCCGGTATTCTGGTGAAGCAGACTTCAGTATTTATGACAAGGGAGATAAAAGATCTTGTACCTGTTGAGTTACGCTCGATTTATTATAAGGTTTATGTCGACACGGATGATCCGGCGTTAGTTTCGCAACGATCCGGAGTTTATGGATTGATTGATGAGATGAATGCCTATGTCCGTGGTTCGCGAGTGGTTCTGGATATGTTTCCGCTTTATGTTCAGAATAATTTTGGTGAAGGTCTTGTTAACTATTATGAGGATCTGGTTCCTGATCTTTCTGCAGCGTTATATTTTCGCTATTTTATGCTGACATATCTTGTTTATGCAGAAAAAAAGAGTCCTGAAATGTTTGCATCTGTTATTGGTAATCGGCAATTTTTAAGAGCAGTGGCTCGGGTTGATAAGGATCTTGTGGCTCTTATTTCTGATTATTTTGCTCAAAAAAAGAAGATTCTTAAACAGGCAGAACGTGCTGCTGTAGTTATTTCTGAAACGAATGGTTCTGTTGATCTTCTTTTCCCCGATCAGTCGCGACGTGATACTGATTTGAATATGGAGTTATACATGAGATTGCTTAAGATATTTGCAAGTGAAGATTATAGGTCTGTTGCAAAGAAAGTTGGTGTTTCTTTAACACTCCCTCAGTATGTTTCCTTTGATTTATAGAAACGAGGGTGATTTTTGTGGATTGTTAGCCACTTGGAAGATGCTCGGCTGGCGGGAGCCCCCAGTAGTTCGAAAAGTATTTTGGATCAGATAGGTGACTGACAATAACACTGTGAATACCGGGACGGAAAACATCTTTTTGACCGACACCGACATACTCATCAAAAAACTCTATGGCTAAGGATAGTAGATAAGATAAAGTATAACGGAACAGGATCATTATATCTTTAAGACGACAGTATGTTATGTGTGTTAATCTTATGTGTTTGGATACATATTCTGTTCCTCTTTCCTGATATTTCATTGCATGAGCGTTCCGTTTTGGATTGTTAGCCAGTTTTTGCATATGCTTGTCCAAAACAATGTTCATAACGTCCGAAATGGTCATGTTTTTTCTTAATGCGTAGTCCTCAATAACTGCCAACCACTTAAGATTTACATCAACTGTTGTTCGAATGTCTGCATTACTCATTTTAAGCCTCCGTTTTACAGATTTCTATTATATGAAGACGTGAATTTTGTAAAATTGGTTAAATTTTTTTCAAAAAAACCGAATTGTGTGGATTGTTAGCCACTTTTTTTTGAAATTGCAGGTTGCGGTTTCGGTAAACCGTGAATTGACTGGATTATACTGGGAAATGGAGGAGAAAACCGTCGAGAAGTAGAACAATAGTTAATGGGACGATAGTCTTTTAGCTAAAATGAGTAAAATTAAAACATATAAACTAAAAAATTTGAAGGAATTTATAAATTCGGCATTGAAGCTATATCACCTCTACTAATTTCCAAAATTTAGCACATCTGGGCTTATTGCGATTTGAATTTTTCCAAGGTTAAAAACCTCGACTTTTAAAAAATAAAGCTGAATAATTAGGTTGACAATTTTCCATTTTTTTTCGATGTATCGATAGATTAGTTTATTATGATTTAGAAGCTAATAGTATCTCTATCCAACCATAATTATTACTTAATCATTTTGTTTGTTGGTATTATAGACATTGTTTTGATTTTATACACATTAATGAATTTTTTGAAATTTCCATCCCTTATAAAAAAGGAGAGATGAGCATGAAAAGTAAACATGATTTCCCTTCAGTCAATACTAAATCTCCGGATGGTATCAAACCTAACGGAATACCATATAAAGTGGTTGTAATTGAGCCGCATGATTTCATACGAAAGCAGATTATCCAGATTCTTGAGTCGGAGGGGTACGACATCATAGCTTCGGGTAAAGATGGTCAGGATGGTGTTGATATTATGAAACGTATCGGATCCGAGGTGGATATTATTACTACCGATCTTGATATGCCACGTCTTGATGGTTATGCTTTTTTGTATAGCCTTAAAGAGAAGAGTTACAATGCTAAGGTTGCTTTCATTAGTAATGAAACTACTAAAGGTGTTCTTCAGGACTTGCTTGGTATGGGGGCGGCCGATTTTATTCTTAAACCAATCAAAAGGATTCTGCTTCTTGAAAGAATAAAAATGCTTACCGATAAAATTAAATAATTCTGAGGTTCAGTTGGAAAACTTAGACAGCGCAATTAATTCACTTTCAGATCAGCAAAAAAGATATGATATAGCGCTCCATTTTACAGGAAACGATCAGGATAAAGCGAAACGAATGGTTTCCAACTCCTATTTTGACCTGGTTGCGGTTAAAGGTGCATTCAGCTCGTCGTCTCTGTATGGCGCTTTTATAATCTTTTTTAATATTGATTATGCACGGGTTGATCACACGGTTTTTGTTGTCTCTCCTGATTATCAACTTCAGTCTCTTGTAATTAAAAATGACTGGAAGACACTTGAAAAGGAGATACTGAACTCCCGAACATCCTCTGCAGCTTCCCGGATCAATTCCGATTTTTCAGAAAAATTCAAAAAAGGTTTTTCCTATTCGCTGGGTAAAGATTTTGCCAGGTACTTAAGCAAGGGTGATATGACACAGATTGTTCATATGATCCAGCGCTTTATGCAGGAATCTACCGAGCTTAAGCGAATTGAAGTCTCGGCTGAAATACAGAATCTTTCGTCTCTACAGCTTGAACTTGACTCTTTAACAAGTAATAAGATCAGCGGCAAACTTAATTCCCGAAAAGACAGTGAAGAGGAAACTCCAGAAGATTCGTCTTCAGCTTCAAGTGGTCCCGTAGCTGGGCAGGATGGAGTTCGACTTGTGATCACCAGTACGATTGTACTTTCGCCAATAAAGGGCAAGTACATATCAAATATAGTTGAGGGCGATAAGATTATGGTTTCCATGGTTGAAAATACACCACAGGTTATCGAAATCGCTAAGGCTTTTAATGCCTATGACAGCACGAGTAAGAAGATATCTGCCATTCCTGCACGGGTAAAGTCGGTGGAGTATGTAGACGGTGTCGGCTATAAGATTTTTGCTCTGATTGCAAAAGGAATTGTCGCAAAAATTATTGAAGAGGAGTCAAGTATTAAGATTGCTCTGGATCCGGCGTCTGTTGTAATGAATGTTGATGATAGTGAAAAAAATGGAATTGGCATTCCAGTAATTGTGGGACTTGTAACTGCAATTGTACTCCTGATTCTTTTTGTGGTTATTGTTGTGTTGTAATCATTCGAATGGGCAATCCTTTCTTTTGCAGATACTGCTTGGCTTCGTGTATTGATATCTCGCGAAAATGAAAAATTGAAGCTGCGAGCACTGCATCGGCTTTTCCTTTTGAGAAACCTTCATATAAATGCTTAAGAGTGCCGACTCCGCCAGAAGCGATTACCGGTATTGTCAATAAGGTCGAAAAAATTTCCGTTAATTCCAGATCATATCCTTTTTTTGTGCCATCGCGATCCATACTTGTTAATAATATCTCTCCTGCCCCAAGAGACTGAACCTGTTTACCCCATTCGACTGCATCCAGCTCTGTTGCAGTACGGCCACCGTCCAGATATACAGTCCAGCCACCCTCACTGTTTCTTTTTGCGTCGATAGCAACTACAATGCATTGCGAACCAAAACGTCGTGATGCCTCATGAATTAGTTCTGGATTCTTTATAGCCGCACTGTTAATTGAGACTTTATCGGCGCCATTTTCCAGCAGCAGTCTTACATCTTCAATTGTACGGACTCCGCCGCCAACACAAAAAGGTATGTGTACTGTTTCTGCAACCTTCTTGACCATTTCAAGTATGATTGCTCTTTTATCTGATGACGCAGTAATATCAAGAAATACGAGTTCATCGGCACCTTCAGAGTCGTAAAAAGCCCCATTTTCGACAGGATCTCCCGCATCGATGAGATTAACAAAGTTGACCCCTTTTACAACACGGCCATCTTTTACATCAAGACAGGGAATTATTCGTTTTGCCAGCATAGATACATCCGTTAAATAATTGATAAGTACAGAGGAAAGTCTTTGATGATTTTTTCAATACTTTTTTGATAGCGACATAATTCTTTTTTCTAAACTATTTTCAATATATACCGAATATGTAAAGAGAAGTCTAAAACATGTCGCTTAGAGGTGAAACCATGATGAGATCTTTGTGGACTGCTGCTTCCGGAATGATGACCCAGCAGTTTAATATTGATACTGTTTCAAATAATCTTTCAAACGTTAATACTACAGGATTCAAAAAACAGCGAGCAGAATTTGAAGATCTGCTTTATCAGACAGTACTTTTAGCAGGAACACCGGCTACAGAAGTCAGTGAGATTCCAACCGGAATACAGGTAGGACATGGTGCTAAGGTATCCGCAACCCAGAAGATGTTTACACAGGGTTCACTTCAACAGACAGAAAACAAAACAGATATGGCTCTTGAGGGTGAGGGGTTCTTTAAAGTCAGATTGTATGATGGATCAGAAGCCTATACCCGTGATGGAACATTCAAGATAGATTCTAATCGCCAGATTGTCACTTCTAATGGATATTTTCTTGATCCTCCAGTTGTACTTCCTGACGAATTCCGGCCTGAAACCTTAAACATTAGTCAGGATGGACGAATTACGGTTAATTTGATCGGTGATGATGTGCCTACTGATGTTGGTCAGATAGAATTATATCGCTTTGTAAATCCCGCCGGCTTGCAGAGTGTCGGTCAGAACCTCTTTAAAATAACTGGAGCTTCAGGAGAGGAGATTCCAGGACAACCAGCCATGAACGGTATGGCAAAGGTGCATCAGGGGTTTCTTGAAATGTCAAATGTTCAGGTTGTAGAAGAGATGGTTAACATGATTGTTGCACAACGAGCCTATGAAACAAACTCTAAAGCAATTCAAACATCTGATTCAATGCTTGCAACTGCTATTGGTTTGAAACGATAATGCGTAACCTCATATTAACAGTTATATTGTTAATGTCTGTTCCGTTGAGTGCAGGTGTTAAAGTTTTCCTTCACTCTTCGGTAAAAAGTGACGGCTCATCAGTAACACTGTCTGATATCGCTCAGATATCAGGTGCATCCACAGGTGAGGTGAAACCTGATGACATAAAAATATTACAGAAACATATGGAAAATGGGTACATCAGCAAACAGACCGTTGTGTCTCTATTATCTGAAAATAATATAGAAGGAACCGTCTTCGGCACTTCTGTTAGAATGCTGCCCCTCGATGGAAAGGGACGATCCACAAAAAAGAGCTCGTTTGTTGAAAGAGGCGATACTGTTGATATTATAATTATCAGAAACGGCATAGTTATAGAGACTACCGGTGTTTCACTCGTTCGAGCCAGACCCGGAGATAAGGTTTCTGTAAGAATTAACAAAAGGGGTAAGCAATTGAAGGGAGTTTTGCTTGAAAATCGTAAAGTTGAGGTTGGTGGATGAGAGTTTTTTGTATTTTAGCCATTTTAACATCATCGGTTTTATTTGGACAGTCCCTGTGGCGCGAAAGCAATCTTTATTCCCCGAAACAGAATCTTGTAATAGGCGAGACTCTGGTAGTAGAAATCAATGATGTTTCGCGTATGCGCTATACCCTCAACGTCGAAAACAGTAAAAATTCATCCGTAAATGCCATTCCCGATACAACCATAACTGCCTATCTTCCTCCGGTTAATAGCAACAGAAATATTACCCATCAAGATGGTGTAAAGGTCGAAAGCCGTGGAAACATTGCACTTCGTGTTGCTGTAACTGTAAACAATCTTCAGGACGATGGAACCTATACTATAGCCGGAGCAAAATCATACACCTTTAACGGTGTCTCAAATCAGATGAATGTCACAGGTCGCGTCCATCCGCGCAGCATAAAGGGCAATTCGATCTCTGCCGACCATGTCGTGAATTTTGCATTAACAATAAACAGTGTAACGCGTGGATTAGGGCTTAACTTGCAACGTACTCTTGAAGAGGATGAACCTGCCTCTGTAGAATTAACCGAGCAGCAGAAGCAGCAGATTATTACTGATTATCTTCAGAAAATGGTGGATGAGTTAACAAAATGAGAAAAATTGTAATATCAGTTTTTATGATTGTTCTTTATACGGTGACCATTAATGCACAGGTTTCTGTTAAGGTGAAGGATCTCTCTTATATTGACGGCCTTAAGGAGAACCAGGTTTTTGGCTATGGTTTGGTTGTAGGTTTGCAGGGAACCGGTGATTCCCGTATCAATGTCACTAAATCTTCGTTACGAAATTTATTGAATAATCTTGGTCTTGATGAAGATGATATGGAAAAATCTAAAAATGTTGCAGCTGTTCTGGTAACAGCTTCTCTTCCCGAGATGGTTCGTACGGGTGACCGCATAGATGTAACCGTCTCTTCAATTGGTGATGCAAAGTCAATTGAGGGTGGAATGCTGATACAGTCTCCGCTGAAGGGTGCAGACGGCAACACCTATATCGTGGCACAAGGTCGTGTCTCTTCTGCGGAGTCGGCAGGAACCGGCCGAAAATTGCGAACAGTAGCATTGATTTCGAATGGTGGAATAGTAGAACGTGACATCGAAACAACTTTCTCGACTGAAAATATGGTTACATTTGTTTTAAACGAATGGAATTTCGCATTAGCCAATCAGATAGCCGAGCAGGTAAGGGAAGAGTATCCTGAGGCAAATCCCGTAATCAATCAGAATGGTAAGATTACATTCACAATTCCCGATAATATAAATTTTTCAGTATTTATTGCTCGAGTACAAGATATGGAGGTTACTCCCGACTATGGCGCCCGTGTTGTGATAAATGAAAAAGAGGGAACTATTGTTATGGGGGGAGCCATCAAGGTGTCTGAATCGGTTGTTTCGAAAGACGGTCTGACTATAAGTGTACGAGGGCAACGTCAACCTGTTGGAGCGGCTCTGATTAAGGAGTCAACTACAGTCAAGGATGTTGTAGAGGCTTTGAATTACGCCGGGCTTGAAGCTTCAGATATTGTTTCGGTACTCAAAGCACTGCATGATGCCGGGGCTCTTCATGCGGAATTGATTATAAAATAGATGGGGTGTAACAAATGATACAGCAGGTCGGAGCAGAACAGTACGCGCAGGTTAAGGGGAAGACCCTAATTGACTCAATGAACCGGCTCAATTCTGAAAAGGATACAAAAAATAATTTTGTTGAGGAGTTCAAAGAGGTTATCAACAAGAATGAACGCCCTCGTGACAAGAAATTATGGGATACCTGTATTGAGTTCGAATCAATATTTGTAGGTCAGATGTTAAACGAGATGAGGAAAACCGTTCATAAAGGTGAGCTGTTAAACGGTGGACATGCAGAAAAGATCTTTGAAGATCTTCTGTATGATGAGTATGCCAAGTCCGTATCTAAAAATTCTGATCTGGGAATTGCTAAAATGCTTTATACTCAGTTAAGCTAAATCAGGAAAATGTCAGAAAATTAAACCCTAAAACCTCACATCTAAAGATTTTTTACCGGATCTCAGCTGCTGTTTTCTTCAATAATGTAATAAAGTCATAAAGATTTTTTTAAACGCCATCCTGTCGAGTAATTTTAAAATCAGATAAAATTAAAGAATATTAGTAAATAAGAGTATTCTCTTCCCCCGCCTCCAGTGGGAGGGAAGAAATAGTTAAGTTTAAAAATAATTGCAATTAAGGTTTTTTACTTTCCCTATTGACATAATGGGTGATCTTTTTTTAACTGCTTTTAAAAATAAATTTATTTAGGTATATACAATGATACAAGATAATGAAGTTAAAGAATTACAGAAAAAAGCTTTTGAAATTCGTAAAATGACTATCGACGCTATCGGACACCTGGGAGTTGGGCACATAGGTGGTGCAATGTCGATTGTTGAGGTACTGACTCTTCTTTACTACAAAGTTCTGAAAAATATTGATCCGAAAAATCCTCAAAAAGAGGGGCGAGATCGTGTAGTTCTGTCAAAAGGACATGCCGGACCTTCTCTTTACTCAATTCTTGCTGATAAGGGATATTTCCCTACTGAATGGCTCTACACTCTTAATCATGGGGACACTCATCTTCCCAGCCACTGTGACATGAATAGAACACCCGGTATCGATATGACAACCGGATCTCTGGGAACCGGAGCCTCTGCAGCTATAGGAATGACTCTGGCTGATACTCTAAAGGGGTTTACAGACGCCTACACATACCTCATCATTGGTGACGGCGAAAGCCAGGAGGGGCAGATCTGGGAAGCGGCAATGTTTGCATCTATGAAAAAACTTGGTAATCTTATAGCTTTTACAGACTATAATAAACAGCAAATTGATGGATATACTCAAGATATCATGTCAATTGATGATTTGAACTCAAAATGGACAGGTTTCGGATGGCATGTTCAGCGTGTTGATGGCCATGATTTCCGTCTGCTTGACCGTGCTATAAAAAATGCTCAGGAAATAAAAGAGCGTCCAAGTATGATTATTCTGGATACCATAAAATCAAAAGGTTTCTGTTATGGTGAAGGCATAGTCGGTAATCATAACATGTCCTTTGATAAGGCAAAAGCCGAAGAGGCTATTAAAATTCTTACACAGTGTCAGGGAGAATAATTATGACTATAGATAAAGTACTCGAAATTGCAGATATGCGGGCTGTTTATACGCAGGCGCTTGTGGATGCTGCTGAAAAAAACGAAAAAATAGTATTGCTTGAGGCTGACCTCATGTCTGCTACCGGCACAAAGCCTTTTTTTGAAAAATATCCGGAAAGAGCCTTTAACTGTGGAGTCGCGGAAGGCAACATGGTTGGAATTGCCGGCGGACTTTCTGCTTCAGGTTTTATTCCTTTTGCTAATACCTTTACAGCGTTTGCAGCACGAAAAACGTATGATCAATTTTATATTACATGTAATTATGCACTTCAGAATGTTAAACTTGTGGGTTCTGACCCCGGTATTACAGCTCTTTATAATGGCGGTACGCATATGTCATTTGGTGATTATGGCCTTATGACAACAATGCCGCAATTGACAGTTGTAGAGCCCTCTGACCGTGTTTCCATGTACAAGCTGACTCAGCAACTTGCAGACATGCATGGAAACTGTTATCTTCGAATTCACCGTAAGGGTGCTGAAACATTTTATGACGCTTCTGAAGAATTTGAAATTGGTAAGGGTAAAGTTCTGCGTGATGGTACCGACGTTACGATTATTACTGCAGGAATGGTAATGGTAAAAGAGGCCTTGAAGGCTCATGAAATTCTTAAAGAGTCCGGTATATCCGCCGCTATTCTTGACTTTCATACTATCAAGCCACTTGATGAGGAACTTGTTCTTTCATATGCAGAAAAAACCGATGCAATAGTCACATTTGAAAATGCACAGCGTGCCAATGGTCTTGGATCGGCAGTTGCCTCATATCTTGCAGAGAGTCGACCAACCAAGGTTACACGGCTTGGTATAGACGATCTTTTCGGTGAAGTAGGTGATCTTGCCTACCTTCAGGAGCGGTATAAGCTTCGTGCAGAAGATCTTGTCGAGTCTGTTAAGAAGACACTAAACAAGTAGATTATAATTTGTGATCCTCAATGAAAAAATTGAGGATCCTGAACTTTTAATTATTTAGTAAGTAACCCATAAAAAAGAAAGAGACTCCACAAGGAGTCTCTTTCTTTTTTACCTATTCTAAAAATGTTGCTGTTCCGATATATCTTTTTATCCAGTAATTATCATTTGTAATGCTGGAGATCATTATTCGTTTGCCTCTACTTGGGGAGTGGATAAAATTACCATTGCCAATGTACATAGCCACATGAGAGATTACTCCCGGTTTTTTTATGAAGAAGAAGAGAAGATCTCCGGGGAGGATCGTCTCAATCTCAATTTTTTCCCCACTTTCATACTGATTTTTTGAACTTCGTGGCAACTTTATTCCCTGTTTTTTATATAAATATTGTGTAAAACCCGAACAATCAAAACCTTTAGGGCTGTTTCCACCATAACGATAAAGAAGTCCGATATGTTTTTTGGCTTCACTGATAAGATTTTGTCGAATGATTTGCTGATTTTCTGGTATTAATAGGGAGTTGTCTGTAAGAAAAGAAGTGTCTTCTTGAATACTATCACTACTGTTTTGAGATACTACTTCGAAATTTATCACAATAATTAAAAAAGTAAACAGTAACCGGATAATTCGCATTGTCACCTCTCTTTTATCGCTCTAAGTTTGTGAAAATAATCATTTATCAAAAAAGCAGGTCAGTTTGTAAAAGTAATCTTGCCATGAATCATTTTTACCTGTATAATATCTTATAGTATTCGTATTATGATCTTAAATCATTGCTTAAAAATTTAAAACGTCTTATAAAAAAATGATTAAAACTGGACTGTTTTTATAGAATTGTACTCGAAGTGAACAACCGGGTCAATAAGTTTTATCAAATTTTCGGTGAAGGAGCAAAGAATGGAATTTGCTATTGTTTCAAAGAGCAGTGCTGAAACTGAAATAAAAGTTATAGGTGATTGCACAATATACAATGCTCAGCAGATTAAAACATTTCTTGATGAGCACTATTTCGTCACAGATCATCTTGTTTTGAATCTGGCCGGAGTGGACGAAGTTGATTCCTCTTTTTTCCAGCTACTGGTAGCGATTAAAAAAGATGCAACAAGGATAAAAAAAAGGGTGAGCTACATTTCTCACTCATTACCGGTATTAAAGTACATAGATTTGTATGGAGCTGCTGCTTTATTGGGGGATCGTATTGTCGTTAAAAAAGAGGATCGTGAAAAATTTGATTTTAAATACGGTCTGAAAATAGTGAAAGGAGAGCCCAGTAATGAATCTCGATAGTGCGAAAAAGGTCTTTTTTCTTGAAAGCCGTGAAAACCTGCAAAGAATAGAAGAAAATTTGCTTACTCTGGTTGATAATGCTCATGATATAGAGTTTATTAATGCACTCTTCAGGGAGGTGCATACAATCAAAGGGTCTGCTGGAATGTTCGGATATCAGGAGGTAACGGATTTTGCGCATAATTTTGAAAACGTACTTGATGGTGTGCGAAAATTTGAAATTACAGTTACACCTGAGTTGGTTGAAACAGCACTTGATGCACATGATTATATGAAATTGCTTATATCCTATGCAGAAGAGGATCGTGAACTAACAGATGATGATCTTCGTCAAGGAGAGCTTCTCAGTGAACAACTTCGTGGGTTTGAAGATGAACAGACTTCGAATGATTCAATTTCCTCTTCTATACCAAAAAAACCTTTAATTCAAAAACCTGAAGCAGACAAACAAAGAGATCAGAGTTCAACTGCTCCCGGAGTCGAAAGCAAGTATTGGCATATTTCACTGCGGTTCGGAGAAAATGTTTTCACAACAGGGCTGGATCCCTTCTCGTTTATAGTGTATTTAAAAAACATCGGTGAAATAAAGAATCTTATTACTGTAACCGAGATGATTCCTGAGTTTAAGGATTTCAATCCAGAAATCTGTTATATAGGATTCGAAATTGATTTTGATGCTGCCAGTGGTGTTGATAAAACAAAAATATTAGAGGTTTTCGAATTTCTAACAGATGATTGTACTGTGATTATCCTGCCTCCTCACTCTGAGGTCGAACACTATTGTCAGCTTATAGCCGATTTACCAGAGTCAGCTGTTCAGATTGGTGATATTCTTACACAATCTGGTACTTTGACCAAAATTGAACTTGAAGAGGCTCTGAATCTTCAACAACACAGTAAAAAATCAGACAGCCTTAACACAGGTGGTCGCCCTCTTCTTGGTGAAGTTATGTTAACTGAAAAGATGATTTCTCAGCCAATTATGGAGGCTGCGCTTGAAAAACAGAAAGAGAATCGCGTCAAAGAGGAGCAGAGAAAACGTTCCATAAGAATTGATGCGGATAAGGTCGATCAACTAATAACACTTGTTGGTGAACTTGTTATATCCGGTGCAAATATAAAACAGCGTACCGCAAAACTGGAAGATTCCGATCTTACTGAGGCCGTTGAACAGATGGCACGCCTGGTTGATGATGTTCGTGACTCTACAATGTATATAAGAATGGTTCCGATCGGAGAGACATTCTCTTCATTTAAAAGAACAGTACATGATCTTTCACGTGACATGAATAAAAAAGTAGATCTTGTTATTAATGGCGGTGAGACGGAACTCGATAAAACGCTTGTTGAGAAGATACAGGATCCTCTGATGCATATTGTCCGTAATGCTCTGGATCATGGAATTGAAACACCTGAAGAGAGGGTTTCGAATGGTAAGAAGCAAAAAGCTATTGTCAACCTTAACGCGTTTCACGAGAGCGGCAGTATTGTTATTGAAGTCTCTGATGACGGTCAGGGGCTTTCTCGTGAGAAGATATATAAAAAGGCTGTTGAAAATGGACTACTGGCATCGGGGCAAACAGTTGATGATAGGACTCTTTGGAATATGATTATGCTTCCGGGATTTTCAACTGCAGCTCAAGTTACCGATATCTCGGGACGCGGGGTCGGTATGGATGTTGTAAAGAAGAATATTGACTCTTTGCGTGGAGTAGTTGATATCGATTCTAAGGAGAGTGAGGGAACAACTATCCGTATCCACTTACCTTTAACTCTCGCAATTATTGACGGTTTTCTGGTTACGGTAGAAAAACAGAAATATGTTTTTCCACTGGATATGGTTCTTGAATGTACTGATGTTGAATTTAATCAGGATGACAAAGAGGGGGGGGATTTCTTTACATTGCGTGGTGAAGTTCTTCCATATTTATGTCTACAGGAGCTCTTTTATGGTGTTGCGATGGGGGAAAAGTCTTCTGATGAGGTGCAACATGGTTCACAAGGTGAAAATAAGAACAAAATTGTTATTGTAGAGTATGCTCGCAAACGTGCCGGTTTTGTTGTCGATCGACTGCTTGGAGAATTTCAGACTGTTATTAAACCGTTGGGCAGGCTTTTCCATAATATGCATTGGATAAGTGGTGCGACTATTCTTGGAAACGGTGAGGTTGCACTGATTATTGATGTTCCGCGTCTGATTGAGTATGTAAGTAAAATGGTAAACAGTCGGAGGGCGCAATGAAAGAGAAGAGAATCTATGAAAAAGAGGAACATGAAAACCGCACAATGATTCAGCTTTTGTCGTTTCGACAAGGTAAAGAGGTCTATGCAGTAAGAATTAATTCAGTTCGTGAGGTCATTGACTCTATCGCTATAACTCCTATTCCGCTTGTTCCACACTATATTAAAGGTGTCATTAATTTAAGGGGAAACGTGTTACCTGTAATTGACCTGAACGCCCGTTTTTATGGAGATCGGGGAGGTATAGAAAAATCGACGAGTATCATTATCGTAGAGCTTCAGAGTCATGAGGAGATAGTTTCGATAGGTTTGATGATTGATGCTGTTAAAGAAGTAATGATGTTTCCTGAAGAGGAGATTGATCCGACTCCTGACTTCGGAACAAATATTCGTACCGATTTTATTTCTGGGATTGCCCGTCATGAAGAGAATTATTTGATATTGCTGGATATTAATGCTGTTTTAAACATAGAAGAATTATCCGACTTTACCTGTCCTGACGGGGTGCTGGAGGAGCGGAATGGATGAGATCAATGTTATGGTGGTTGATGATTCCGCTCTGATTAGGCAGGTGCTTTTCGAGATTCTTGACTCAAAAACGGGAATACGGGTTTCTATAAGAGCTTCTAATCCGATAATTGCAGAAAAACATATGGAAAAGGAGTGGCCCGATGTTATCATCCTTGATATAGAGATGCCTGAGAAGGATGGGTTAACCTTTTTAAAAGAGATAATGGAAAAAAGACCAACACCGATAATTATATGTTCCGGTGTAACTGAAAAAAATGCAACGGTTACCATTGAAGCTCTCTCGGCCGGTGCAGTTTCAATTATAACCAAACCAAAAATCGGCATAAAAGATTTCTTTTATGAATCTGAGCAACTATTAGTTGATGAAGTCCGTGCAGCTTATAATTCGAACCACGCTCTTTTACGTAAGCGTCTCCAATACCCCAATGTAAACCGTAATCTTGTAGAAAAAAAATACACTGCAGATGTCGTGCTCTCGCCTCCTGTAAAAAAAGTAAATGTAGATGGAATGGATCGTATAGTAGTGATTGGAGCCTCTTCTGGTGGAACACAGGCATTGGAGTCCGTCTTAACTGCTCTGCCAACCGACTGTCCGGGAATTGCCATTGTTCAGCATATGCCCGAAAAGTTTACTAAAGCATTTGCTGACCGTCTTAATTCGATATGTGATATCGAAGTCAAGGAGGCCGAACAGGATGATCTTGTATGCCAGGGGCGTGCGCTGATTGCCCGTGGCGGTAAACATATGTCGCTCCAGAAGTACGGCCAATCATATCGGATTTCTGTAATTGATGGGCCGCTTGTCAGTAGGCATCGCCCTTCGGTCGATGTACTGTTCCGTTCGGCAGCTAAAGCGGGTGGTTCAAATATTTTAGGCCTCATACTAACAGGTATGGGGGATGACGGAGCTGCCGGACTATTAGAGATGAAAAACTCAGGTTGCTATACGGTAGCACAAGATAAGGAGAGTTCTCTTGTTTATGGTATGCCGAAGGTTGCCGTTGAACGGGGAGGAGCCTTAAATGTTATATCGTTGTTGTTGGCTCCTGACACAATAATGAAATTTGCTAATCAATAGATAAAAACCTATTTTGAAAAAATAATCGGAACGGTATAATCATATGGAAAACAATAGTATCTCCGGTACGGAAGAAATTAATGATGTATCTCATCTTGAGCTCTATTCAGCTGAACTGCGTGACAATGCCTCACGGGTAAATCGTGCAACCCTTTTACGCAAAGAGAAGGCTGAAAAAATAATCGAGCAGGTCAGTCAGGCTGTAATTTTCTCTACAAGAATTCATGATGACATCTTACAGGTTGGGGCCGCCAATGTTATTTGGCGAAATAAGCATAACACAATTTTATCGATGTGTGAGGTTCTCGGTTCGAACATTGATCAGCAGCGTGAATGTCTGAAAATTATCCAGAAAGAGGGTGTGCTTGATCCGGCTGACCTTACCCGAATTGATGAATATCTTACATCGATCGAAAATTCATTAAAGGACGCACTTTCCTGTTTGAAAAACATCCTTGAAATGAAGAATAAAATTCTTCTTCTTGATAAAATACTCGAACTCAAAAAAAGATATCAGTTAAGTTCGTTAAAAACATTGCAAAAACTGGCGCGTGCAATTTTTGCTGACTCCGAAAATGCCGAAAAGGGATCTTTGATCAACTATTCACGTTGGACAGAATTTGCCGATTCGATTGATAAAATCGGAGTAGCATTGGAAGAAAAAAATATTGAACTGCTCGAAACTTTTTATGGAACAATCAAAAAAGCACGAGTACAGACAATTGATGTAATAAATAATTCAAGTTCTCAATATGAATTTACTGAGCAGGTAAACTGCTTTGTTGATAAATTTTATAACGAATCTGTTTCAATTAAGGAGGTTATTGATAAAAAACATGTACTGTTCGAACAAAATCTTCAGAACAGTACAGTCTTAACGGTTATAATTTCTTTCGAGTTCAAAAAGTATCTGGAATTAGAAAAAATTCTTAATTCCATTTCGCTGTCGGGGGATACACAAGGTGTATACGCTGATTTCATGATTCTTAACGAAATTGCCTCTGATGATGTTAAATATTTAACCGAACTGAATCTTGACATGACTGAAATAAGCCATATAACAAATGAAAATGAGACTAAAATTGTAGAGATAACTGAAGATGAAATAATACTGTTCAATACAATAAAAAAACTGGTTGCGCAGATGATGGAACATACTGAAATACCAATATCAGGTGCGCAGTCTAACCTTGAACGAACCACTAAAACGATGTATCTTTATAATAAATTGTTAAAAGAAAATAATATCGAATTAACGCGAGGTAAACAGAATATGAGTGAAGGTAATAAAGTTAAGAAAATTATGGTTATTGATGATGGGGCGGCCATCCGTCAGGTTGTTTCACATGTTTTGAAATCCGAGGGATACGAGATTATCGAGGGAGTTGATGGAGAAGAGGCGTTATCAAAACTTGACGGTACCATTAAGATAGACCTTTTTATCTGCGATGTGAATATGCCCAACGTCGATGGAATAGAGTTTCTTGAAAAGATCAAAACTGATGAGAAGTATCGCTCTTACAAGTTTACTCCTATAGTTATGCTGACAACGGAAGCTGGTGAATCAATGAAAGAGAAGGGCAAGATGCTGGGAGCTCATGCGTGGATAGTAAAACCTTTTCAGCCGGACCAGCTTCTTGCAAAAATAAAACCGCTTCTGGGGTAGGCTCTATTCTATAAAGTGCCGTATATGATTAAAGACCTAATTGGTTTTTACAAAAAGTCTTCTGTATATGCATATATCAAGATAGCAGAGATAACTCTCTGCTATCCTGCATTTTTCAGTATTTCACTCATAAGATATCCACCCATCTGTTTAAGCTCATCCTTTACCTTCTGAACAACTCCACCTGTAATAGCTTCACGGTTTTTAATGACTACTGCACCTAATAGTTCACTTTCGTGAAAAATTGGAATAATGATTTTTGTGCCTGACTTTCTGATTATTGTAGAGTTATCAGCAAGAGCATTTATAATCTCTCGACTTGTCTCATTTTCAATACTATTACTAGCTGTCGTTTTAACGAAAGCTCGTCCCAGAAGTTCAAAAATTTTCTTCAAAGTCACGCTTGAATTATCAAGCAGGTAAAGCGATAGTGAGTTAACACGGTATGTGATCGCAACTCTGTTAAAGGTGTTGAAAACATAGCTTTCAAAATTACGAATCTGAACCTTGCGGCTCTCTTTGGTTTCAAAAGGAATGACACGTGATTCACAAATTGTATCTATTGTTGACTGAATATCATCTTCGCAAGAATCCAAAGACTTCTGATCTTCAGATTCGTCTGAACTATTCGATACAGAAAGTACATTTTTTTCCTGTAGGATCGGGCTGTTTTTTGATCCCGATTTCTTTGTAAACAGAGCAACCAACATAAACAGTAGAGCAGTAGAAAAGGCAGCAGCTAAAAGAGCTTCAATTCCGAATTGCATAAGAAGCTGTTTGTTCAGTTTAAACGGATACAAGAGGTATAGTGTAAACGCGTCGCATTGAATGGGGTGTATATAATACTTTGTGTGCATTACCATTGTTAGCTGATTTTCCGGTGTTTTTTGTGCAAGCAGCTGAGTGATGATTTCATTATAGGTCCGTTTTGCCGGGATCTGTTCCTGATTACGTTCGCCATGAACCAGATTATTAAAAGAATCTACTGCTCCCACAAGAGCCAGTGATGTATCTTTTTTGAGCATATGCTCAATTACCAGAGGATATTTATCAGAACTAATAGCATTCTTTTCAAAATAGCGTGAAAATTGTGAAAACAGTTGATTTGCATGAGCTGCCTGTATTGTCAGCTGTTTCTCTTCATAGTGGGGATATCTTATCCATCCGAAGCAAAAAATAGATATTGATGAAAAAAGCACTGTTAAAAGTAATATAGAAAGTTTGCTTTTCATGATGGCACTCCGTTTTTACCAATAGGGTCTTTAAATTTTGCTTTTTCGAACACTCGTTCACCCAAAGACCAATTTTAATGTGGATATAACGATTACTAGTTAATCATAAGTATCCCTATAACCCCTTTCGTCACCTGAGCTTATGAAATTGAATTCTGCTCGAAATTTATCTGAAAGTTACATTTTTTTGCTTTAAATCTTTATTTTTGAAATTTTATGTATTTTATGGGGTATTAGCACGATATTGTGCCATATTATGCAATAATCGGTTTCAATTATCGATAAATGATCATATTGAATCTCATATTTTTACCAGTAGGTGGCGATATTTCGAACAGGGGGTTTTATATCCTCGTATCAGATCTTTGAAATGAGTATTGATTGTGTTGAGCGATTGATTATTTGGCAGAATAGTTCCAGCCTTATATTGGCCCAGATATAAGCCTGGAACAGGATACGGCAATTGTTTTTGCGGTATCAAGCAGCTGTTTGTCCCTACCCGGCAGGCAGTGGCAAGGACGCCAAGAAATAGGATACAAAGGAGTGTTACTATGATAATCAATCACAACATGAGTGCAATTAATGCAAACAGGTCGCTTAAGTTTACCCATTGGGATGTAAACAAAAGCATGGAGAAACTCTCATCGGGCCTACGTATTAACAAGGCAGGGGATGACGCCTCCGGTCTTGCAGTTTCAGAAAAGATGAGAACTCAGATCCAGGGTTTACGACAGGCTGAGCGGAATACCGAAGATGGTATGTCTTTCGTTCAGACAGCTGAAGGATACCTTGATCAGACAGCACAGATTATTCAACGTATGCGTGTGCTGGCTATTCAGTCTTCAAACGGTATCTATCAGGCGAGTGATCGTCAGTTGATCCAGGTTGAGGTTTCGGCTCTTATTGATGAAGTTGACCGTATCGCTTCACAGGCAGAGTTTAACCGATTCAAGGTTTTAACCGGCGAATTTTCGCGAGTTAATCCTCAGGCATCCATGTGGTTTCATATGGGAGCGAATCAGAATCAGCGTGAACGGCTTTTTATCGGAACAATGACAGCTCAGTCATTTCAGATGAAAGATGGAGCTGGGAATATTTCCCTTTCTCTCTCTTCACCTGCCGGTGCTAATAACGCGATTGGATTGCTTGACGATGCTTTACAGAAGCTCTCTAAGCAACGGGCAGACCTGGGTGCATACTACAACCGTCTTGAACTGACTGCGAAAGGTCTTATGAACGCATTTGAAAACACGCAGGCAGCAGAATCACGAATTCGTGACGCAGATATGGCGGAAGTAATGGTAGATTTTACCAAAAGTCAGGTTCTTGTTCAGACAGGAACTTCGATGCTTGCGCAGGCTAATCTTCAGTCACAATCGGTACTCAGACTGTTGGGGTAGAACAGAATAGAAGTATCTGATATAACAGCTCTTTGAAATTTAACATGATTGATTCTTGCCTTAGGTAAGTCTCTTCCCTTTGTAATAAAACTGTCCAATGATGCCAGGTGTTTTTCCGGCGCTCTTTGATGAGCGGGAGGCATCAATGAGCGCCGGAGAGATCCGGTCTCATTGTTGTTAAAATTTTGGGCAGTTTTGGCAACAATAAGGAGTAAACCTTCGTCCGGTAACGGATTACCGCTAACATGGAGTGTGTGGTAAAAAATCAGGGGTTCCTACAAAAATTATAAAGCGGGAATTTCTTTTAGAACACAAGGGAGGGATTTATTATGAGAATCAATCACAACATGAGCGCTATATTCGCTAACAGGCAGCTTCAGTTGCAGACTCAGGCTATGGACAAAACAATTGAGAAACTTGCTTCGGGTCAGGCAATAAATCGCTCTGGAGATGACGCCTCGGGCCTTGCCGTATCCGAAAAGATGCGGACTCAGATCAACGGCTTATTCCAGGCTGAAAAGAATACCCAGAACGGGCTTTCTTTTATACAGGTCGCAGAGGGGGCACTCCAGCAGATAAACGAAATGTTGCAACGGATCCGGACACTGTCTGTGCAGTCCGCGAATGGTATCTATTCTAATAATGACAGACAGCAGATTCAGGTCGAGGTGTCATCACTCATTGATGAGATTGACCGGCTCGCATCTACTGCTGAATTTAATAGAATGAAAATGCTGACCGGAGTTTTTGCTCGCGGCAGCGCGGTTGGAAGTATGTTCTTTCATATTGGTCCGAATAAGAATCAGAGAATAAGGGCGTACATCAGGACTATGAGTGCTGATGCCTTGTATCTGACCGAAGGCGGAGCAAAGAAGAGTATTTCTACTGCTGGTGCAGCGAACAATATGATCGGCACTATTGATATTGCTCTTGATGAGCTGAATCGACAGCGTGCCGAACTGGGAGCATATTATAATAGGATGGAAAATACGGCAAAGTCGTTGAGTCTTTCCTATGAAAATATGCTTGCTGCGGATTCACGGATACGTGACGCGGATATGGCGGCTGAAATGGTTGAATTTACTAAGAGCAGGATTCTCGTTCAGAGTGGTGTTGCGATGTTGGCTCAAGCAAATCAAAAACCGCAGTTAATTTTGAATTTGTTAAAATGAGAATCCGCTTTTAAGAACACCCATGCAGTGCGGTGTTTCTTTACCTCTTCCGGTTTGGGAGAGCCGGAGGAGGAATCTTTTAGACAAGGAGGTCCAAATGGATATTAACACGATTTTAACGGGCACTATTAATAGGCTTTCAGAGCCTAAAGCTCTCACTTTTCACCCGGTTGCTCAAATAAACATTATTGATAACGGTGAAGGGAGTGGTATAGGTGAGACTCGAGTTGAGCAGATGGGTGAGGTAATTAATACCTTAAACGGTGCTGCAGCATCTGTGGATACGAGGGTCTCGTTCCAATACAATGACAAAACAAGACGTATTGTCATGCAGATAATGGATCCGGATACAAACGAACTGGTGCGTCAGGTGCCAACAAAAGATATGATTAGGTTGCTGGAACGAATTAATGAGGTAACTGGAGTGTTTCTAGATGAAAAAAGATAGTTACTGTTGCAAAATAGTACTTCTGTTGCGGAGCATATCTATTATCACTTGACTTTTAAGGGTATTCATTTTTACTTAGAATATCACTTGTTAAAGAAGGGTTGAATATGGAATTAAACATTGCTGAAGTCTATGATGAGATTATTGTGTCTTTTTCCGGAGAAATAGATATGCTTTCTATCAATAATTTAAAAGATAGCCTGTTTAATCTTGCTGATTACCATAAAAATATCAAAATTAATTTTGAAAACCTTGACTATCTCGATTCTACAGGTATTGGTATCCTTCTTACTCTCAACAGAATGGTTCTGGATCATGACAATACCCTGCAACTCGTTAATGTACCCGATAAAATAGCGACTATCCTACGTTTGAGTTCTCTCAACTCAATTCTTGAATAGCTAACAAAACCTCTCTTTTTCTAGTAATGGCTTTCCTCCTACATTTAATTGAATAAAAAGAAAAAAAATTGACAATAACTGCTTGTCTACTAAATATGCCATTGTTTAGGTACGATCCTGAAGCAGAAACTTACCGAGACTGTCGACAATTGAAATCCTTAATAATATTGGATAGCTTTTTGTTTACATGAGGGCACTATTAATAATCGGTTTTAATTATCCCGGACTTTTCGGGTGCTTTAAGGATACTTTGATAGCTGTTTATTGACTGAGCCTATGATATTATAAAACTACGGAGTACGTAATGCCACTTAAAAGATTAAGAAATATCGGTATAGCAGCCCATATTGATGCCGGAAAAACCACAACTACAGAGAGAATTCTCTATTATTGTGGTGTGAATAGAAAATTGGGTGAAACGCATGATGGTCAGGCTACAATGGACTTCATGAAACAGGAGCAGGAGCGTGGTATTACTATTGCCTCTGCAGCAATTACTGCTAACTGGAATAAGCATCAGATTAATATTATTGATACACCAGGACACGTTGACTTCACAATTGAAGTTGAACGTTCCATGCGCGTTATTGATGGTCTGATTGGCCTTTTCTGTTCTGTTGGCGGGGTTGAGCCTCAGAGTGAAACGGTGTGGAATCAGGCTGAGCGCTATAAGGTTCCACGTATTGCATGTGTTAACAAGATGGATAGAGTTGGTGCTGACTTCAAAGATGTATGTGGTCAGCTTGAGAAGTATCTGGATGCTAATCCTGTCCCATTTCAAATCCCTATGGGTGCCGAAGAAGACTTTGTCGGTGTTATTAATTTGATTGAAAATAAAGCAGTTTTTTATCCATCTGAGCTTGAGCGTGAGGAAAAGGAAATCCCAGCTGAGTATGCAGAAGAGGCCAAAGCTGCGCGAAAGTTTATGATCGAAAAGTTCGCCGACTATGATGATGATATAATGGAACTCTATTTTGCTGATGAAGAGATTCCTGTAGATATGTTGCAGCGTGTGGCTCGTATGTGTACCATGTCCCGTCTTATTACGCCGGTTTTTTGTATGTCGGCATATAAGAATAAGGGTGTTCAGGATATGCTTAATGCTGTTGTTGCCTACCTTCCATCACCAATAGATGTAGGTGATGTTGTCGGTACAGATGTTGATGATCCCGAGAAAGTTCATTCTCGTCATCCCAAGGCTGATGATCCGTTTTGTGCACTGGCATTTAAACTGATAAATGACCCCTATGTTGGACAACAGACCTTTATTCGAATCTATTCGGGTACTCTTGAGAGTGGTACTGCTGTTCTTAACTCTACAAAAGGTAAGAAAGAGCGAATCGGACGTATTATGCGTATTCATGCCAAAGATCGTGAAGAACTTACAGAAGCTGGTGCAGGCGAGATTGTAGCGCTTATCGGAATGAAAGATACAAAAACCGGAGATACACTTTGTGATGTTAAAGAACCGGTTATACTTGAAAGAATTTACATACCACCATCGGTAATCGAGATGAGGGTGAATCCAAAAAATAAAAATGAAGAAGAAAAACTTGGCCTGGCTCTTAACAAGCTTACTTCTGAAGATCCCTCTTTTAACGTACACGTAGATGAAGAGTCAAACGAGACAATCATTGCAGGTATGGGAGAACTTCACCTTGAAATTATGGTCGATCGAATTAAAGAAGAGTTTGGTCTTGAAGTTGAAGTTGGAGAACCTTCCGTAGCATATCGTGAAGCTATTCAATCATCAGCCGAACAGGATTACAAATTTTCTAAACAGACCGGTGGTAAGGGTATGTTTGCCCAGTGTACTATCCGTTTTGAACCAAATACACAGGGTGCCGGATTTGAGTTTGTTAACTTAATTAAGGGTGGTTCGATTCCTAATGAATTTATTTCTTCGGTACGCAAAGGACTTGAAAAAACGATGCCGGACGGATTTCTTGCTGGTTATGAAATTCTTGATGTTAAAGCTGTTCTTGTAGATGGAAATTTCCACCCTGTAGACTCATCAGATATGGCTTTCCAACTATGTGCTTCCATGTGTTTTAAAGCTGCGTATCCTAAGTTGAGTCCAGCTATCCTTGAACCGATTATGAAAGTAGAAATTAACACTCCAGATGAATACCTTGGAGATTGTATCGGTGACCTTAATAAGCGTCGTGGAAAAATTGGAGAGATGCGTCGTTTCCGCAAAGGTGCTCAGAAAGTTGATGGTCGTGTACCTCTTTCAGAGATGTTCGGATATTCTACTTCTCTTCGATCATTATCTTCGGGGCGCGCCAACTATTCGATGGAGTTTAACTCTTACGAGCCAGTACCTGCCAATGTTCAGGAAAAGGTTATTAAGGAAGCTGCTGAGCGTAAGGCTGCCCGTAACAAATAAAACTAATATTTCAGACATTAAGTTGTTCTATTTTGTGCCTGAAATATATTTCTAATACGAAAAAAAAGGATCTCATTAGAGATCCTTTTTTTTCGTGTAAACATAATTAGTTTCGATTGCCACTAATACTACATAGCAGAGATACGGTTCATTGCTTCAATTACATTTTCTCTGGAGTTAAATGCGCTTATTCTGATATATCCTTCACCACAGTTGCCGAATCCGACGCCCGGTGTGCATACAATCGCAGCTCTATTCAGAAGATCATCGAAGAAGTCCCACGATTTCATTCCGGACTTGATCCAGATGTATGGACTGTTATCGCCTCCTGTACATGAATATCCAAGTGAACTCATCTTATCTTTTATAATGCGGGCATTTTCCAGGTAATAGTCTGTCAGAGCCCGTACTTCTTTTTTGCCCGAATCTGAGTATACAGCTTCGGCAGCTTTTTGCACAGGATACGATACTCCATTAAACTTGGTACAGTGGCGACGATTCCAGAGAGCATGCAGGCTGTGTCCTTTGCCTTCCGAATCATACACTTCAATCTCTTTAGGAACAACAGTAAATGCACATCGTGTTCCGGTAAAACCGGCATTTTTTGAAAAACTTCTGAACTCAACAGCACAACGACGAGCTCCCTCTATTTCATAGATTGATCGGGGTAGTGATTCATCGCGTATGAAAGACACATAAGCAGCATCAAAAAGAATCAAAGACTTATGTTCAAGGGCATAGTTTACCCATTCGGTCAACTGTTCGCGTGTTGCGGTAGCGCCTGTAGGGTTATTAGGGAAACAGAGGTAAATCAGGTCGACTCGCTCTTTAGGGGGAGCAGGTACAAATCCATTACTTTCCGTTGAGTCAAGATATACAAGCCCTTCATAACGTCCATCTTGATTATTACCGGTACGGCCTGCCATTACATTTGTATCAACATATACTGGATACACCGGATCAGGAATGGCAATAGTTATATCCTGAGAAAAAAGTTCCTGGAAGTTACCAGTATCACATTTTGAACCATCGCTGATAAATATCTCATCGGCATTAACCTGAGCTCCACGGGAGCTATAGTCGTTTTGTGCAATAGCTTCACGTAAAAAAGCGTATCCCTGCTCTGGGCCATATCCATGAAAAGAGTCTGTTTTGCTTAAATCGTCAACAGCCGCATGCAAGGCATTTATACATGTTGGAGGCAAAGGCTGGGTAACGTCACCAATACCTAATTTTATTATCTGTTTATCGTTATTTTCTTCTTGAAAACGGTTAACCCTTTTAGCAATATCTGAAAAAAGGTATGAGGCTTTGAGCTTTAAGAAATTTTCATTTACAGTTATCATTCTTAATCCTTTATATGTAAAATTTGTTGTCTGATCCTAGACTCGTTTCAATTTTTTTTATTGTGCTATTGCTGTCAAGGAGTCAAACTGTTTTATGTTTCAATAATGTAAAATAGTCGATCAAATAATTGCCCAAAACAAAATAAAAGAGAGGCGGAATGCCGGATATTGATGAAATTTCTTCAGTTTTGGCTCGGTGTAATAACCGTGATGAGATGAAGCAGCTTCTAGAAGAGCTTTTTACTCCATCAGAATTATCCAATCTGGAACTGCGTTGGAAATTGCTACAAAAGCTTGCCCGCGGAGATTCCCAACGTACAATTTCAGCTGACCTGGGTATATCCTTGTGTAAAATAACCCGTGGTTCTAAATTGATTCAGGATGCATCTTCGCAGGTGTATAAGATACTTTGCTCTGAACGCTAATGGTTTCTTATTTTGTAAGTTAGATTGTGAATATCATTTTCAATTAAATAAAATGTCGGCAATAGCAGCAGAACCAGTATTGTTGAGAACAACAGCCCCCACGACAGCGATATTGTGGCTGGAAGAATAAGGGGGCGCATTCCAGTTTTTGAATGCCTCCTTGAAAAGATTGTTTACAAAAAAAACTTCCGTTTGTAGATTGAATACGTGAAACTAAGAGATCGGATTTTTATTTATCTTTACGGAATAGGGGGTGTTTATTCTCTACTTCCTCCCCGTAATATACGAACTATACACTTTACTCACGGTGTATCGTTAGCTTATGCACTTTTTTTTACAATTCTTGTCGGTATTGAATATGTAAATTATGGGTTTTCTTGTTTTTTTTTCGGTGGCTTGTTAGTCATTTGTTTGCTAAGCCTGAACTTTGCATTTTTCATAAGACACTTTTCAATCAGGCATTATCGTTGTCCTCTATATGCTATTGTGACTCTTGCAGCTTTAATCTGCGCTTTTTTAAGTCAAAATCAAATATATGTTTTTCTGGTAGCAGCTCCCTTGCCAGTTGTTCTGATCTCCGAAAAATCTGTTAAACGTCAAATAGTTTGGCTTTCTTTGTTTCCCATAATAATGGCTCTGCTATTTTTTGTTGATCATTTTTTATCCTTATCCATAATCACTAATTCATTATATCTCATGGTCGCTGGATCAGCATTTGCTTTTTCCGGCTTAACTGCTGTCTTCTATCGTTTTAGTATAAGTCGAACTTTCTGGGGGACACTTGCTTCCTACACTCGGAATGAAATCCTGGATATTCAGCTGGAATTAGCTGAAACTATTCAACGTATGCTAATACCGGACAAAAGTATTATTTTAGATAGTTACGAAGTGGCTTTTCATTATCAACCTGCATATGGTATAGGGGGAGATTATTTAGATATTATTGAAATGAGTGATTCTCATGTTGGACTGGTTATGTGTGATGTTGCCGGCAAAGGAATTCCTGCTGCATTAATGATGACAAGCGTCCGTACTCTTACACGAGCACTCATTGCACGAGGAATTGAGAATCCAATTGAAATAATTTCTATTCTGAACGACTCATTCAGATCAGATTTTGGCGATGAGTTTTATGTTACTTTTGCTTTTATTCATTATAATACAATTGGAAAAAGCATCGAATTCTATAATGCTGGGCATACACCCTTTATCTATTATTCATGCATTGAAAAACGAATTAAAGAGATTGAACTTGATGGTTATCCCATCGGCATCTTCGATACCGTTTATCAGGATGCAAAGATCACTCAGCAGCTCTTTTCAGGTGACATTGTTGTTCTTTTCTCAGATGGATTGACCGATTTTATAAACAGTAACGACCATACTGCCTCCCGTACCCAGCTTTTTATTGAAATACAAAGAAGGGCTCATCTGACGGCTGAGCAGATTAAAAATGAAATAATTGAAATGTTTATTACAGACAAAGTTTCAAATACAGTCGATGATGATATATCATTAATGATTTTCAAGGTTCATTGATGCCGAAACGGATTTCTCTGAAGATGCCGTTAGATTTTACAGCTGAAGATCTGTTACGGACTATCTCTCAAAAAACATCTCTTCCAAATCCCTCTTATTCTATTGCTTCGCAGAGTCTTGATGCCCGTAAAAAAGACGATATTCATTATTTTCTTCATCTTGATGTCGACACGGCTCCCATTCCAAAACCTCCTCCGCTTCAGATACCTAAAATACAGCAACAGTTGCGTGCCGTTGTTGTAGGGTTCGGACCGGCAGGTTATTTTGCCGCCCTTGTGCTTGCCCGAGCCGGTTTCTCAGTCACGGTTCTTGAAAAGGGCAGGGACGTATCAGCCCGTACAGATGATATTTCCCGTCTGGATTCGGAGGGTGTAGTTGATCCGGATTCAAATTATCTTTTCGGTGAAGGCGGCGCAGGAACCTTTTCGGATGGTAAGCTTACTTCACGATCGAAAAGTATTTATGATGAAAAGCGGTTTGTAATTTCAACCTATATTGACGCAGGTGCTCCTGAAGAGATTGAGTATCATGCACATCCTCATCTTGGAAGTGACCGTTTACGAAATATAATGCCCCGTTTACGTGCAATGCTTGAGGCAGAAGGTGGCACTATCCATTTTCAAACAAAATTTATATCTTTTTGTAAAACTGATAATGTATTTTCAATTAATACTTCTAATGGTGTAATTGATACGGATATACTGATCATCGCTCCGGGACACTCCTCTTTTGAAACCTACCGTTCGTTAATTGATTGCGGTGTTCCCTTTCATACTAAACCTTTTGCCGCAGGCACACGTGTGGAACACCCCCAAGAGATGATTAATCAGGCACAATGGAAACGCTCGTCATTACCAGGATTGAATGCTGCTGAGTACCGTTTAACCCTCTCATTCGAAGAGAGTCGTATTTACTCCTTTTGTATGTGCCCGGGAGGTACAATTATTCCGGCTGCCGCATCTAAAATTAGAAGTGGAGTAAACGGCGCATCTTTATATGCCAGGGACGGGCATTTTGCAAATGCCGCGATTGTATCAGCATTTGTACCTGAAAAGCGGTTTCAACGAGCCATAATGGCCCAGGAGTTGCTTGATTATCTGGAGGCTCAGAACAGATTACTCTTTAGTTGTACTGACAGCCTTTCCATGCCTGCGTGTAAAATTTCAGATTTTATTGCTGGAAAAGTTTCGCCGTCTTTACCGGAAACTTCGTATCCATTGGGAATAGTTCCCTATGATTTTTCACTTCTTTTTGATTCTAAGCTCTGCTCAGAACTTAGAATGGGGTTTGCAGATTTTTCCAATAAAATACGTGGATTTGAAGATGGTATCATGGTAGGAACAGAATTCACAACTTCGGCACCTCTACAATGTGAGCGTGACCGATACGGTGCTGTTTCCGGATTTAGTGGACTTTATCTGTGTGGAGAGGGAAGTGGATATGCTGGCGGAATAATCTCATCGGCTGCTGATGGAGTTCGCTGCGCATTACACATAGCACAAGTAGTCATAAACTAAGATATTTGCCTTAGTAGAAAACAGCATTTGTGCAAATGTCCTGAACTCAACTAATAAATGCAACTGGATTGACAAAATGGGGTCATCCTTAATAATAATACAATGAGTGACCAATACTATTTGATAATGATACAAGAGGAGATGTACATATGGACAATGCTGTTGTAGCAGTTCAGGTAATGATTACTATTATTCCAATTGTTGGAATATTGATGGGAGGAGCTGTAATCATACTTTATATTGTTTTAAATCATAAACAAAAAATGGCTATGATTGAGCATAATTATGGAACACGGCAACCCTTCGATATCGTTTTAATGAGTCTTTTTTCTGGACTATTGCTAAGTTCAATTGGTCTGGCAATGTCACTTTTTTTCATTCTTAAAGAGGGAATTGCCTACTCATTATTAAGCGGAATTGTACCATTGGCAGCAGGTTTGGGTCTTTTGATATTCTTTACTATTGCACAAAAAGTGGGGCAGGTTGAAAAAAATAGGCATAGAAGCGAGTGATGAAATAATTGTTCGTTCAGTTCTGGCAGGTAACATTGCCGATTTTGAACAGATTGTTAAGCGTTACAGAGATCGTGTCTATTCGATAGGTTACCGTTTTTTTTACAATAAGAATGAGGCTGAGGATTTTACTCAAGATCTTTTTGTTCGTGTATTAGAAAAACTCTCAACGTTTCGCTTTGAGGCACCTTTCAAGTATTGGCTTGTAAGGATTACTTACAATTATGGAATTAATCGAAAAAAAAAGCTTTTTTCCGAACCGGATATTATTGAGTTTGAAATGCCCGATATCTCGTTATCCCTGGAAAAAAAACCGATTAGGGATGAAATTGTATCTCTTCTGAATAGTTCAATGCAAAAACTCCCGAAAAACTACCGGATCTGCATAGATCTCTATTTTTACTGGAATCTGCCCTATGAACAAATCAAAGAGATAACCGGTATACCGGTAAACACAATCAAATCGAACGTGTTTAGGGCAAAATCAATCTTGCGTGATGCATTACGCGGGACTATTGCGGAGGAGTACTATGAAATGTAACAACTTTTCAATTCTTTGTCTCAGGGACAAGCACACATATCTAGATATCGTCAGACTGTTTTTTCATCGTATTCACTGTAGTGAGTGCCGGATACTCTTTAAGAATTATAATTCTTCACTTCATATTTTAAAGAATACATCGCCATTCCTTACAGATTTAACGGTCTCTTCGGTAATGACGAATATTTATTTAGTCTCAGGGGTTGATAATAAGAATCGTTCTCACCCCCACTTGCGTTGGCTTACCGCCGGTACTCTGCTTTTAGGAGGAGCCCTTTTTATCAGTCAAAGTCGATATTACTCTTCAATTATTTCAGTATCGCATCAGTTATTCCCCATCATTCTGTTTATGATTCTGGGAATCTGTATCATAATATTTTCACTAATTTATGTGGGTTCACATATTGAAGAATTACGAAAACTATTTAAAGTGTAGAGAAAAATTCTAAAAAACGATTCTTCGAAAAGTAATTTTTTCTAATAACTTTTAGTACTAAAATGCCTGATTT
>JAQIBV010000056.1 GCA_027858855.1 Spirochaetota bacterium | reverse complement strand
GAATAAGAAGCGGCAAAAATAATAATCAGTAACAGGATAGTTCGATAACTCATTACTTTATGTCCGATAATCATTAAAACATATAACCTGCGCCAAAATTAGCAAAACCGGCGAAACCGACACCAGCATCTGCAAAAATATAAAAACCTTTAGTTAGGTGAAGCTCTAAACCTGCAATAGTAGCGTGTATTGCAGGTTTGCGAGTGGTCATTGATGTATTGAATGTTTGAGAATCAATTTTTTCTGTTAGAGTTTCATCATATATTCCGACTCCAAATCCAAGTCCGTGATATACTTTTAGGTTTTTAAAGCCATATATTAATTTAATACGTGGCATAATCGTATGAATTTTAATATTATTCTCTGAAGAATCTCCGTCATAATAATAAATTTTGGTGTGTATGTTTTCATAATTGTAATTAAGTCCTACGGCAAAATGCTTGAAAATCATTCTGTCGTATGAAGCCTGGTAAACTATACCTGCCGATAATACATCGGTATTTTTCTCTTTTTTGTCATCAAGATCATCAAATGCTGAATTGATTGCGACTGATGCAGTATGTCCCATTACATAAATAATGGTATTGAATGAAGCATAACCAACTCCCGCACTGATTCGGTTTTTGGATTCAGCTTTAATGGGTAAAAAAGAAACGGTAAAAAGAATCGTCAGACATAAAATAGTTCTATTTTTCATTAGTTTATCTCCTTTAATAAAAAAGATGATAAATTGACTATGGTGAAATGTCAATTGCAAATAATATATTTATTGTAACATATAACCCCAGATTCCGGCACAAGGACGGAATGACTGCAGGCTGCAGACTGAAGATACACTAATGGGTTTACCCCGCTATAACTCGATTGGTATATATATCTCACTGATTGATTCCTCGTTATCAGGACCCAGACTCCGCTCGCCGTATTGTTCGAAGTTGTACAGATAGGGCAGTTTGTATTCTGTTTCGGGCAGAAATGTTTCATAAATATATTTATAGGTATTTCCTACCAAGTTTGCCCACCAGATGATATCAAGATAACTGAAGCCTTCAATACCGGTTAGCGCCTCCCCGTACTCTTTTTTCAGTTGTATGGCAAATCCGTCTTCGGCTGTTTGAATTTCTCCGACTGCTCTGATTTTAAACGAAGTGCCTGATAAATATCTGGATAATCTTTCTAACCTTATAGCTGCTGTAATGTGTATGGAAAACGCAGGAGACGAAAAAAAGTTGCGTGTTGCCATAGATCGTATAGTGATGTATATTAAGCATGAAGATCCATCAGATATCCGTGATTATTTTATCTGGCTTAAAAATATGTTTCGAGTAGAGCTCAAAGAAATCAGACTTGATTCTATACATGATTTAATGGAGGTAAAACCGATGCTTGCAGAATTAGTTGAAAAAATAGAAAAAGAAAACTTTAAGAAAGGCGAAAAGAAAGGTGAAAAGAAAGGCGAAAAAAAAGGAGAAAAGATAGGTGAAAGAAAAGGTAAAACTGAAACAGCAGAAGCACTTCTTAAAGAAGGTATCCCGATAGCAGTGATCTCCAAATGTACAGGTCTTTCAGAAACAGAGATAACTGCGATTAAATAGTATTCTGTTAGAGTTACGAAATCTACTTCCTCGAGACTTATGTATATGATTATCCTTTTCTTCTTTCCGTCCCCGATTTTGATGCAAATCCTTTTCGTTAAGGTGTTGACCAGAGCTGCTATTGTAGTATTTTTAACCTAGCTAGGCTGTGTTTATATGTGGAGAGAGATAATGCGCAACATTCTGATAACAATAACCTGTTTGATATTAGTTTTATCAGTAGCGGGATGTAAAAAACCGGAAAATAATCAAAAAATTACTGTATTTGTCAGTATTCTGCCGCAAAAATATTTTGTAGAAAAAATAGCTGGTGACAGGGTCAATGTTGAAGTTTTGGTGTCTCCCGGGAAAAATCCGGCAACTTATGAACCGACACCGCAACAGGTTATAAAGTTAGGTGATGCAAGAATACTATTTACAATCGGTGTTCCCTTTGAAGATGCTTTTCTGCCAAAAATTGAATCTGTCCTTAATTCTCTTAAAATAGTTGATACCTCACATGGAATAGATAAACGTAATTTGGATTTTCATCATGATGATGAAGAAGATCACCATGATGAAAATCCGGAACAGTATGTTGGAACACCGGACCCACATATATGGCTTTCTCCCTTGCTTGTGAAAATACAGGCTGAAACCATATATAATGCGCTAATTGAAATCGACCCTGATGGCCAGTCTGTTTATGCGAGTGGATATCAATCATTGCAAGAAGAGCTTGATGAATTGAGTCGTAATCTGGAAAAAACACTAAAACCTTTCAAAGGCAGCACGTTATTTGTATTTCATCCAGCGTTCGGATATTTTGCTGATGAATTCGGGTTGAACCAGGTTGCTATTGAAACAGGTGGAAAGGAACCAACACCTGCGGTTCTGGTTAAAATAATCGAAAATGCACGGAAACGGGGGGTGAAAATTATCTTTGTTCAACCGGAATTTTCCCGCGAGAGCGCTAAGAAAATAGCAGAAGCTATCAATGGTGCTGTGGTAATTTTGAATCCATTAAATCCGGATTATGTAAACAATCTAAAATCTATCTCTTTTGAAATAGAAAAAGCATTTAAGTAGGTAAAAGTTGGTTGATCAAATTGTAATAAATGACCTTGCATTCTCTTATGGTAATCAGACTGTACTTGAAAATGTAAGTCTACGAATTAAAGAAAATGAGATTGTTACAATTATAGGGCCAAACGGTGGAGGTAAAACCACTCTTCTCCGATTAATAGCTGGCTTGTTAAATCCCGATAAGGGGATCATTTTAGTCAAGGGAAAACCTCCGAAGCATAATCATGGCGTTATTGGCTATGTTCCTCAACATTCCCATTTTGATAATAAGTATCCAATTACTGTTTTTGAAGTCATATTGTCCGGGCTGATAAAACCCTTTGGTTTTTATTCGAAAGAAGATAAAATTACTACTGAAAAAATGGTTGAGTATGTTGGGCTTGAGTCCGTTAAAAACAGACCGTTTGATAGTTTATCTGGTGGTCAAAGCCAACGGATGCTAATTGCAAGGGCTCTTGTCTCAGATGCTCATATTCTATTGCTGGATGAGCCTACTTCAAATATTGATTCGAGCAGTGAAAATAGTCTGAGAAACTTTTTGAAAGATATTAGCAAGAAGTTGACAGTGCTTATCGTTACCCATGATACTGGGTTTGTATCTGGTATTACAGACCGGGTCTTTTGTGTTAATAGACAACTGGTCGAGCATCCAATTGATTCGAGTTTCAGTCAAATTGTTTCTTCGTCCTATGGTCTGCCGACAAAAATGGTGCGGCATGATCAGGTGATCTCACACGTAAACAAAGAACATAGTGGAAACGGAAATGACTGAATTTTTTTATGCGCTTATAAATCCAGAAGTATCATTCATTCGCTACGCTCTGATTGCGGGGGTTCTGTCTAGCATAGCGTTTGGCATCATCGGAACATTCGTTGTTGTAAAAAAGATGACCTATATTGCAGGTGCTATCAGCCATACTGCTCTTGGTGGTATTGGTTTTTCTTTGTGGATCACTTCTGTAACGGGTATCGGATTCTTCCCTCCGATTATGGGGGCTCTGCTTATTTCGCTAATAACAGGATTGATTATCTCATATACGATCATCAAAGGAGATGAGAGGCTTGATTCTATAATCGGCACCATCTGGGCTGTTGGTATGTCCATCGGTTTGATTTTTATATACATAACCCCCGGTTATGGCGACCCGATGAGCTACCTCTTTGGAAATATATTATTAATTTCCGCTAATGATTTAGCAGTCATTATAGTATTAAACATAGTTATCATTTTATTAAGTGTATTGTTTCATAATCAGTTTCTTGCAATCTTTTTTGATGAAGAGTTCGCACAGGTGCGGGGAGTTAAGACACACTGGTATCAGATAATTTTGATACTGCTCATCTCGTTAACCATAATACTATTAATAACCATAGTTGGAATTGTAATGGTCATTGCTCTGTTAACCATTCCAGCCTCAATAGCAGGTATATTTTCAAAGAAAATGAAAGTGATGATGTTTTTAGCTGTAATTATTTGTGCATTAGTAACCGTAACGGGATTAATCGGAAGCTACCTTTTAAACCTGCCCACCGGTTCGGTAACAATCCTGTTTTCCGGTATTCTATATCTGCTGGCAAACATCTTCAAATTCTTCACCAAAAAATAGTGGCCACCTCTTTTAGCTCGAACATGCAGATCTGTGAAACCTTAATGAGAAAGTTCCTATATTTATAAGTTAAAATTACATTGACCCTATGAATTTTTTGCGTACATTGTGTGCGCCATTTTCAGGTTTGTCTCTATTATTATAAATATACAGTTTGAATAAAACTTTGTCTGTACGGCAATGACATAGCGGGTAAATAATTTCACAAGATATTCTTAAAATTCAGGTTTACTAATTACAACTATGCATGAGTGTGTGTTACAAAGAAAAACAGGAGTACTTTTGAAAAAGCAACGGCTTAAACTTATATCGATTCATATAAAAGACTCTTCGCATGCTGTCCCACTTGCGACGGCATCACTTAAAACGCAGCTCGATTCGAAAGCGGACATTATCGGTTTACTAGAAGTAGTACTGTGCGATTATTATGCGCATAACAGTGCAGATTATATTGCTGATACTATTTGCGCTGATAGTCCTGAAATGATCGGCTTTTCTACCTATCTTTGGAATAGAAAACTTGTTGAAAAGATCTGTAAAATTATCAAAGCGAAATTTCCTGATACAATTATTTTTGCAGGCGGTGCGGAGGCGACAGCGCTTCCTTTGACGCTTTTAGAAAGTGCTCCATTTGACTTTGTCATAAAGGGAGAGGGTGAGATAGTTCTTTTAGAAGTAATGAAACGGCTTCTCAATAGTGAAACTCTTGATGGTCTTGCCGGAGTGTTTTTGCGGGGAGATGCGCAAAATTTGGATGAAGATCAGCAGCCTGTGTTTGATTTAAACTCTCTTGGTTCGCCATATCTATTGGGAACACTCGATTCAGCAAAATATTGCGGACTCTTGTGGGAGCTATCACGTGGCTGTCCCTTTAAGTGTAGCTTCTGTTTTGAATCAAGAGGTATTGCCGGTGTAAGAAAGTTTTCTTTAGATCGAATTCAGAGCGAGCTTGAGCTTTTCGAAGAGAATAAGGTTTCTCAGGTATTTGTACTGGATCCCACCTTTAACAGTGACATAGGACGCGCAAAAAAAATACTGCACATGATACAGAGAATAGCTCCGCTTATTCATTTCAATTTTGAAGTAAGAACTGAGTTTTTAGATAGCGAGATTGCCTCACTCTTTGCCCAAATTAATTGTACACTACAGATAGGGCTTCAAAGCGCACATTCTGATGTGCTCGCACAGGTAAATAGATCGTTTGACGCCGGTGCTTTTGCCGAAAAAATATCTCTGATAAATACTGCAGGAGTACTTTTCGGACTCGATCTCATCTTTGGTCTTCCGGGTGACACTCCTGATGGATTTAAAGAGAGTCTTAATTATGCACTCGCTCTGCAGCCAAATCATCTCGATATTTTCAGGCTCACCGTTTTGCCGGGTACTGCTCTCTTTGATCAGGCCGATTCGCTCAATTTGTGTGCGCAAAAAGATGCACCATACACTTTGATTTCGTCTTCAACTTTTTCAAAATTTGAGCTCGAAGAAGCCGAATCGTTAAAATTGGCTTGCGACATATTTTATAACCGCGGGGGTGCTGTTGGATGGCTTTTTATGGTTCTTGAAGAGCTCGAAATTGATGCATCTGATTTTCTTTCAGAGTTTGCAAAATATCTTGTGGTGCAAAAAGATCCTGATCTTCTCACAAGGAACGAGATTTGTGCCTTGCAGTTATCTTTTGTAAACAAGTTATTTGTAAAAAATAATAAGAAGATTTTCTTTCCAGTAATTGAAGATATTATCAAGATAAATAGCGCTCTAAACAAATCGCTCTATACAGGCCCTCTTGCCTTTGTAAATGCCAATGTTTACGATGATGCGACAATATTCAGGTTGTCACCCGCTACAGTTTCTATGTCGCTAAAATTTGATTATAATGATCTTATGAGTGTAGGCGAACTCAACTTCGAAGAGTTTTTAGATAATTTTAATCAGCAAAAAACCTATCTGGTAATTTACAATTGTAACGGAACGATAAAGAGTTTGATAATAACCAGGCTTTTAAGTCGAATGCTCGAATCGATGGATGGTGGTATCTCTTTTAAGAATTTATGCGCAAACGAGAGAGAGGCTAATCGTATTGAAATAAGAGAGTTTCTTGATTTTGCAATAGCAGATCAGATGGTGCAGTTGAGTTTTAACGTGAAGTAATTGTTTTTGAAAGTTTTTCATATTAGCCTGTTTTAAAATAAATAGTTGTAAAGTCAATCCGCCAGTCTCTCTTTTTTACCTTCAGAATCTGAAAATCTTTGGCATACGTTGGTTAGAAGCCTTTTGCCTCAAAATTGCTGTATATCGGGTCATCGAAAATGTAATATGACTCTTCAAGATACGAGAAATTTCGTATATTTGTAATTTTTAGTAAATGCTAAATTTTTTTTAAGATGTCCTTTTCGGAATACGCGTTATGGATATTCATTCCTTTGAAATGCTGTTTGCAACGGAATAAACCTGTCCGTCGGTTCCGGTGTAACTGAATAATCATTTTTATCTGTACTGTGCTCGACACTCCATACATAAGAAGCCCGGAAATTATGATACGACCAATCCCAATTATACTCATCAAACAGTTCAATGCAGTCGCGTATATACCTGTAAGCGGTATTGTCGGGCGCCCATAGCCCTAAGATCGGAAAAATTCTGTTCGACATAATCTTCTGCGCACATTGCTCCGCGCGGCTGTTCAAGCGAATGTTCGTCATCATACGTACGGGGAGGCGGAGGAGTGTAAGGTCCAAGATGTCTATTTTTTGCCCCATGTAAAAAAGTAGACGAAATCTCCAGTAATTCAGTGATTAGTTAAAATTTCTGTGAATTTCATTCGATTCTTTGTGATAATCGCGTTTGTTTCACATACAGTAATTACCTTCCGCGTTGCGACGAAAATCGCGCAAATCTCCTGTCAGATGCCTGCGTAGAGCTACGGACATTATTCCAGAATTGATCTTGAAAAACTGACTTGACATTTTTCCTTTAGTAATTTACTAGTTTAGTAAATTACTAAAGGAGTGTGATTATGAAAATTCCCGTCTCTTTGAAGCACAAACCGGTTATTGTATCAGAAAATTACGAAAATGTTGATGGAAGATATGCCTACTCTTCTGATGCGAAGGGGCTCTCGCTGGGGCTTGCGCAGTGGAATGATCGAGGAAAGGTAGATATTTCTGCGAAGGTTTGGCGGCATACCGGAGAAAAATGGTCCAGGCAGTCTGAAGAGCTGCCTATACACCGTGTTCTTGACCTTGCTATCCTTATATGTAGATCAAGCCTGCATTTCCGTGATGCATACAAATATGAGAAGCTCTATTCTCCGGAGAATACTACTCTTGACAGGGTAGGGCTGCAGGGTGATGCAATGACCGTTTCTGTTTGTTCTGACAATCCAATGCTCGATGAAGATATCAAACTGTTTGCTCAGCAGTTGGGTGAAGATGGTGAATTGCTCGGAGAACGGTTTTCTGTGCTTGCAAAAATACTTAAAGAGATGAATTACGGTAATTTCTGAGTTTTTGTCTGTGCAGGGTTATATCAGGGCGCTTCGGGATTGTTGATTTAGGAACTAAAGTCTCTTTCTATTATCACTTTCCTGTGAAGCGTTCTTATGCGATCCTTCTGTAAATGTCGTCTTTATCAACCATTCGGATATTCTGTGATAGAATAAGTTGGCGAACTTATCAATTTTCCCACGATTTTTTTGAGGTAAGTGTCAGGTTGGAGTAAGTGGTATAACTGTCAAGTCTTCTGTAAACATGTTTACTCCCGATTACAGACGTTCTTTGTGGCCGAGCATCTAGTGCCCAATTGACTCTTTTGTCTCGATATCAATTATCTTTACATTTCCTGAGTTCATGACAACAAGCGGAGTTTTGTATCTTAAAAAAAGTTTTTGCCCTTTGGAAATAGAGAATGTTCCTTTTGTTTTACCTGATTTGCCCATATACTTAAAATAGATGGAATATGTATGACTTCCTGGGCTCAATGTGTAATATTTACTCTGATTCCAGGCCAACGTTTCAGCCTTGCCGTTGTCAAACTGGATTGTAATCCCTTCGGTGAAATTAAGAAAAATCTGAGAGATTCCGTGTGTTCCCTCTACATGTATACCTGTACCTGCAACATTTCCAGACTGCGGTATTGAAGTGCAACCCGAAATAAGAGTAATAAATAACAAGCATACAATGAGTTTTGTATTCATATTTTTCATAACACTTCTCCTGTGTAAAAAACAGTCTTTATAGCAAAATGCCGTATGTGGAATAATAGAAATTTCATTCCGTTTGTGTTTTAAAGTAATGTTGCGGGACGAAAATTTTGTCAGACGTCTGTACTAAACTTATTTTCATTTCCTTAGGCTATGTTTGGAAAAATTACTTCTATCTGACCAAATCGGATTGGCAGTTTTTAGCGCGAATCTTATGTCAAAAAAATATAATAGGGTTAATTATTCGTCAAGATAAATCCATGCCGTCACCCTTTTGTCCACAACTGAAGTAAAAACCGATTAATTTGTTGACAACTAAAACAAACGCATTAAGTTGCCTCTGTGAACAAATGCAACCGAACGCACGGATTCGTTTGGCCACCGTATTGATGTGTTCATGCGTTGTTTTGAGAGATTTAGATTAAGGAGAAAAAGATGAAGAAGTATCTATTAATACCGTTTCTGGTTTTTGCGCTTCTATTAACAGCTTGTTCCGATGCTGACAGCGGTAAACCAAAAACAAAAAATCCGGACAGTACTGAAGAGATAGATGACAATGAAGATATAGACGGAAATGAAGAATTAGATGAGAACAGCGATAATGACGGGATCAACGACAATGATGATGAACTCGAAGGTAATTGGAGCCTTGTTTGGGGTGACGAATTTGACGATAGTGGAATCAATATCTCAAAATGGACTCTTCAGACTGGTAATGGCTTTTATGACGATGGAGACTGGGTAACTGGTTGGGGTAACAATGAATTACAGTATTATACTGATAGTGAAACCAATGCTTTTATTGATGACGGTGCATTAATTATCCGTGCCATAGAAGAAGACATAGATGAAGAGGATCCGGATAATCCGGCACAAACCTATTCGTATACCTCTGCAAAATTGCTTTCAAAGGGAAAGTTTGTTGCAACTTATGGTCGTTTTGAAATACGTGCCAAGTTGCCGGTTGGACAGGGGCTGTGGCCCGCGATCTGGATGCTCAGTGAAGAAGATGAATATGGTCCTTGGGCCGGCAGTGGTGAGATCGATATAATGGAAAATCGTGGTTCTGATCCAGACAAAATTGAAGGAACCATTCACTATGGTGCTCCATGGCCAAATAACTCTTCAAGTGGCGGAGAGTATATATTTCCGGATGGTGAGAGTGTAGCAGAATACCATGTTTATGCGATTGAGTGGGTTCCAGGTGAAATCCGCTGGTATGTAGATGGCAATCTGTATCATACCGAAAACTTCTGGTACTCTGAAAGTGATACCCAGACGCATGATCTGCATGACTATCCAGCTCCTTTTAATAAAGATTTTCATTTAATACTTAACCTGGCAGTGGGTGGTAACTTTGGTGGAGACCCGGACGGAAGCTATGAATTCCCTAAAGATCTGGCGATAGACTATGTTCGTGTGTATGAATTGGAAGATGGTTATACTGAAGTGACAGAGCGCCCTGACGGTGATTTTTGGTGGATCCAGGAGGCTGCCAGAACCCCTCTTGAAGACGGCAACCTGATCTACAACGGAACCTTCGACTGGACAGTTTCTGATACACCGGATCCTGATGAGAATCTGGGCGCTTCATCAATTGATGATGTTGATAACAGTATTTTTTGGGAGTATAAAACAGCTTCGGGTGGTGAAAGCACAGTAAGCAATGATAGCGGATATCTTCATGTGAACATAACCAGTGCAGGGTCTGTATTTTATGCTAATCAGCTAATTCAGACGGGAATTAATCTGGAGCAGAATGGAATTTATCGTGTAGAGTTTGATGGCTGGACAGATGCGGCAAAGAGTATCAAGGTACAGCTTGCAGCAGGAGAAGAGCGTGGTTGGGCAAAGTTTAGCCCGGAAACGGTTGTTGCCCTTGGAGCTTCAAGTCAGACTCATTCATTCGAGTTTAATATGACACAGGCAACGCATACACGAGCGCTAATAGAATTTAACATGGGTCAGATTGGTACAGGAGATATTTATCTGGACAACGTATCAGTAAAAAAAATCGGAGAGCTTGATCCAGATGGTCGCGAGCCTCTGGCTGATGGCAACTATGTGTATAATGGTTCTTTCGACGTAGAAGAAGATGATGTTGATGGTATTGAAGATGTTGCAAACTCTGATTACTGGGAATTTTTCAATCAGACGAATGATGCTGTTCCTTCGGTCGAGGGTGGAGAGATGAAAATAGCCGTGACCAATGTTAACAGCGCTAATAACTGGCATATTCAGTTAATACAAAAAAATATACCTATGGTTCAGGGTGAAAGCTATACTCTCTCTTTCGACGCAAGAGCTACTGATGCTCGTGAAATTACGGCGCTTGTTGGTGAAGATGCAGGGAGTTATGCGAAGTATGGACAGACTACCGTTACACTGGATACTACCATGGAAACCTATACGGTGGATTTTCTGATGAGCGCGGCTAATAACCCCTTCTCAATTGTTCAGTTTTTATTATCAAACGGTTCTGGCAACTATGATATCTATATCGACAACGTAAGTGTTAAAAAGGCCGACACTCCAGTCGAGCTTCCGACGGTAGATACCTTTAAGAACGGAACATTTGATACAGGTTTAACCGGCTGGGATGAATATACTCATGATGACGCGACAGCTGAAATATCTGTTGTATCGGGTGAAGCTGAAATTGATATCACATCTACCGGTAATAAACCCTATGGGGTTATGATTTCGCAGGGGGAGTTTTTGCTTGAAAATGGCAAGAGCTACCGTGTGACATTTAAGGCCCGCAGTTCAGTTGATGTCGATATAGAATTGGCAGCAGAAATGGCCGACTATTCGCGGGTAATTGATGAGACAGTTTCGCTAACCTCAACTATGCAGACATTCAGTTATGATGTAGCAGTAACAGCTGATGTAATGGTATCGCTAAAATTCTTGATGGGTAACCACGGTTACACCGACGAACATATAATTTATCTGGATGATGTGACTTTCGAAGAACTTTAGAATAACAGAAAAAAGATTTTACCGTTTGGTTATCTGTTCGCAACCAAACACCATTTTAATTGCAGCCCGTTATCAGCGGGCTGTATTTTTTTTGAACCAGTCTGTGTCGGTTTCGTTTTTTAAAAGTAATCAAGTAGCTAATTACCTGCGAAGAGGTTAAAGATTATTTCCATTATGAACAACGGGGAGATGCTGACCTGAAGTGGAAAAAAAAGACACCCCGTTAAAGGGCGTCTTGATGAGAACGCGGGTTATTTGTCGCTGTTGGTCTCTTCAAGTTGTCCGATCTGTTCTTCTATCAGTTGTTTTTGCTGCTTAAGACCTTCAAGAGTTTGCTCCGGTTCAAAATCAAACTGTTGTCGGAACCCACGTCCTCTTAAAAAATTACGAAAGCCTCCGCGTGCTCCTCTTCCCATACCCGCATTGGTGCGAATAGCTTCGCCTTGTCCGCATGGGCCAAGCCCGCGACCTGACATGGGGCCGTTGCCCATTGGGCCTGTTCCGTTAAGTCCTGGCATAACTAACCTCCTTTAAATATAATTAAGCGCTTCAAAAATCCTGTTTTGAGAGCTACCTTGTTGTTATTCGTTACTTAAGTGAAAGCTATCAAATAAGCATTTTGTAGATCACTGTCATGAAAAGTCTTCATCAGCAGGCGTGTGTCTCTTGTTGCCAGCCCTGCCATGTTTCTTTCCGTTTTGACACTGTTTGCCGTTACCATGCCTGCCGAAGTTGTGATTCAACGTGTGCATCTGTGTTGATGAGCATTCGGGGCATTTTTCAGGAGTGCCCTGGTCGGGAACTGTCTCAAAAAGTAAGTAACAGTCAAGACAGCGCATTCGGGTGCGGGTAAACTTGTATTCACCACCTTCAATTATCAGCTCACACCCTTCAATTATGGCCTTTGACAGCTTGTGTCGTGCCCCAGCCAGCAGTCGGGTAAAGATTGATCGTGAAACTCCAAGCCGTTCGGCTGCATCCTTGTGCTCAAGATCTTCATAATCGGCCAGCCTTAGGCATTCGTATTCGTCTACAGAGATGGTCACCGATTTCAAAAATCGCCCGGGAACTCCCTGTGGCTTGAAGCATTTACAGGGCGGTGGCCCCTCAACTGTACGGCAAATTTTTTTTCGTGGCATAACGCACCTATGTTCAATATGTCGAATAATATAATGAACATAGGTGCGTTTGTCAATACTCTTTTGGTTAAAAGCGTGGAATAATTATTTTTTTGGTATTTTAGGCTGGAGTAAACTCATTTAGTCTTCCCAGCCTTAGACGGGTAAAAAGCTAAATGAATCCAATTTTAAAAAAATGTTTTGATTAGCGTGCGTTATAAGTATGTAAAGAGAAAGCTTTCAATGCTATTCAGATGTATGACGTATTTTTTTGCCGGAAGAAGGTTTGAGTAGATAATATTTTGTTTAGTAAGAATTTATCTGTTTTCTACTTTAAAAGTGGGTGAATGAGAGTTTTTAACGCCTGTGTGATTTATGACTTTTTCTTCTGTTTGAAGCGGGGCAAGAAAAGATTTTTTAGTCAGTAGGAATATTACTCTTGTTCCCCCGTTGTAAACAGGGGAACAAAAATCTTTGAGTTTAATTGAAGTTTGAGTCTATTACATGTTAGAAACTATAGCTTTTGCAAATTCAGAGCACTTTAAAAGTGTGGCTCCCTCCATCTGTCGTTCCAGGTCATAGGTGACCTTTTTTTGAGAAATTGTCTTCTCAATGGCGCTGATAACCAGGTCGGCAGCTTCAGTCCATTTCATAAAACGCAGCATCATCTCACCAGAAAGGATCAACGACCCTGGGTTTACCTTGTCCTGCCCGGCGTATTTCGGTGCAGTTCCGTGTGTTGCTTCAAAAACAGCTTCACTGGCACCAATGTTTGCACCCGGTGCGATTCCCAGCCCGCCTACCTGCGCGGCAAGCGCGTCCGAGATGTAGTCGCCATTCAGATTCGGTGTTGCAATAACATCGTAATCGGTTGGTCGGAGCAGAACCTGCTGAAATATTGCGTCGGCAATGCGATCTTTAAGAACAACGACACCATCAGGCTGCTTGCCATCATATTTGTCCCACAGTTCATCTTCACTTATCACTGAACCCTGAAACTCCTTTTTGGCAAGATCGTATCCCCACTGCTTAAAGGCGCCTTCGGTAAACTTCATAATATTGCCTTTGTGCATCAGAGTGACTGATTTTTTGTTGTTTTCAATCGCATACTGTATCGCACTGCGGATCAGGTTTTGAGAGTTGGTTTTTGAAATCGGTTTAATTCCAATTCCCGAATCGGCTGCTATGTTCTTTCCCATTTCGTTATTTATGAAAGAAATCACTTTCTGAGCCTCAGCTGTCCCCTCCTGCCACTCTATTCCGGAATAGACATCCTCAATATTTTCCCGAAAGATAGTCATGTCGGTGCGTTCCGGGTTTTTAAGAACCGATGGTACACCTTTAAAGTAACGCACGGGTCGGACACAGGCGAATAGCTTTAATATCTGTCGCAAAGCAACATTGATACTGCGAATACCGCCTCCGATTGGTGTCGTTAACGGGCCTTTGATCGCGACTTTATACTCTTTAATTTTTTCTACTGTCTCATCGGGCAGCCATTCGCCGGTTGTATCAAAGGCCTTTTCGCCCGCAAGAATCTCTTTCCATTCGATTTTTCTGGAGTTGCTATAGGCTTTAGCCACGGCTCCATCAAGAACTGTGCGTGTTGCATTCCAGATATCCGGACCAATTCCATCACCCTCAATAAAAAGCACAACTGGGTTGTCGGGTACAGTGATAATTCCATTTTCAAATTTAATTTTTTCTGCCATCAGATTCTCCTTATATTCTCTGCTCGTTTGCCTGTTTTAATTATATGTCTGCCCTCATTTTGGTGGGTGCAGATTAGTTGGCTAATGGTACAAGCGGGCGCTATCAGGGCAAACGTTTTTTTAATGGCCTGCTTATCCGTAAAAAAAGGTTGCCTGTATTCACGACTATTATCACTATAACAGTATAAGCTTGTTTGGAAAATCTAGATTAAATCAGACATTTTTCAATTTTATATATATTTTACTAAAACGTCATGATTACTAATTATGGAGATACAATCTATGAAAGATCTTATAATTGTTGGAGCCGGCCCGGCCGGAATGAGTGCTGCTATCTATGCAGTTCGTTCGGGGCTTGACACTCAGGTTATTGAAAAGTTTATGCCGGGAGGGCAGGTTCTAAATACGGCGGATGTCGAGAACTACCCAGGTTTCGAGAATCCGATTTCCGGTGTCGATTTGGTAACAGCCATGGATAAACAGGTTCGTCGTTTAGGTGCCGAAATCGCCACTGCCGACATTGTTTCTGTCAAACGTGATGATGCGTCCGATAAAATAGTCTGTACGGACAGTTCGGGTGAAACATACGAGGCTCGGGCTGTTATTGTAGCAACAGGATCCCGCTATAAACATTTGGGAGTTCCCGGAGAGTCCGAACATGTTGGCAGAGGCGTCTCTTACTGTGCTACCTGTGATGCAGCCTTTTTTCGTGATAAGGTTACCGCGGTAGTAGGGGGCGGTAACACGGCTCTTGATGAGGCTCTTTTTCTCAGCCGCTTTGCCTCCAAGGTACATATTATTCATCGCCGGGACAAATTTCGTGCCAGTCAGATTCTGGTCGACCGTGTGAAGGAACACCCAAAGATTGAGCCTGTTCTTAACTCGATAGTAAAAGAGATCAAGGGAGACAAAAAGGTAACAAATGTAAAACTTGCAGATACAATAGATGGTAAAGAGAGAGATCTCGAGCTGGATGGAGTATTTATCTTTGTCGGTTACCTACCCATCACAGAAATGCTACCTGATTCGGTAAAAAATGAGTGGAAAGAGGCGGTTACCGACATCAATATGGCAACCTCCATTCCGGGGATTTATGCTGCCGGGGATATAAGGGCTCAATCCCGTAAGCAGATAGTAACAGCTACCTCTGATGGCGCTACAGCTGCCATGGCCGCCTATGAATACATTACCCACGAAGAGCTGTAATGATCTGTTGTGTACTGAATTATTTATATTATTACTTTCTAACTATACAGAATAGGGCTGTATTGAGGAGCTTGCGATGAAGCGTATTATGATTGTAGAGGATGAGGTAATCCTGACAATGGCCATCCAGCAGATGCTTGAAAGTTCCGGTTTTATAGTGACTACTCCTGTACTTAGTGGCGAGGGCGCACTGGATCGAGTAGAGGATGATAATCCTGATCTGATAATAATGGATGTCACTCTTCAGGGTGACCTGGATGGAATAGAGGCAACTGATCTGATAATGGAGAAGTATGATATTCCTATAATAGTTACAACTGCCCACTCAGACCCTGCAATGGTTGAACGAATTAAAAACTGCAGATGCAGTGGTTTTCTGTTAAAACCGGTTAATTTTAAAGAGATGGTCAACTTAATTCATACCTTGCTAGAGGGAAAGTAGATAATTCATGAGGTGCTCAACGCAAGAATAGTGATAAGGAGTGACTTCGATTATTATAAGAGTTTTTGTTGGGCGCGGTTATTTCTGTTGGCAAATTAGATTAAATTAAATTGTAGTTGCAACTTATCATAAAGGTATTTAATGATGCATAATATGAATTATTCTGAACTCGACTCTTTCTACGAATCACATTTTTGTGTTTTTTCCTCCTTCGGCTCTGCTGTACAGATAGAACTACTTTTGCGTAACTCAGGTTTTATGCGTATAGATTGCGTGTCTCCAGGGGAAAAGAGTGTTGAAACACTGGTTGAAGGCCGATACGATATCATAATCTTTGAAATTACTAAAGAGGATGACTATGATTTATTGAGCCAATTTCGACGTTTCAATACCGACGCCGCGCTAATAATTCTTTCAGATAGTCCGGTTGGGACAATGGTTCAATTGACACTGAAAATAGAGACTGTTTTATTGCAACCCTTCAAGGCCGATGATCTGATAAAGGCGACAAAAAAGGCTCTGGGTTCAAAAAACAATTTTGAAATTGGAATGCAGTTTTTTGATGCCCTTTTCGGCATGCAGATGTGTACACACCGTGATCTGCATCAGCGTACATTCGAGCATGCAATCCGTACAACGCAGATTTATGGAAAGTTTCTTTTATCCCTCATGGAAACAGATGTTATAAAACTGACCTCGTGGACATTGAAGAACTGTTTAATGGCATCCCTTGTACATGACATTGGAAAGCTTCTTGTGATGCAGGGTATTCTTTACAAAGAGGGGCGCTTAACCGAACTTGAATATCAGCAGATCAAGCGGCACCCCTGGCATTCGGTAACTGCTCTCCTTGGTGGTCAGGATATAGAGTTTTTTGCCGGTGAAGGTCCTATCGAAACGGTTTCCGGATATAACGATAAGAATCTTTCCGAAATGACCAAGCAGTGGATATTTAAAGTGATCGATAGTGATAAAACTGCATATAATGATCTTGAAAGTTTTTTTGAAAGTCTTTATCGAAAACCCTTCATACATTCTTTGAACAAAGATCTGCTCTATATTGTTTTCCGACACCATGATGCTGTTAACAAATCGTATCATAATATTGAGGATTTGCAGCTGTTCTCGAAAATAATCGACAGGCCATTTTCAGAAAAACTGAATGATAAGTCTTATCTGGATGTTGTGACAAATGCTCTTTCTCTGTGTGATTTCTATGATGCTCTTCTTGATAAAAAACGTGATTATCGTAAACGACCATTCAATCGATCGTTTATTCTCTACTTTCTTTATCTTGAAACACGCAATGGCCGTTTTTTTCCGCTTCTTACTGAAGAGTTTATTAAGTATATAACTCGACACGAGATTCCGGCTGAAGAAAATGTGTTCTGTGAATCAAATGATCCTCATCTGACTCTGCAAGTAATAAAAAAGATCGATTCGCTGTTTCGCATCGCCCCGGGGCAGGAGTATGAGTTTAACCAGTTTGCTATTGAAAAAAGTTCTTTGTTTAGAAAGTATGCTGAAAATCAGCAGGAAGATTTTCTAATTTCTATCAATGAAGAGTGGGTAAAATACTACACAATAAAACATGCAGAGCTTGTCGATGAGTTTTACGGTGCGCTGAAACATGCGAACCTCGTATCCAGGGATATTAAGGATTTCACTGTGGACGAGGTAAAAGTGTTCGACATGCTTTTCAATTTTTACCAGAGTTACCCTTCTTCTATAAAACAGAAAAAACTGATCGACTATTTTGTAGACTCTGTTACAAAAAGGACAGTTTCAGAAACGACTAAACAGCGGTTAATTGATCTTCTTAAATCTTCTGATATTAAAACAATTCCCGATATGAAAAAAACATTTGTAAAATTCGGTTATGAGCGGGATGATCTTTTTGAAGTGTTTCGTAGTTATAATGAAGAATTACTCTTAACTGAATTTAATCAAGAATTGTAATAATGATATTCCTCCGTTACCTAATGTATGCTTCTGTTTTAGGATTTTCGCTTTTGCTTCTTTCCTGTAAGAGAGACTTGCGACAAGAGTCTATTATGACTTGTGCTGTTAAGTATCCTGTCATTCTGGTTCATGGAATTGCCGTTCCCGATGCATTGCCGCTAATTTCCTATTGGGGGCAAATCCCATCTCATCTTCAGCAACGGGGAGCACAGGTATTCCTGTCCCGTCACCCAGCCTGGGGCGATCATGAGGACAATGCAGCACTGCTAAAGGATCGTATTCTTGAAATCTGCAACCTGACCGGTGCAAAGAAGGTAAATATTATCGCCCACTCAAAGGGGGGGATAGAATCCCGTTACATGATCTCCCGTTTAGAAATGGCTCCTTTTGTTGCTTCGCTCACAACAATTTCTACGCCTCATCGCGGGTCTGTTATTGCCGACTATATTTACAATCAAATTGACATGAATGAAATAAATGGGAAATTAATCGTGACAATAGTCGCTACTGTGGGTATTCTTTTTGGAGACATGTCGCCTGACCCAGAAGCGGCGGGGCGTGCACTCACAACCACGCATATGGCCGATTTCAATAAAGAGGTACCCGACATGCCGCAGGTCTATTATCAGAGTTATACATCTGTAATAACCGAAAATTATCCAGCTATTGTATGGCAAAAGATTTATAAACTTCATTATGAACTGGATGGCCCTAACGATGGGCTGGTAAGTGAGAGGTCGGCACAGTGGGGAGATTATAAGGGCATTGTTACTGTTGGTTCTTATTCAGAGCTCAATCACGCTGACATTGTAGGCTTGTATCAATTCTCCGGTAGACAGATTCCGCAGTTGCATACCTTTTATGTATCAGTAGTTGAAGATCTGAAAAACAGGGGTTTTTGAGAGGAAAAGATGTTTGGATTATTTTCAAATTTTAAGAAAAAAAAAGTTGGTGTAGCACTATCAAGCGGAGGCGCAAAGGGGCTCGCGCATATTAATGTTTTGGAATTTCTTGATGAGCACGATGTCGAAATCGACTGCATTGCCGGTTCCAGTATTGGGGCTCTGATTGGGGCTGTCTATTATTCCGGCACTTTAACACAGTTTAAGAATGAGTTTGGTTCTTTTACCTGGAAAGACATCGTTCACCTGGTTGACCCGGTTTTCCCTAGGAGTGGAATAATCTCGGGAAAAAGAATAATGAAATTTTTAGAGCGCTTTATTGATCCTGAAGCGGACATAGAGGATTTACCGGGAAAGCTGGCAATTATTTCAACAGATTATTTTACCGGCAATCCAGTAGTTATGCGTACTGGAAATCTGTTGCAGGCCGTCAGGGGTAGCATTTCTATTCCGGGTATCTTTGTTCCGCATGAATATCAGGGGCGCATTCTTATTGATGGCGGAGTTGCCAATCCTATTCCGGTAGATATTGTCCGTCAGATGGGTGCTACTAAAATTGTTGCAGTAAATCTGCACCCAAGTGCTGAAAAGCTGAAAGGTGCCAAAAAATTAAAAAAGCTTAAGAATTTGGCTTTTAAACGCAAACGCAGAACAATGGGCAATCGTATTGCCTCACACATAAAAATTAATGCTTCAGGCTGGTTCAAGTTTATTACATCGGCTCTATCCTTAGAGGATGTTGAAGAGGATACTCATAAGGGTCGGGAATTGCCTTCGATTATTGATGTCTTTATGCAGTCGATGGAGGTAATGGAATATATGAATACTTACGCGCTGTTGCGTTATAATAAGCCAACGGTTCTTATTGAGCCAGAAGTGCGTGAAATAAGCGGTCTAGATTTTGATAGTGGCAGTGAGGTTCTTCAAATAGGTCAGGCTGCTGTCGAAAAAAACCGCAAAAAACTATTAAGGAAGATCGTGCGATAAGTGAAAAGAATTATAATAGTCAGCATTCTTCTGCTTATTGGTTGTGCGCGTCAGGTGGTAACTGCTCCACCAATCACTCCTCCTGTTGATGAGGTGAAGGTGGAACAAATGGGTGCGGTTTGTCTGCGCATTTCCCTTCCGCTCAAGCGAACGGTTAATTTCCATGCGCTCAATCAACTGTATATCTATCGTGTTGATGATCCCGCATCTTTAATTCCCAGCGATTATCAGCGTGGAGACAAATTCTACTATTTTTCACTTAAGCCGGGTGAATACCATATTGCCGCTCTCGAGTTTCCTGTCAAAGGCGCCGAAGAGGGTTCTAGGGGGTTTTTTCTGTTAACTGAACGATCCGCGAAAGATGCAGCCTTTAGTGTTACTGCCGGAGTTATAGCGTATCCGGGAGTTCTTTCCGGCAAACTAGACCGCTATGTTTCCGGAAAGGTTGATGCGCATGCAGGAAAGCATCTGGCCATGTTGTTACCAAAAGCCGGCGATGGCCGCGGTTTCATTCTGAATAAAAAGTCGGGTAACAAACGATTTATGGTGCTTTCCAATACAATTCTCTTTTACCCCTATGACGACAATACTGTACAATTAATAAAAAGGGATTTAGGAGAGTTGCCCAATGATCACCCTATGCGCGAAGTTGAAATTAAAACCCGACCCGAGTAGATAGGTTGTTTCTGTAAATGAACTTTTCCCATATTAGTTAACTTTCAGAATTTTGCCAGGACAATCCCTGTTCGGATCTGATTAAGCGGGCTAATTATCTGCTAAAAAACCGGTACTTTGAAAACACCTATTGTTCAATGTAACTGATTGTTAGTTGAAAAAAATGGGGTAATGTGCGTAAATGGAACTCTTAAAAACCAATTTCAAGAGGAAATAATATGCCTGTAGCAGATCAAATCAAGGCTTCGATAGCCGGCTCTTCATGGATAAGAAAGATGTTTGAAGAGGGAATAGAGTTGAAGAAAACTCTTGGTGCAGATAAGGTTTTCGATTTTACAATCGGTAACCCTGATGTAGCCCCCCCCGAGAAATATTACAGCATTGCAGGCTCGGTTGCGACCGATCGTTCGAAAAATGTTCATGGTTACATGCCGAACGCTGGCTATGAGAATGTGCGGGAGGTTATGGCTAAAAAAGCCTCTTCTGATCATGCGTGTGATGTTGGTGCGAATAATGTTGTAATGACGGTAGGAGCTGCCGGAGGGTTAAATGTACTTTTTCGCGCGCTTCTTAATCCTGATGAAGAGATTGTAGTACCAAAACCCTATTTTGCCGAATATGGCGCTTATGCCTCTAATCATAAAGCCAGGCTTGTTCCGGTTGAATCTAAAACTGATTTTTCTATCGATATTGATGCCATTGATAGGGCGATAACCGACAAGACTCGTATTGTACTTATCAATTCTCCACATAATCCGACCGGCCGTGTGTACAGTGCTGAATCGCTTGAAAAACTGGCTTCTCTGCTTAAGCGTCATAAGGAGGAGGGGCGTCACATATATCTTGTAGCGGACGAACCCTATCGGGAGATTGTATATGACGGTATCGTTGTGCCACCTGTTCTGTCGCTTTATAGCGAGTCCTTTGTGGTAACCTCTTTTTCAAAAACACTATCACTTCCGGGAGAGCGTATTGGTTATATTGCACAGAATCCGGGTATGGATGATTGTGGATTGGTAATGAACGCGCTGATTCTCTGTAACAGAATTTTGGGTTTTGTAAATGCTCCTGCTTTCATTCAGCGTGTTGTTGGAGAGTTGGCAGATGAAAAGGTTGATGTCTCGATATATGACAAGCGGCGAAAATTGTTTGTGAATGGCTTGAAAGAGGCGGGTCTTGAATTTGCTAAACCAGAGGGCGCCTTTTATCTTTTTGTTAAGAGCCCCTTCGAGAATGATGTAGACTTTGTTAACCACCTGAAAAAATACGGTGTATTGGTTGTACCTGGAAGTGGATTTGGTGGTCCGGGTTATGTTCGCATGGCATACTGTATTGATGAAAAGATAATCGAAGCGGCTCTTCCAATAATTAAGAAGGCAGTTTCTGAAATAGAGTAGCATTTTAGGGTTTCGGCAGGTTACATTATCTGCCGAGCCTGTTTTAATAATTCTGGGGTAAGGCTGTAATAGTACTGAAGCTCTGTATCGTCTAAGCCCGCAGTTTCGATCGCCTTGCCGGAAAGTTCATAATAGAGACCGTCTCCTCCGATGCCAATTCCGGCCATCTGGCAGATTGTGTTTGCGATGTGAACAATTGATACAGCCTCAATGTCGGCTTCGGGCGCATTGTCTGTATCATGGTGGTAGCGGACGATGTTTTGTAAAACTTCAGGAAACTTCCATTTTTTCAGTATTATCTGACCAATTTCCTGGTGGTCGAAACCCATTATCTGTTGCTCGGCCTGAGCAAAGGTAATCTGATTCTCAATCGTTGACTGAATGATGTCTTTAAATGTGCTGGCTACATACAGGGCAAGCACCGTTTTCCCGACATCGTGAATAATCCCTCCGGTAAAAACCAGGTCGGCAAGGTTTCTTTTCTTTTTGTCCAGGGCTATTCTTTTTGCGAGCATTGCAACAGCCACGTTATGCTTCCACAGTTCGCCTTTCGGAAGGTCATAACCAATAATCGGTTTGTCTAGGATCTGTTTCGTAGCCGCGACAACAACAATGTCCTTTACCTCTTTCATGCCCAGTGTAACCAGAGCTTTGTCAATGGAAGAGATCTCTTTGCCTTTGCTGAAATAGGCAGAGTTAGCGAGTTTGAGAATATTGGTTGTAATTGCCTGATCCTGAGAAATTTCATGAGCTACTACTTTAAAATCGACATTTGGATCATTAACCATATTAATAATACGCGTGACTACTTCCGGCATAGAGGGAAGCGCGGTCAAATTGGTAATTACAGTTTTTATTCTTTCTTTAATATGTTCGTGCATCACTTTCTCCGCTAAACTTTCAGTAACCTCTGATAATTACTTTTTCTTCAAACCTTATAATAGTACTCTTCATGCCCCCCCGCTTTCACCTTAAGCCGGCCATCTTCCAGATAAAAGTCAATTACACGTCCGGAAGAGCCTCCGGTATCTTCACTCAGTAGGGGTATTTTTTTCTCTTCTAGAACCTTTTTTGTCATTGCTACATTATGCTCTCCGATAAGTCCTAGCGGTGTTTGCGAGGTAAACTTGAACATAGATGCTCCACCGGCAATTTTTGCAGACATAAATTCACGCCTGCATCCCTGTTTTAAAAGCTGATCAATAAGGGCCGGGATTGCGGTGTCTGCAAATTTTTCAGGTTGTGACGGGTTTGTCGATTTAGAGAGGAGAATATGAGCCAAGCCGCCAATCTTTTTGTTGCGGTCGTAGATGCATATACCTACGCAGCTGCCCAGAATGGTTCTCAGGATAACGGGGGAAGATGCAATTTTTAATTGTGCGACTCCAACGTTTACAAGTTCAATGCTCATAGTTATATCTCTTTAAGCGGAATATGCGGTATTTTTATTTAATACGAATATAGTAAATGTGTGATGCTCTGTCAACAAATTAGAGGAAAGAGTGTCTATATTTCAAGCAACAGAAGAGTGATGTCGTCTTCAATAGCTGAACCGTTGCAGAATGTATTGAACTCTTTTTGAAGATATTGCAGCTTTTCAGGAACATCTTCCAGAATTGCGTGACGCATTGTATTACGAAGTCTTTCTTCGCTGAACATTTGGCGCTCTTGATTATGCTGCTCGAGTATTCCGTCTGTATAGAAAAGAATTTTGTCACCGCTTTCGACGGGATAGGTGACGTCTTTATACTGAGCGGTCTCCATAATGCCGATTCCAATACCCGATGCCTCAATTTCGATAAAATCTCCGGCACTCTCTTTCCAGAAAAGTGGGTGATGATGCCCGCCCTTGGCAAAGGAGATGTTCATATTTGTGATGTCGAGGTTTCCGTAATAGCAGGTAGCGTAAAACCTGGACATGATTTTAAAATAGTGGTTGTTGATGCTTTTCATCAGCTTGGCTGGTTCGTTAGCGTAGCTCTCAGAAAAAAGAGAGAAGGCACTTTTCAGAACACCAGTTGCCATTGCTGCAGTAATTCCGTGACCAACTACATCGGCAATTATAATATTAATATAATTGTTCTCGATTGGAACAACATTAAGAAAATCTCCGCCAATTTCCTGACAGGGGCTATAGATGTATGAATAGCGAATATCGGTATTGTCGTGATTATGTGAGCCCGTATTGATAAAGTAGTTCTGAACCTCTTTTGCAAGTGAAAGATCGCGATTCAGTTCGTCGAGGGTTTCCGATTTTTCCCTCAGGATGTGCTGTGAAAAAGTAAAGTTTTGATTTGCACGTCGAAAACGCGAAAATGTTTCAGTAAGGCAATTTTTGTAAAATGTGTTGGAAATTCGCAGATTGCTGTTTAACAGGTTGTCAAAATCTCTTTTTTTCAGGTGCAGCATAGAGCAGTCTTCGTCTGCGATTACATTGGCAGAGCGGGGCATGTCATCTAAAAGAGAGAGCTCTCCAAAAAAAGAGCCGGCTTCAAGAGTCGCGATAAATACTTCGGATTCAAGGTTTTCAGCTTTAGTAACCTTAACCTTGCCATCGATGAGGATGTACATCGAACTGCCTTCGGAGCCTTCAGTAATGATAACTGACCCCTTTTTGAAATAAAGCTGGTGCGTAAGCGGAAGGATCTCATCTGCATCGTCATCATTAATACCGGAAAAAACAGGTATGCTTTTTAAAAGATCCCTGTTGTTCATTGCTCCTCCATTTAAAATCTTTTGAATGCTTTAAAAAAATGTAGAATTTTGCATGATATTGTAAAGAATAATTCTTGAAACCGGTTGAAAAAGTAGCTTTATCAGCAACTGGGCATTTTAATTGACAATTAAACTTTTTTCAGCTAATAAAAAGGGGCGCAGTTCGATCTTGTAATGAGTCTTCAGTCTTGAAGTTGGGCTCACGCCGGCGCTGGAAGAAAATGTCTAATTAATACTTGACTGTAAATAGGGGCGTTGTTGATATACAATCGAATTGTTGCGACACTCTGTTTAATCAAACAGTCTTCGCCCCTATTTGCGGGGGGCGTTCTATGTGCTGCTATTATATGTATGGAGCTTCTGAAACCTATGTTTTTAGCACGACTCTTGTTGCCAAAGTCGCCATACGGCGGGCGATTGCAATAAAAAGCGTCTTTAAAGTTAGTTTTTCGGAAAATGCCCTGTTAAATGTTGAGGAAATTGATGGAAGATAGTCAGAAAAAGCCCGGTTTTTTTGTGCGTAATAGAAAGTTTTTTGTGCTTATGGTGGTTTATGTAACCTTTTTTATGCTGGTTTCGACTTTTATGCTTGTGAAGTTGAATCAGCCTGCCGGCAAGGTCAGGATGCCCGATGTAACCGGAAAGGATTTTAAATCCGTTTACAATACACTGGTTAATCGTGAACTCAGGCCAGTGATTTCGTTTCATGATGCCTCGGATGTCGCCAGCGGTCTAATATTAAGACAGCACCCTCCGTCGGGTAAAATTATTCCGAAAGATAGTCGTGTTCGGCTTGTTGTGAGTCGCAGTAACTTTAAGGTTGATGTTCCTAAGGTGGACGGTAGTCCTCTGGTGATAGCAAAAAACAAGCTGTCAACACTCCATATTGGCGAAAAAAAGGTCTCTTTGGGGATTGGGGTTGTCTCTTATATTCCGTCAGCCGATCATGAGGATGGCATTGTAATAGAGCAGAGTCCCCGTGCAGGAGAAAAGGTTGCACCTCATTCAAAGGTGAACCTGCTTGTTTCGATGGGTGTTCTGGGGCGCGATTCGGCGATGCCTGACCTTGTTGGGCAGCATATAGATCTTGGTTTTGACCTCGTGTTGTCTTTGGGGCTTTCGGTTCGACAGAAGATTGTTCCGGCCGATTCACCTGAAGATTCAGGAAAGATTCTGGAGCAGACAATCAAGCCGGGTACAGTTGTAGAGGATGGTGCAGAACTCCTTTTGACGGTAGCCTATTACGAACGTGAAAACCGTTATTATCAGTCATATGAAAAGGTCTCCTTTGTTGTGCCAAAAGACAGTGAAGAGTCATTTTATGAGGTATGGATTGATGATGAAGAGCAGCGTCGAGTTCGGTTTTCGAAAATGTGTAAACCTGGTGAGACTGTTGTTTTTGTTTTTCACAGAACAGGGAATGCTCGTATAGAGATAATTAAAAACAAGCAGAAAGAGAAGGTTCTGTCGCTTGATGTCGATACCTTTTAAAAAGGGAAGGAGTTCAGCTGACAACTCCCTTAAATGCTGGGTTTTAAAGTATCAATCTCATTAGCATTAGCATTATCATTATTACTGGTAAGAAGCCTTATCTGAGGAGTAATGAAAATTACTTGCAGATATTAATCTTGACAAAAAAGGGCGATTCTCAATAATCGTCCTCTAACTATACTTGGAGGAAATTCAATTGGTAAAGATACGATTACAGCGTGTTGGGACAAAAAAAAGACCCTTTTACCGTGTAGTTGCTATTGATCATCGAAAGCGTCGTGATGGTGCGGTTCTTGACAACCTTGGTCAGTATCAGCCTGTGTTGGTAAGCGGAGAGCAGTTTAATGTAGATGAAGAGAAGGTGATGAAGTGGTTAAACTGCGGTGCGCAGCCTACCGATACAATCCTTAATCTTTTAAAGAAACAGGGCCTTTGGAAGAAATTCTTGTCAGCTTCCAGTTAAGGAGGTGATAGATGGATTATAAAGAGCTCGTTGATTTTTTGATCAAATCGCTTGTGGACAGCCCTGATGATGTTGAGATAAACCAGATTGAGGGCGAGAAATCCACTATTCTTGAGTTAAGTGTCGCAGCCGATGATATTGGTAAGGTTATCGGTAAACATGGTCGGATTGCTCGTGCGATCCGTACTGTTTTGAATGCAGCTTCTGCCAAATCCGGAAAACGGGTTGTTTTGGAAATACTTGATTGAGCAATGATTATTTTACAATAGCAAAAATATCTTCAGCTTTCGGGCTTGATGGCGGCTTAAAGTTGCATCTTGTTACGGATTTCCCAGAGCGTATCGAAAAGGGGCGGCAGTTTTTTGTTGATATTAATGGCTTTTATCGTGCTGTTACTGTTGTGTCGTTTTCGTCGATCCCGTCTGGTAAACACGGTACGGTCTTTTTTGAAGGTGTTAACAGTCGTGCAGAAGCAACGGCATTGTGTGGGTATAACCTGGTCATTCCCGAAAGTGGTATACGTTCTGTGGCAAAAAACTTGGCACCGGACTCGTTTCTCTACTGTGATTTGATTGGATGCGATGTATTATATAATAAAACAGCTTTCGGGTCAGTAGCAGAGGTTATTGAGGCCGGTGGTGGAGAGATTCTGGTTGTTGCAAATGAGGGGCGAGAGTATATGATTCCCTTCGTAGATGAAATGGTCGATACAGCTGAAATAGCAAGTCGAAGAGTAACAATATATCCTGTTGATGGGTTGTTGGAAAGTTGAGATCTTTGAATATTCTGACCCTTTTCCCTGAATTTTTTACAGGTCCGTTTACAACCGGGCTAATGGGAAAGTTCATAGAAAAGGGCAGTGTACGGTTTAACATTGTTGATATCCGTACCTATTCAGAAGATAATTTTAACCGTTGTGATGATTATCCATATGGCGGTGGCAGCGGGATGGTTTTGAAACCAGAACCGCTTTTTCGCGCATTGGATGCCTTGGAAAACCGTGGAACCGTCATGCTGACATCTCCTTCGGGAGTTCCTTTAACGCAGCAGCGGGTTAAAGAGTTTTCCGACCTTGAAGACATTACAATTATTTGTGGTCACTATGAAGGTGTTGATCAGCGAGTTGTTGACACCTATGTCGATCATGAGGTTTCAATCGGGGATTATGTGCTTTCAGGCGGAGAGTTTGCCGCTTTGATAATTACGGATACTCTGGTTCGTTATTTGCCGGGGTTTATGTCTAATCCGGAGTCTTTGGTTGAAGAGACTTTTGAAGAATCATTGCTCGAGTATCCGCATTATACCCGGCCGGATGAGTACAGAGGTTTGCAAGTGCCGCCAGTTCTGTTAAGCGGTAATCATGCAAAAATTGCGGAGTGGCGTTTGCAAAATAGATTGGAAAAGACCAGGCGTGTTCGTCCTGATCTTTATAATAGATATCAGATAATTAAAGAGAAACAGAGGTGATATAGATGAATGTTGTAGAAGAACTGGGACTTGAGCTTTCTGAAGTCAAACGTGAACTTGATTTCGAAGTCGGGGACACTGTCCGTGTACATTATAAAATTATTGAGGGAACACGCGAACGTATTCAGATTTATGAAGGAGCAGTTATCGCCATTAATAATAAATGCGCCGGAAAGACTTTTACTGTACGACGTGTTTCGTTTGATGTCGGTGTTGAGCGGGTTTTCCCGTTGCAGTCACCACGTATTGCGAAGGTAGAAGTTGTACGAAAATCAAAAATCAGAAGATCTAAACTCTATTTTCTTCGTGAACGTAAAGGTAAGTCTGCGAAGTTAAAAGAGAGAAGACATATCTCTAAAAAGTAGCGGCGTTTATTATGCCTGCTTCATTCCCTTCATTCGAATATGAACTGCATTATTCAAACAGAGGGCTTGTTGCGGGCATAGATGAAGCTGGCCGGGGTGCCCTGGCCGGACCTCTTTATGTAGGTTGTGTTGTGTTTCCGCTCTCGTTCTATTCTGATCCTCCTCCAGAAATTGCAATAATTAATGATTCGAAAAAATTGAGCAGACTCAAGCGCTGCAGGTTTCTTTCAATTATACAGAAACAGGCTCTTTTCTGCGATTATGAGGTGTCACTTCCTGAAGAAGTCGATGCCTGTAACGTTAACGAAGCTACACGTCTCGCTGTTAACCGGCTTCTGGACCGTGTACCATTCTCTTTGCAAACTGCGCTGCTTGATGGAAACTTTCGCTTTGAATCCAAACATCCTTTAAAGTCATTAAAAAGGGGGGATTCATTATCGTTGAGTGTTGCTGCCGCCTCGATTGTAGCCAAGGTGAAGAGAGATGAGTATATGTGTGAAATTGCGTCTTCGTTCCCTCTCTACGATTTTGAAAAAAACGTTGGCTATGGCACTCGATTGCATTGCGAGGCCATAAAAAAACATGGCCCAACGATTATTCACCGCAAAAGTTACGAGCCGGTTAGGTCCATGCTGTGAAGGTAAATAACTCCATTCAGATTACCGGACCTTTGTCACGAAACCGTGCCATCGGCTCGCTGAAACCCGGTGATACAGTTCGTGTCGCTGTGCTTGAAAAAATTGATGCAACCCGTGCTGTTCTTGATCTTCTTGGGAATAGGGTTACTGCCCATTTTGAAGAGGGCGTTCCTCGTAACAGCAAATTAATGCTGACTATAACCGGAAACAGCAACGGAAAACTGGTGTTCCGGCATGAAACAGAAACATCCGCCTCTGTAATAAAACACTTTTCGCTTTTTTCTGAAACAAACTCTGATACCTTTTTTTTAAGAACTTTACGACAGTATATCCCTGACATACTTACCTTCAACCGCCTCTACCGTGAATACCGATTAAAAAAGCGGATGAAAGACCATAAAAAACTTTTTTCACGCCTGTCGGCCTCGGGTTTTTCTGACAAAGAGGTTTCTGCGTTTTCAAAGCTGATGTTGTCGAAGCTTCCGGGCTCTATGTCAGGTCTCATTGATATTTTTATGGCAGATGATGAAAAGTTAGAGGCCGATAAACAGAATTTTTTCCAAAAGCTTGAAGACTGTAATCATGAAGATATACAAATGGTTTTAGATTATCTTTTTGATGAATCATCATTTGAAATTCTTTTAAATATTGACAGAGCATACCGCTGGTTTAGTGTTTTGTTAGAAGAACAATCGGTCTGTGTTAGTTTTGAATTTGATAAAACCGGTCTCATACAACTGGTTGCACGGGAAGGAGAGGATCAAATTACACTTTCAATTTTTTTTGAAAAAGAAGATTTTAGAAAAAAGTTTTTATCGCAACCTGAAAACCTTGACATAATTACAGGGATAGGTAAAAAAAAGGTTATTGTTTTGACCCATCTTCTCGAGAACGCAGTGGCAGAGCTTAATGCTGAAATAAAACAGATACAGCAGAAACCATTAGTAGACTTAAAGGCCTAGGTGTGAAAGATAAAAAGGCTGTTGCCCTTCAATATAATGAGGTCACGGATCATGCGCCCCGTGTTATGCTAAAAGGGAAAAGTGAACTGGCTGATATCATCATGAGCATTGCAAAAAAAAACAATATTGTTCAATATCAGGATCGTGATTTGGTTGAAGCGTTGTATGCATTACCTGAGGGAGAGGAGATATCTCCTGATCTTTATAGGGCGGTTGCCGAAGTAATTGCCTACTGCTATAGAATAAAAGGTGTGGAATAAGTCTGGAATGAAAAGGATTCTTGTAGAAGAGCTGAAACCCGGTATGCGGTTTACAAAAGAGGTGCTGATTGACAATAGCAATGTGCTTGCCAATGCCAATGTACCTATACAGGAATCGGATATAAAGCGGTTAATGAAATGGGGTATCAGTGAAGTCACAACTGAAGGCCAGCTGCTATCGGGTGCTGCAAGCGGCAATAATGTCACCATATCTGAACAGTTCAATAAGGTTCTTGATAGTTATAATGTTCTTATTTCATTAAAAGACCAATTGCTTGAGGTTCATGAAAGAAGTGTGAAAGAGGTGGCTAAGATTCATACCGCCATTCGGAATGACCGTATCTTCCATATTCAGGATCTGACTAAGTGTGTTGAAGATATTTATTCACTGATTCGACAGAACCGGAATGTCTTTCTCTTTGTGCAGCGTCGTGAGAATGAGAAGGATACAATGGCTGTGCATAGTGTTAATGCAGCTATTTATGCAATGGTAATTGGTCTTGCTCTGGAGTATTCCCGTTCAAAAGTTAAAGATCTGGGGCTCGGTGTTTTGCTCATAAATGCCGGTATGGTACAGATTCCGGCCTACATTCTGAATAAAGAGGGTGATCTGAACGAACGTGAACTTCAGCAGATTAAGAGTCATCCGATTTATGGTTATCAGGTATTAAAAAATCTTGGAAATATGTCTGAAGATATAGCACAAATTTCGCTTCAACATCATGAACAGTTTAATGGTGCCGGTTATCCTAAGCATATTAAGGGCATCGAGATTATGGAGGCTGCGCGTATAGCTTCGGTTGCTGATAACTATGAGGCTATGGTCGAGAAGAAGAGCTATCGCCCACGTCACTTCTACTATACAGCTATGAAGCAGCTTGTGGCAACTGGTGCCCGAAAGTTTGATCCGGTCATTTTACGTGTGTTTATCTCTATTCTTTCAGTGTACCCGATTGGTTCGTTGGTAGAGCTGAATAACAAGAAGATTGGCGTTGTTATCGGAACCATTAAGAATAATCCCTTGCGCCCCATTGTAAAGATGGTACGGGATGAAAGTGGTCAGCGGGTTAAAGGTGTTGAAATAGTTAATCTGGTTGAGGAATTCGATCTTTTTATTACACAGACGATTGATGAGTATAAGGCTGGTATAAACCTTTCAGAGCTCTTTTAATGGATGATCGTCATGGAAAAGGCGACCAAGGGGAAGATCGCGCCGAGCTTTTTTTAAAAGAGCAGGGTTTTTCAATAATAACTAGAAATTACCGTTTTGGTCGTTATGCAGAAATTGATATCATCGCCCAGAAAGATAAACTGCTTCTGTTTGTTGAGGTACGGTCCCGATACAGCGATAGTATGGGTGGCGCTCTCTATTCAATACGACCGACCAAGCTGAAACGGATACGTAAATGTGCCGAATCATATCTTGCCTTTGTGTACCCTCCAAATAACGAAATTGAGTGCCGTTTTGATCTGATAGCGATTGATTGTGGTGAATTGAGCTGGCACAAGGATATTATGCGCTGAAAGGTGTCAAACCCCTGTTTAGTAGGTATATTACCCATCTAATGAGACATATATAGTTGACTTTCCCAATATTTACTATATCATTAAATAAGTGCATTTTTTTCATTACAAATGAAAGAAATGTTAATTAAATTTGGCATTTTGCCCGAACTTTTTATTAGGTATGATCTCCCTGTTCAAGGAGGAACAGGATGCCGAAAAAGGAGTTTCGTCATGGAAAATCTCATGCTCAAGGAGGGACGTGAGATTGAGTCAGGTTTAGGTGTAGAACACGGTGCAGCACGTGTTGATAAGTACAAACAGCTCATTTCTGATGAGAGTTACATCGATTTCGCGATTTCGCGAATTGCTACAGACCTGTCTCACTACCTCACAAAGTGAATGCCCTGCAATCATGGCCGGCTATTTTAGCCGGCGACTCCTCGTCTTAAGCACGACCTTAAATTATAGGGTCGTCATAGTTTTATACCAGCAAACTTTTAAAAACAAGAAATTGATGATTGAGACGGTTATAGACTCTCAATCGATTTTTTTCTGAAATGTCTAAGTGAAATTTATGTTGAAATGAATTTTGCGGAGCCTAAAGTGGGTTGACGCAGTTTTCTTTATGCATACACTGTACCCCTGTTACCGGAGGAAAGATGCAGGTTACCCGTAGGAATTTTCTAAAAATAGCCACTGCAATATGCGGAGTAGCTGCCACCGGCGGTCTTGCCATCTTCGACTATGTTAGCTGCATTCCCTTTTTTAAACGAAAAAGCAGTTCGCAGCGTGGCTTTTGCCCCTTTTGCGGTCTTAATTGTGCCCTTATTATACATTACCGGGATTCTGTTATCACAGCTGTAGAAGCTGAAAAGAGCTCATTTGAAAGTGGTGGCAGGCTTTGCCCGAAGGCTCATATGATTCCATTTCTGGCAAATCAGAAATCGTTGCGGGAACTTGGCGTAATCAGATATGCCGATTCAAATGGTTTTGAAAATAGAAGTTACAGCACACTTTTGGGAGAATGTGCCGAACTGATACATGCTACTCGAGAAGAATCTTTCGCAATAGACCGTTCTGGTTTAAAAGCAAATAATTGCGAATCAATTGCCGTTGTTGTCGGAGACTCTGTTTCATGTGAAGATGCATATGTTATTAATAAGTTCAGCCGTGTTGCAGGCTTAACCCGAGTAGGAACAGAGGCTCTCATCAAGCATGAGGCGGCAGCTACTGCGTTGAGGGCAACCTATGGAATAGCGGCACAGACTAATCCCCATTATGATATTAAGAACAGTGATTTGATAGTTGTAATCGGATCAAACCCGGTTCGCACAAGCCCCATGCAGCTTGTCGCAATAACCGAGGCTCGAAAACGGGGCGCCCTGCTGGTTGTTATTGACCCGGTTTTGAGTGAAACAGCAAAAATAGCAGATATTCACCTGGCTATTCGTCCCGGTACCGACCTTGTTCTGCTATGTGGGCTCATTCGTTATCTGCTGCACAATGACAGCATAGACAAAGAGTATCTGCGGGATAATACCGATGCTCCTTTCCTTGTAAATGAGTCGTTTCGAGTTGATAGTAATGGGAACTTCAGTGGTTTTAGCGGAGAGGGTAAAGAGTATGATACACTGACATGGTCATATATTATAGATGAACGGGGTAACCCCAAAACTGATTATAATTTGAAACGTAGTAATTGTGTATTTCAAATCCTAAAAAACAATTACTCACAATATACTCCTGATCGGGTTATGAATCGTACAGGTATCAGTTCTGATCTTTTTCTGCATGTTGCCGGAGAACTTGCGGCCTCTTCGCGTCCGGCTAAGAGCTGTTCTTTTCTATTTGGTGGTGGGTTGACTGAATCTGCTGGCGCGCAAGGGGTAAGGGCTGTATCTGTTATGCAGCTACTGTGTGGTAACATTGGAATAGCCGGAGGAGGGCTGTATGGTATTAATAACAGTGCAAACCAACAGGGTATCAGTGACCAGATAGGGGGGTGGAATTGTTTTCCCGGATACCTTCCCCTGCCTGATAGCGAAAAAATGGAAAACGACTATGATTTATATATCAGGAATAACAGCCATAAAAGTAATGACTTCAGCGTTAGCCATTTCTGGACCGGATTTAAGGGCTATTTCGAATCTCTAATGCACTGCTGGTTTCCTGATGAAGATGCAAAGGCTGTTTTTGATATGCTCCCCAGAACCAGTTCGGGTTATAATTGGTCACAGCTTCTTAACGATATAGATGCCGGTACTATAAAGGGACTCACGCTCTTTGAAGCCGATCTGTTTAATATGCCTGTTCCACGTGAAAGATTAAAGAGTGCGTTAAAGAAATTATCGTGGATAATAATGTTTGAAACTTTTCCAGGCGATTTCAGTCGTTATATTGGAGGAACTTCATTCTCGAAAGATACCACTGTAATAATTGTTCCTCTTCCCGCTTTCCCTTCTGCTTCACTGCATTTTGTGTCTTCAGAGAGACGTTTTATAGCAAAGAAAGGTCTTTCGTTGCGTCAAAAGAGTCTGCCGGGAATAGCCCTGGCTTTGCAGGGGGTGGCGAAAAAAATGATTGCCCTTCAAAAACTAAAGGGAGGCGTGTTCTCGGAACCAATTGTAAGGTGTGCTTGGAATTATTCATCAGTCAAATCGGTAGCGAAAGAGATGGCCGGATATTCCAGAGAACAGACAGTAGAAACAGTTGCTGAAGATAGTGAGAATAAAAAAGAAAATTTCCACCAGCCGCCCTATTTCTGCGGTAACTGGTTATACGCCGATTTAATAGGTTCGAAATCATTGCTAAAAAGGGATTCCGCACCACAGCAGTCACTCCTGCGCAACACAGATAGGTGTTGGCCTGCCGGAGCTCAGGTTCTGTTTAACAATGCAGGCGTTATTTTTAAAGACGGGGAACCTCGGCATGCGAAGAGTGTTGCTGTCGAGGATAATGCTGCAATTACAGGTCAGCGTGCCCGTCGTCGCCCTTTTTATTTTAATAAAGATGGGGTTGCCTATCTTTTTGCCCGCAAAATGAAAAGTGGTCCGATTCCATTAGGTTCGTTAACTGTTTTGCCGGAAATTCAGGAATCATCATATTTGCTTTTCGGATCTGATTATGGTGAGGCTGATATGGCGCAGAAGTATAAATATTACCGTGAGTATTTTCCCGAAGATTTTTTGTTAATGCACAAAGATGCTGCTCGTGATGGTGGTTTTGTGAACGGGGATTATGTTTCGGTTAAAACTGCTGAAGGCTTCACTCGATTGCCGTTATATGTGACAGATCGCATTGCCGATAAAAGGTATGTAAAAATTGCAGGGTCAGCTTCACGCGAGCTTTTATACAGTCAGGATATAAAGCAGGGTCGCTCCAAGTTCCCTGTTGTTGTTTCAGTTCAGAAGGAGGCGAGCCGTGGCAGGTGAAAAATCGATTCTGATTGATTCGTCCAGGTGTTGTGGATGTAATAGCTGTTATTTCAGCTGTAAGTCCTGGAATTCACTGCCGCTTAGTGGTGGGGCGAATAAAACTGATGGAGATCGATCTACAGTTGAAGATTTTCGTCCACAGAACTGGCTTGTTGTACGTTCTTCTTCAGATTCTGAAAGCTGGAGCATAAGCCCTGAACTGTGTCACCACTGTAGCGATGCCTACTGTGTGAAAAGCTGTCCGGTTAAGGCTATTTCGTATCAGTCGGGCTGGGTTGTTACCGATTATGATACATGTATCGGATGTGGAGCCTGCACAATGGCGTGCCCTTATGGCGCAGTTAAAGTCCATCGCGCAGATTCCCGTGGGTTTTTACAGAAGGGTATCGCATATAAATGTGATGGTTGCTCTGTAAATTATTCCTCGACACCTGCCTGTGTTACAAACTGTCCAACAGGAGCCTTGCAATACGATTATCGTATGAAACTGATACAGAAAGCCTTAAAAAGAGTAGCTGATCTTAAAAAGAGATATCCTGAAGCCCATTTGACCGGTTTAACAGAACATCGGGGTGAGAATGTTTTAAAAATACATACGGTATCGAGTGATAAGCAAAAAATATCATTTGATAATTCTTTAATTCGCACGGTTAATGGACTATTTTCAACTGTATCGATCTTTACCCGTACCGGATCAGCGGCTTATGGCTTTTCGGGAAAGTTATACCGTTTGCTTCATTTTGTTGTTACCGGCAAAAAAATAAGTTAACTTACAGGTAAGGGCGATTGAAAATTGGATTTTCACTATTAGGCATTATAGTCTATATATGAGTTTATTAATACTATAAATTAAGAGGTTGTTATGAGAAGAAGTTATATGATTGTTTGTGCGGTTCTGCTTTTTTCTATTTCAGGTTGTGCTACTGTGCAGGGTTTTTTTAAGAGCGAGATAACTGTAGATCAGGCTATAATCTACAAGAATCGTATGGATAAAATGTCAAATCCGGCTCAGCGGCAGTTAATGAAAAAAGAGTTGGATAAGAAGATTGTTGTCGTTCCTAGGGCAAAGGTTGTTAATATTATTGAGTCGATGAATGTAGATTACAAGTTTGCTGTTGTTGTCCGCGTTGAAACAGATAAGGGGCCTGTTGATCTCTATTTATACAGCAATAATATTAAACTGATTGCATCACTCCAAACGGACTCTTCAGAGATTTCTGCAAAGGGTGATTTTTCTAAATTTTTTCAGCTTCTTGATGATTCTTATATTAAGATCGAGCTGGTGAAAGCCTCAATAAACAAGCTTTAGAGCTTGTTTCAAGTCGGGTTGCCTGCATAGACAACTCGACTGCTATTTTTTCATTGCTTTGACTGTTTCGATAGAAGATATATACTTATCAACAGCTGAGACTAAAATTGATTCCCGATATTTTGGCAGGAAGATTGTCAGAGGCCACATATGTTTTAGGATTATATCTTTTTCAATTTTATTCAGTTTGAATTGCTTTTCTGCATTGGCAAGTGCTACTTTTGGATGTTTGAATCCATGCCATCGTCCTTTGTATGGCCTGCCTTCTAAAGAGCGCCAATCATAAAGAAAAAAGTCATGAAGAAGCGCCCCTCTAGTGGTTGATATGTAGTCCAGCCCCATAAATTTAGAAATTTTGTAAGAGGCATATGCGACCTTGAGTGAGTGGTCGAGTATAGATGCGTCATGATGAAGAAAGTCTGCGAGTTTCATATATTCCAGATTACTTATAATTTCTTCAGATATTTCCTTAAACTCTTTTTCGCTAGCTTTTAGAGAAAAAAGTTTTCCATTCATTAATTTTTTTATTCCATTCAGTTGCTCAGTGAAGTTTTTATTCAGTCGTTTTCTGATCTCATAATCTGCATATTTCCTGATTGCCTTGAAAGACCTTAAAGGTTTACGCATTTTGTAAAAGTATTGTTGTATCTGCTCATTTTCAAGCGAGACGTAGTCTTCAATGAATTTGTTGAGTGTAATGACAAACCTTTTCATGGTTTTTGCTGAAATCATGAAATCAATAATAATAATAGAATTAATTGCAATCAGTATGAAAGTAATAGAGCTTGCTTTGTCATGGGGAACACTGTTTTTTATTGTTTTGAACAGCTTATATGTAAAGGGGTGAATGATGTAGAGGAAAAGCAGGGCATAGAGCCCCCAGTAGAATGCAAATCGCAGGCAAATTCTTCCCTTCAGGTTGAACTTATAGTCGTCGTATTCCCACAGTCGTACTTTGAAATAATTCTCTGCTAAAGTGGCCGCCAGGTATTCTATAATTGAGCAGAATATGGCGAAAAATATAAAATCAAATACTGGATTGTTTACAGGAAATAGTGAAGAAATATAGATTATAACTATTGTTGCTGTTCCATAGAGTGGCAACACCGGGCCGGTCAATAGCCCCGGGTTGGTCAAGTGGCGCCTTGTTACCGAGCGGTATATTACCTCTCCTATCCACCCAAAGAAACCGTAAACTGGAAAAAAATATAAAATCAGTTGAGGTGTAATAATAAAGGCGTCCATGTTTTTATGTATCATCTGTACCTGGGTTATAAACAAGTTCTTTGTTTAGATGTTAGTTATACTAATCATTACATTGTCTGTTACCGGGTATAATGACCTTGTTCGGCTTACCGTTCATCTACTACGCGAATAGCTTTTCCCTGTTGAACAGGAAGCCGGCCGGGTTCGTGAAATTCGATTTGAGGTGAAATTGTGATTGATGCACGCAGCTCTTCCTTAATGCGGTCACGAAGGGCATACAGTTTTCGTGTGTCATCGATAATGATTTCGCTGTTTACCTCTGTTTCGATAATTAGTTGATCCAGAATCCCTTTCTTTCGTATTACAATACGGTAGTTGTTTCCGATAGAAGGCATTTTCATTATGACCTCTTCAATTTGAGAAGGAAAGACGTTTACACCGTTAATTATAAGCATGTCGTCAGTGCGCCCGAAGATCCGGTCGATGCGTCGAGCTGTTCGTCCACAGGGGCAGTCACCAGGTATAACTTTTGTTAAATCGCGCGTTCGGTAACGGATAATCGGTGTAGACTCTCTGATAAGATTGGTCAAGACCAGTTCACCCAGATTTCCATCTTCAAGTGGTGTCAGATTATTCTTATCTACAATTTCCAAAATATATGAATCTTCCCAAAGGTGCATACCATTTTTATGTTCACATTCAAAGGCAACACTGGGGCCATTCATTTCAGATAATCCGTATGAGTTATAAGCATCAATGCCGAAGCACTCCTCAATTTTTCGGCGAATCTCCTCTGAATGAGGTTCGGCACCAATCATTGCTTTTTTTATCTTGAAGTCTTTAAGATCAAAACCTAGTGGCTCTATTTCTGAAAAGAGGTGCAGCATATAGCTGGGGGTTGCGTGAACAACCGTAGTTTGAAAATCTTTCATCAGCATAAACTGTCGTTTGGTGTTTCCACTGGAAGCCGGAATAACAAACATTCCCAGTTTTTCGGCTCCATAATGCAGACCGATTCCCCCGGTAAAAAGACCGTAGGTCATCATGTTCTGAAAGACATCTTTGTGCGAACAGCCCGTAGCTATGAGCGACCGGACAGTCAGATTTGTCCAGTTGTCCAGGTCGCTTTGTGTCTGGTAAATAACGGTGGGCTTACCGGTGGTTCCGCTTGATGCATGCATTCTAACAACATCGTCTTTGTCGGCGGCAAGAAGACCGTAGGGATAGGTGTCGCGAAGATCTTCTTTTGTTGTAAACGGAATTTTCTGTATGTCGTTAATGCTGGTAATGTCGGAGGAGTGTTTAATTCCGACACTACCCAGTTTTGTTCGGTAAAATTCAGTTTTTAATGCCTGTGAAACTATTTTCTTAAAACGTATCAGTTGTAACGCGCGAAGAGTTTCATGGTCAAACATCTGTATTTCTGAGTCACTATAGCATGAAATCATATTGCTCCGCCTAAGTCTATTGCTGATAGATTTTTCTTAACTATGTCCTCCCCCTTGTTCTTAAAAAGAATACTAACAGCCTTGTGCAGTGATTCCATTTTTACAGGAAGATATTTACCAGCGGCACCTACTATTGCCATGTTAGCAGCTCTTGGATTTTGAGCCGCTTTTGCAATTTTCTCTGTATTCACAAGAACAGAATTGTCAATTTTAGATATCTGGTCGTGTATAGACGAGAGTTCAGGATAGTTGCTGATATTAATAAAAGGTTCCTGGGCGCTGATTAAGACTCCCTCTGGCTTCAGAAACGAAATATAGCGGAGAGATTCAAGTGGTTCCATGCTTAGCACCATGTCAGCGCTGCCTTGGGGGACGAGGTCGCTGTATATTTCACTGTCCGAGATTCGCAGATGTGATAAAACGGCACCGCCTCGTTGTGCCATGCCATGAACTTCTGATTGGCGCACATGCAGATCTTCTATTCCCGCTGCAGTTGCAATAGCGGCAGCAACGGAGAGAACACCTTGCCCACCGACACCGCAAAGAATTATATCGTATTTCATCTTAGTTCTCCTTTTTTTCAGTACGTTTTTTCTTGCGGAAGTATTCAATACATTCTCGTACCGGAATAATAAGTGATACACCTTTGTAGGCAAGTTCATCTTTTAAAAGCTGTACATTCTGCTCATGATCTTTTTTGTGTGCATCTATTACATGGATATGATCTGGGTGTACACCAATACCCAGTGCGATCTGTTTAATTCTGTCCGATGGTAGTATAGTCTCCTGGCCACCTGTCATTCCAACAGTTGAGTTATCCAGCACAAGAATTGTAACGGATGCGTTGTCGGCTACACAGTCTACCAGGCCGGTTAGTCCTGAATGGAAAAAAGTACTGTCTCCAAGAACGGCCATAACATTATCCATGCCAGCTTCTGCAGCTCCCTTCGCCATTGTGATGGATGCCCCCATACAGACAATAGTTTCGGGTACCTGAAGCGGAGGTAGTGCTCCAAGGGCATAGCAGCCGATATCCGACATTACTGCGCTTTCAGAAAGCTCTGAAACGACCTCTTTTATAAATTTGTAGGTGTCGTCGTGAGGACAGCCCTTGCATAATTGTGGTGGCCGTCCAGGAAGTTCCGAGCTGTCGAAGGTAATCTGCTCTTTCGGAGATAGTCCAAATACGGATCTAATGGTGTCGGGGGTCAGTTCGCCTTCACGCGGAATATCACCCGAAAGTTTACCCTTAATATTTGTTGATTGTGGAAGTATTCCACGAAGTTGTTTTTCTATCAGGGGTTCTCCCTCTTCTACGACAATCAGGGTTTCACAGTGTGATGCCAGCTTGTTGATCCTGTCGGTCGGAAGGGGGTAGCATCCGATGTGCAGGTGGCTGTAGTTTTCAGTATATTCCGAAGAGTTTTCTAAAAAATAGTTCTTTCCAAGACCCGATGTTATGACACCCACCGATTTGCTGTTAAGCTCCAAACTATTCCAAGAGCTCGTTTCAGAGAACTGCTTCATTTGAACATCTTTGCCTAATAGCTGATGCCACTGTTTCCTTGCAAGTGCCGGAAGCAACATCCACTGTTTAACATCGGGAGCCTTTATTCCGGGGTTTTCTGGCTTTCGAGGTGAAGTCTTTATCGCAGCCCGTGAGTGAGACAGGCGTGTTACAAGGCGAATCATTACAGGTACATGTAATTTTTCCGAGAGTTCGAAGGCCTCGGACATTACATCGTAGGCTTCTTGCTGGTTAAAAGGTTCAAAGCAGGGGATGTGGGCAAAATCTGCGTAGTAGCGGCTATCCTGTTCGTTCTGTGAAGAGTGCATGCCAGGGTCATCAGCAATTGCCAGAACCAGTCCGCCACGTATATCAAGAAGCGCCGAGTTCATGAATGCATCGGCAGCAACATTAAGTCCAACATGTTTCATTGTAACCAGAACGCGTTTTCCATAGAAAGAGGTGCCAAGAGCCTCTTCGTAAGCAGTCTTCTCGTTGGCGCTCCAGCGAGCTAGGGGTTTCCCTGTCTCTTTGTTGATGTGCTGCAGGTACTCCATTATTTCTGTAGACGGGGTGCCCGGATAGCCGTATGCTGCCGAGATTCCCGCGTCAACTGCGCCGAGTGCAATCGCCTCGTCACCCAGTAGTGCGTAGGTTTCCATTGTTAGTTCTCCTCTGTTATTCCTTTAAATGCTTTCGTTACGGTTGGGTGGTTTTCAACACGTGTCACAAGGCTCACTGCAAATGTGAGCAGGGCCGAAACCGGAAGGGCAAAAACTATTGGATCGACTACTGCCCAGATTCCGGGTAGAAGGGTTTCAGTTCCAAATAGTGCTTTGCTCAGACCGAAAATAGCGGCCTCTTTGCCATGCAAAAACAGAAAGGCGAATAACGAAACAAAAAAACCTCCCAATATTCCGCTTATTGCACCTTTCACTGTAATTTTTTTCCAGAAAAGGAGCAGGGTGTAGGGAGAAAGGAAACATGAGGCCATGAGTCCAAAGAAAATAGCCGTTGCACGGGCAATTATTCCGGCGCCCAGCTCAAGAGATAGTATGATTGTAATTATGAGAGAAATCAGTATGCCGAGCCGAGTCATAAGGACAACAGTATTTTCACGCAGGCCTCTCTTCTTAAATAGGCCATATTCAAGAATATCTCTGCTGATGGATGTTCCAATGGCATGATACTGAGAACTCAATGTCGACATGGCTGCTGAAAGAATTACCATCATAAAAAGATACACAAACCAGACAGGCATTGTCTCTCCAATAAAAACTGGAATGACCCGGTCAAGGTTTTTGCCGGCTATTTCAAAAGCAATTTGTCCGTATTTTTCAAAAAATACTACATTCGAAAGTGGTCCTATCAGATAGGTTGTTCCCACTGTCACAAAAATAAAAACGGCTCCAATGGCAACAGCCCGGTTCAGTTCTTTGTCAGACTTTACGGTCATAAAACGCACAACAAGTTGCGGCTGTGAAAGAACTCCGATTCCCACACCAAGTACTAAAGATGAGAATATGACCCACCATAGTGGTGAATTGGTCACCGGCCCTGAAGTCCAGCTTGTCACACCAAGGTTCCGTATGTTATCAGGAATAGCGTCGGCCATGGCTGTTAGTGACGAGTGAGCAGTAAAAACTCCACCTAGCTGCACATAGCTGAAGATCAGCAGTGTCAGCATTCCTGCAAAGATTAAAGTTCCCTGAACGGCATCTGAGTACATAACACTGCGAAGTCCGCCCAGGATAACGTAGGCTCCAACTAGAACAGAGAAGACCAGTACCGACAACTCGTAGGGTACTCCAAGAAAACTTTCGATAATTCGTGCAGCCCCTATAAGAACCGCCGCTGCGTATAGTGGCATAAATAGAAATATCATCAGTCCTGCAAAAACCTGAATAAAGCGTGAATCAAAGCGACGTCCCATTAATTCGGGAAAGGTATGTGCGTCCAGGTTAAGACCCATTCGCCGTGTGCGTTTGCCGTAAACTACAAAGGCTATGAATATTCCAATGAATATATTCGCAAAACAGAGCCACATCAGGCTCATGCCATACAGCGATGCCACTCCACCAAAGCCGACAATTGCCGATGTTGAAATGAACGTGGCACCATACGACATTGCCATAATAAAGGGGTGTGTGTTTCTTCCAGCGAGCATGTAGTCGGATGATGACTTGTTACTGCTGTAGCCCCGGTATCCTAAATAGGCCATTACTGAAAGATATAATAGTATTATGATTGATAAAACAGTGTAGTTCATTCGTTACCGCCTTTCACATCCAGTTCGGTGTTAATATGGTCCTCTTCTTCGTCCCAATGTTTTTCCTTATCTGCTTCATCGGGTGTGATTTCTCCACCTTGATTCCATTTTACAACACCATAAATGACACATAGTAATAGCGATAGCAGTGTGAACAAAATGGCAAGTGTTACACTCAGATCTCCGAATCCGGACATGGCTTTCTCCTAGAAGATAAAATTTATCCAATATTAGGGGTTAAATATATTTCGTACAGAAAAAAACGGCTGGACGGTCAACAATTAACAATCAATTTGAAAATAATTCGAATAGAAATGCTGAAAAAAAAAGAGGTTTTGCTTTGGTGAAAGTATTGTGAAAATCTGCATTGTTAACTGGAATTTGCATATTTTTAAAGAGTTAAAATCATGCAGATGATCATTAAATAGTCATCTGCATGATTAGATAATTAATATTTTGCGGAACCGGTTAAGGAAATAGAGTAGAGGGACATCTGCATCTCTTGAACAGAGGCCTGACCAGAGTAGACCTGAGCTTCGCCATCTCCTAGTGGTGACCATCCGAAAAGGTCAGAAGTCTGATAAAAGCCGGCCAGTGTTATTGATGAGTTTCTTGTTTGCCAGCTTATACTCGATGAGAATCCCAGAAGATTTACGTGAGCTTCTTGTCCTGTTTTCGAGTCGTCAATTTCCGGTGTATTTGCAAAGTTTGTGAAGATACCAAATCTGAAAGGGAAGGAGTCGGTTAGGTAGTACTCGGCACCGATTGCAATATTAAGAGTGCTTTCCATATCGTTCTGCAGATTTTTAGAACCAACATGAGCAATCAGGTCAGCAGTCAGTAAGAAACGGTTTGATGGATAGTAGGCGACTCCCAGACGGATTTGCGTGGGTAGGGAAGAGTCGCTGTAGTCTTTACTTGCTTTGTTCAAATTTGCAAGGGGATTTCCTTCACCATCCGTTTCGTTCATATCGATGCCAGCATCTACACTCTTGTCAAAAACCTGAACATCTTTTTTGTGGCTTAATACAAAGCCCGGCATAACACTTAAACCAAGCGCGAAGAATTTATTGGGCATGTACTGGGTTCCTAAAACCGGTTTAAGGGCATAAATATCTTCGGTAATGTAGGTGTTGGTTATTGAATAGTATTGGGCTCCATTATACTCGAAGGTGACCATCTGGAAAGCTATTTCCTGCTTTGATCGTTTCATTGCATAGAGTGTTAGTCCGAATGATAAATTGTCCATTGCGAAGAAGGCAACAGATGGACCGCCAAGAAGAGTGTTTTCTGTAATGTTATAATTCATGGTGAATGTTGCAGGGGCCTTTGTTTCGTTGATGGTGTAGGTCAGGTCATTGAAATGGGAGTCCTGATCCAGGATTTCATTATTGATATTAACAAAGGTAAAACCTATCTTGACTGAGCCGAAGCTTTGAGCAACTCCGAAAAAACTGGGATAAAAAGAAGAGACTTCCTGAGAGTAGTCATTGTCTCCAATAACTTTCTTAAATTCGGATTGTCGGCTTTTGTAGCTGTTTACAGAAAGAGATATTTGATTATTAATGGCATATACCAGTCCAGCCGGATTGTAGTAGGCGCCGGCTGGGTCGTCAGATATTGCGCAGTAGGCTCCTCCCAGTCCAATTGCTCTTCCACCGATCAGGTCGTTTATATGGTTAAAGTCCGAGGTCGAGAGTCCGTCTGCAAAAAGATGGCTACCGAAGCATAAAAAGGTAATAACAAGTGTAAAGATGCGTATTTTTTTCATATTTAGCCTCTGTTAGTTTATCGTTCTGATAAAATTCTGAAATCGCTTCTCGACCAGTTTTCCATTTATTGAAGTGGCGTTCTGTGCGATTATGTACTCGTTAATCTTAGAAACTCTGTCATTCGTCGGTGGGTGGGTGTGATACACTTCAATTGAGCTATTTTCCGATTTGATGATATCGATTCTTTTCATGAATTCGGTTAGGGCTGTATGCTCATACCCGGTCTGAATCAGATAGGTTACGGCTGAACGATCAGCTTCATATTCATCTTCAATTTTATAACCATCTTCGAAAAGAAGCTTTGATGCTCTATTAACCGTTTCATTCATTGCAGAGGAGACAACGGTTCCTTGTGCGACTAGCACGGCAGCGATAGTATCTGCGAAATTCTGGTTTCTTGGCGGTGGTATCTGTCTCATAATGTGTCGATTGTTCACATGACCGATCTCGTGAGACAGGATGGCTGCCAGTTCGGCCTCGTTTTTCATGGATTTCAGTGATCCAAGAGTGATAAAGATGTAGCCTCCCGGTGCGGCAAAGGCATTAATTGAGTCACTATCCAGAATAGAAAAGTAGTATGTCAATTCGCTGCGCCCAGCAAAAAGCGCTACGCTTCGGCCAACCTTTGTTACGTAAATAGTTGCTTCCTGATTATCGTATACTTTATATCGTGAAAGGATCTTCCTGGAAAGCAGGCGCCCATACAGTAACTCTTGCATGACCTGCTCTTTTTGTTTAGCTTCACTTTTTCTGACGTTTTCGCCCCCCGAACATGAGAAAAGAAGGGTCAGGAGTATTACTGAAATTATATATTTTCGCATGATTTTTTCCTTAAAATAATCATAAGTTTATTGGCAACCGTAATGGGCTCTTTAACACTGATTATTTTCTTTCTAAATACGGGTTTGGATAAAAAAGTCAAGAGCTTTTAGCATCTACTGGCTTCCCGTAAGGATGCTAAAATTATAATAGAAGAAAACGCAGAGTCAGTTGTATGAAGCGAACTTAGTGGCTATCTGCCCAGTCCACCTGCTTCAAGAAATGAAAGAAGCTCCTCTTCAGGAATAACAAGGTTTTCCATTTTTTCAATATCTCTTGGGTCAAACTTGAGCGATTCGCTGTTTGGTCGGTTTCTGCCTGCTACAGTTTCAGACTGCATGAAGCCGCGAGCTGAAGCTGCTGTAACATCAGAGGAGGCTCGTTCTCGCGCCTTCATCCGTGATGTACGGCTGGCATTACCCAGGATTGAAACCTTGCCCTTTGGCATGGTTTTAACCGTATTGGATTTTGGAATCCAACCTTTAAGAGAGTTGTGTGACACATAAAGCCAGGCTCCCTCTTTTTTCGAAATCTGAATCTCTGTACCCCGTTTTACGGTTGTGATTTTTTTAGAACCCAGGCTTGGATTAGAATAGAGAGTACCCCTGAGAGATGAAATGTAGGCGGATTCTGCAAAAAGTGGCAGAGTAGTCAGAATCATTAGTGTTAGAATAAGTTTGGTTTTCATAAAAACCTCCTATTTGTGTGTTCGTGTAAATACTCCGTCCCATGCAGGCGGTGGAGTTCGTTTATGGTAGTATGAACAGCGGGCAATCAGCAGCGCACAGGCTTTGTCGGTATTGTTGGTCATTTTTTTTGCCCGTGTAAAGGTCTTTGCCGCTCTAAGCCATTGTCGATTCTGGTACAGGTTAAACCCTTCTTCATATAAGGCAACAAAGTCGAGGGTCTCCTGGGGAACCGCCCCCTGTTCTCCAATAAGTTCATAAATTGAAACCGGTTTTTCCTTTCCCTTAACACGTACTTTGTCCAGAAGACGAGTGACCATCTCCTTTTTGACCTCTTTGTAGGTGTATTGGCTGATCAGTGTATTTACGCCATAGTCTTTTCCAGCACTTTCGAGTCGGGCTGCAAGGTTAACGGTGTCGCCCATCATAGTGTATGATGCAAGTTCGTTTGTTCCCATGAAACCAACCTTTGCAATGCCGGTGTTCAGGCCGATACGAAACTGCATAGACCGCGCCTCTTCACAGTAGGAGTGGTCGCGTATCCATTTTTCGTGTAACAGCTTTAGCTCCTGATGCATCTGTATTGAGGCTCTGCATGCATTGATTGCAGTTTCTTTATAAGTAACTGGCGCACCGAAAATGCCGACTATGGCATCACCAATATACTTATCAAGGGTTCCGTGGTTGTTCTTGAGAATTCCTGTCATTGCAGAAAGGTACTCGTTTAACAGTGCTGCCAGTTCGCCACTGGTAAGTTTTTCGCTTATTGTAGAGAAAGAGGCAACATCTGAGAAGAAGGCAGTAATACGTTTTTCTCCCCCTTTTTTAAGGGCTTCGAGGTCGTTGAGTGCTTCATTAACGATTGTAGGGTCGATCATGCTGCTTAGAATTTTACTGTAGCGTCGGCGTTCGGCACCTTCGGTTACACTAAGAAACATATACGACCCTGTTGTCGCGATGATTCCTGTTGTCAGTCCGAAAAAAGTATGCATTAGGTAGTTGGTTTTGTGGAAGATAAGTGCGGTGACAAGCCCGTACACCGAATAAATCACAATATTTGATGCAATTTTAACCAAGGGGTTGGATGAATAGACAACGATGAATACGGTGATTAACATTAATATCAGAGAGGTTATGAAGGCATTTGCGCCTGAGCTTCGTATAATATGGTTGCCCTGCAGAATGTTAGAGATCATATTCGCCTGTATTTCAGGCCCAGGTGTGTTTTGAGATACAGGGGTGTTTTTAAGATCCTGCCCTGCGGGAGCTGAAACCCCTATGATAACAATTTTATCTTTGAATGAACCCGGCGGCAGTTTTATCTCATTTGTACTCCCGCCGTAATAATCTATTGCCGAGTCGAGTAACCAGCTCATGGAGTAGTTTTGTATACGTTCATCCGCATGGTAGTTTATCAGATAATTTCCTTCAGAGCCTAAAGGTATGTTATAGTCACCGACAATCAGTGTATTGTTATCTGTGTATTGAATCTGGTTGGGAAGGTTCTGATAAGCAAGAATAGCGGAGAGTGCCATTGAAGGATAGTATTTGTCTCCATATTTTGAAACAGGTTTTGATCTTCGATATATACCATCCGGGTCGGGGAAAACAGTTGTAACAATGGATATACCCATGGCTGTTGGTTTCTCTTTAATTTCGTCTGACTGCCTTGTATTGCAGTCTACATCGGCTCGTAGGCAGGGCAGCGGTAATTCAACTTCGTTGTAATTATCCCCACTAAAAAGTTCAGCGGTGGCGTTTTTTATCTCTATCGAGTAGTGTTGTGCAACATCTTCAGGCATTTTCATTCCAGACTGAAGTTCGTCATTATCACTGAAAAATACATTGTGAAAGACATTCTGGTTCCAGGCAATGGTTTCGGCAAGGAGTGTATCATTGGACATGTCTGAAGTGTCCCGTGCTGAAAGCATTATATCAAAGAATATCGCTTTGGGAGGGTTGACTTCGTTGATGTAGGTGATTATGTCACTATAAATATTGCGAGGCCAGGGCCAGCGCCCCAGTTGCAGTTCTTCGCCCCAGATTATTGATGTCTGATCAATTAATAAAAGAACAACATCTTCATGAGGGGTGTGAATTTTTCCGCCTACGGTTTTTACCATGAAGTCGTAGGTTTTGTTGTAAAAATAGGTGCCAAGCGATGCATATAAGAGAGAAAAGAGTATTGTCAGGATAGACGCAATTCCGATAAGAGCTTTTTTCTTTGAAAAGATTGCTGAATCAGTTTTTTTCATCAAAGTTTCTCTCTTGTGCGTTGTTGTTTAGAATTAAGAGCAGGCATTAAAAATCCACAACTATAAAATAGCAAAATTAAAATGATTTGTAAATCACTTTTTTGTTATAGTTGTAAAAACATGATGGAACTCGGGAAAGTTTCATTTTTGGAAATGTTTGATTGCCAAATTCTTTATATAGGTTTAAAGGTTGCAGGCATCTTCAACATGGCAACAGCTTGCGTTTCGGCATTAGCGTTTTTTTGAACTCTGTAGTTTTGCATTAGAGTTTGAAAAGTAAAAGCTTGACTTATCACTGTCAGATTAAATCGTGAATATATATTTTTTGAGCATGATAAATACCGTCTGTCCGGTTTAGTTAATTGAGCGATTTGGGCGGGTTTTTTAAAGAATGTGATAATTAGTCTTAAGCAGGAAGGAAAATAATGAAATTTAATACTGTTCAGGAAGCCATAGAAGATATTAAGCAGGGAAAGATCGTAATTGTTGTCGATGATGAGGAGCGTGAGAATGAGGGAGACTTTGTCATCGCCGCCGACTATTGTACTCCAGAAGCAATAAATTTCATGATTACAAATGGTCGTGGTCTTGTCTGTACGCCTCTCGATTCTTCAATAACACAATCTGTAGGGCTTAAAATGATGTGCCCCGAGAATAGTGATAAATTTAAAACTGCCTATACAATATCGGTTGATGCGAAACTATCAACAACGACAGGCATTTCGGCAGCTGACAGGAGTGCAACCGTAAAGGCGCTTATAAAAGAGGGTGCTACTATTGATGATTTTAATCAACCGGGGCATGTTTTTCCTCTTGTAGCGGCAGATGGCGGCGTTCTTCATAGAAGTGGTCATACTGAAGCGAGTGTCGATCTTGCACGACTGGCTGGTTGCAAGCCGGCAGCCGTGATTTGTGAAATATTAAAAGATGATGGCACGATGGCACGTCGTGATGACATTGCATTACTTGCTGAAAAATACGATATGAAACTTATAAGTATTGTTGAGCTTATTAAGTATCGTCGGAAATATGAAAAGCTGGTGCGTCATATTTCGGAAGCTACGCTACCAACTGATTATGGAGATTTTATAATTCACGCCTATGGCTCAAGTGTAGAGCCGCATATCCATTTGGCATTAGTAAAGGGAGATGTTCAGGAAGTGGACAATATTCTTGTACGGGTTCATTCAGAGTGCCTTACGGGTGATGTCTTCGCGTCACGCAGGTGTGATTGCGGGTCTCAGTTGCATCGTGCAATGGAACTTGTTGAGAAGGAGGGGCGTGGTGTAATTCTGTATATGCGCCAGGAAGGGCGTGGAATAGGTATCGAGAACAAGCTTAAAGCCTATCACCTTCAGGAGCACGGCTTTGATACCGTCGAAGCGAACGTAAAACTGGGATTTCCGCCTGATTTACGAGACTATGGAATTGGTGCCCAGATTCTTGCCGATCTTGGTATCTCTACAATACGGTTGTTGAGCAATAATCCTAAAAAAATAATTGGTCTTGAGGGGTATGGTTTGAAAATTACCGAGAGGGTTTCGATTGAAATTGAACCGGGTAGTGATAACTGGCAGTACCTGAAAACCAAAAAAGATAAGATGGAGCATATTCTGGAATCAAAAAAACTTATGGATGATAACAATGAATAACGAGTCTGCTGGTGTCGGTAAAAATCATACAATTGTAATTGTTGATGATGAAGAGATCGTCCGGTATACGCTACGAAAAAAGCTCGCTAAATTTGGCTATAAGGTCATCTCTCTTGATAAGGGCGAGGATGCACTCTATTTACTTAAAAATGCGGTCGAACCGGTAGATTTTCTAATAACCGATATAAAGCTCCGTAAAATGGATGGTATCGAACTGCTGAGACATATCAGTTCGCTCGATTCTCCGGTGCCTGTGCTTTTAACAGGACACGGAAATGTTGAGGATGCAGTTAAGGCTCTTCGCTATGGAGCCTGTGATTTTATCAAAAAACCTGTGGATGCAAACCAGGTTGCGTCTATAATACGACATGTGCTTAAGGTACGCGAGGAAGAGCGTAAATATGTAAACCTGGGTCGATTTTCTGTCTATGAAAAACGGGAGTTTTTAATACCTAATGATCCAGAACTTGCCAATTTGCTGGCTTTCGAGTTGACGAAGAATTTATCCGGTATAGGCCTCTGTAATAAGTCTGATACTGAAAATATTCTGCTGGCGCTGCGTGAGGCAATGTCAAATGCCATTTACCATGGAAATCTTGAGGTTTCATCCGACCTGAGGGAGAACGACGGGGGTGTACGTGAGTTCAATGAAGAGGTCGAACGGCGTATGGATATCTCTCCGTATAAAGAAAGACGTGTTAAAGTTCAATATGAATTGACAAATGAGTTCGTAGAATATGTAATAATTGATGATGGACCCGGTTTTAATTTCAGTTCACTACCCGATCCTAAAGATCCGGAGAACTTTTTTAAAAAAAGCGGTCGCGGTATTCTGATAATCAAAATCCATATGGATGAGGTCGAGTGGCGTTCGCCGGGTAACTATCTGAGACTTAAAAAATATAGAGTGGATACAGATGGAAGCAATAAAATGGAATGGTGATGCAATAACTGTGTTAAATGCACAGCTTTTGCCTGATAAGAGTTATTATCATAATTACAAGAATTTTCGGGAAGTAGGAGCTGCAGTTGAGGCTAAGTTAATTCCCGGAACCGTATCACGTGCTCTTGCTGTGGTTATGTCAAGCGCCCTGACTGCAGAACAGTCGCTTGATTTCAAACCTGAGCAGTTTAAAGAGCATCTTGATTTTGTTGTCGATTACTTCGATAAGATTACTGCTATGAATCCCTTGACACGATCTATCCTTGCTCGCCTGCGGACGATACTCGCAGAAGGTGGTTCTGTTCAGGACATTGCGAAAAAATTCAAAGATGAATCGAGTGCAGTTTTATCAGAACTGCAGAAGAGTTGTGAGGCAATCAGCGCGAATCTTGCTTCGACATTTGAGCCGGATGAATCGGTAATGATATTTTCAGCAGCCGGCTCTTCGCTTGCCGCTCCAGGTGGTGGTTTAATAACAGCAGCCTTGAGGGAAGCCTCGAAGAAGGGTAAGAAAGTACGAGTGTACTGTTGTGAAACTCGGCCCGATTTTTCCGGATCGCGGATAATGGCGTATGATTTAAAAAAGAATGGATTAGATACTGTTGTTATACCCGATATTCAGGCCTATTATCTTATGCAGAAGAAATTGGTGTCTCGGGTTATTCTGGTGGCAGATGCCATGTGTGAGAATGATAATTTCAGGGCTCATTGCGGTAGCGTAATGATTGCAGCTTCGGCGCGGGAGTTGCATGTGCCAGTCGATCTTGTTGCTCCGGGATTTCTGATTGATAGGCGTGACTGCTCTCTGGATGACCAGGATAATCGCGCATCAATAAATGAAGTTGCTATTGTTAATAATGGTGTTGTTGCTCCTGAAGGTATAACAATTAATAACTTTCTGAGCGATTTGACTCCGTATTCCGATATTTCCCGTTTTGTAACAGAAAAGGGGCTTTTTACCGAATGGAAACAGGTATTCGACACTTTTAAGGTAATTTAGCAGGTGCGAATCTTGCTTTTTTTATGGTAAAAATGCTCTGTGATAAATCATTATGATTTCTGTGCCGTACAGTTGTGCGGTCCAGTAACCAGCTACAATAAAGGGGGCGAATGGTATTTTGATTCGCAGCCCTTTTCTGCTTATTAGTGAGTATGTCACACCCGCAACAGTTCCGGTCAGTAGTGCAGTTTCGAGCATTACAATGACGAACTGGAATCCCGTAAAATAGCCCAGTAATGCGGCCAGTTTCAGATCGCCTCCTCCGAATGATCCGGGAAAGACAAGCAGAAACAGTGCAAAGGCTCCCCCTGCGCTCAGCATGCCATATATTGCGTCTGTTGAGAACCCAGCGGTAGCAATGTTGAAGATAGCAGCAGACAGAATAACACATAACAGTGAATCAGGTATAGTCATTACCCTGATGTCGCTGTAAACAATAGCACCTGAGGCTGCAAATGTAATAAACAGTGTCAGGGACTGGCTGTTAAAACCAAATTCCCTTAGACAAAAGAGGGCCAGCAGAGCTCCTAAAATTTCGGAGACAGGATAGCGTAATGGAATGCGTGCTTTACATTGCGGGCAGTGCCCTGCCGAGATTATATATCCTATGATTGGTATATTGTAGTAAAAAGGTATTACCCTCTCACAACTATCACATCTTGAGCGGTCACACAGAAACCCCCGTAGGTTACCTTTATACCGGCCGCTTATGTGCCGGTCGGCCAGGGCCAGCATAAAACTTGCTGAAACCAGACCGATAATAATCACATAAATGATCTGCGGGTTAGTCATTTTGAACAGCCATAATTTCGATTATAACCGAAGACTTTTCGGCGTAGGGTCCCTGGTAATTTGATGAGTTTACCGATGAAATAGATGAGTAGTTTGTCTCAATTCGAAGGTTAGATCGGTCACGTAAAACCTGGTACAGTCTACGGCTGCAAACTGAAATTCTCTGTTCTGCTGTATAGCGTGAACTTGCACTGTGATTCGGAATGTATGAGAGACGAATCACTGATGAGGGGAAGAGTGATGCTATCTCTTTAATTTTGGTAAATTTCCTTTCGTGGAAAGACGTTATCTCCCATCCGTCGTCTTCAAAGGGTAGAGGAATTGGAATGAGTGGCAGTTGAGGCGATCGAGCCGGATAATATTGAGACGTGGTTCGGTTTTTTATATGAGACGGCAGGTCGATCAGCTCGGCAATGAGTGGAGTATAGAGTGAAAAGAGCGTTTTGGTTGTCTGTTCATAAAACCGGGGTGGAAGTAACTGTGAAATATTCAACAATGTATTAATATCAGGGTCACCGTTGTTGCTTATCGAAAAAAAGTTCAGGTTGTCTTTGAAAGATGCAGGTGTAATTGTTTGTAATAATCTTGCCTGGTTTACATGTGATGGTAACATGTCAGTGGTTATAAGAGATGACGGCCTGGAGTGTGAAAAAAGGGCACTATTTGCTTCCAGCATACCCTCGGCGAACATTGTCAAAAGTTCGGTTTGCGAAAGTAATAATTTATTTGAGGCAACGGCAATGTATGGTACCAGCAGCGATGCGTCACGTGTTGTTATAACGGCAGTTTCGGCCGGTGTTCCGGCTGTAGAAAGGGCTGCCGCCTCTACCTCATTTGCGTTGAAAAGTTCTGAGGCCTCTTTTGAAGAATTTGTGAAAATTCTTTCGATGCTGTCCGGTGCAATCAGGTTGCTTTTTAAGTACAGGTCAAGAAGAGCCTGTTCTGAAGAATTTGCAACAAGGGCAATCTTTTTACCTTTCAGCTTTTCCGGTGGATTATACTGAGGATGAATATGAACTGAATGGTGACCAGTTGAATGCCCAGTAATTAAAAAGATTGTAGTTGAATCATTGTTCTTTTGGGCGCGCTCGTACATATATTCGTTAAGCGGCATGATTGCTATGTCTATATCATCAGCAAGAAGCTGATTAAAGAGTGTTTGAGTATTCTCCTCTTCAGTAAGGCGTACTGAAATACCTTTTTTGTCAAAGAAGGAGTCGGTTGCAGTGGTGGCTCCTCCGTTTGCGAAGATGAGATGAATGTTCTGGTCGAACGAATTAACCCCGGTTCGAAGCTCCTTTTTAGGCGCTAGCGAGTCGACAATAAGTGATTTCGTTATTGTGCCGTCTGTCTGATCGCTTGATAGCGGTGGTGAACAACAGGTAAATGTTAGAAGAACAATCAGCAGTGAGGGTACAATTGCCGTTTTCATAATGATAACTCTCTATTTAAAAAGATTCTGAGCCTTTTTTTTGTCTGATGCGTGTTTGTAGTCTGAGTATTCAATAATGCTTTTGTTCCCGGATTGCAGCATCTTGGAGAGAATCCGCTGTCCTGTAGGTGTAGTATGGTTTTCACGAGTTGTGATATAGTTGAATTCCGTTCCGCATTCAGGACACCGACTTGCCTCAAGCGGTATTGGCATTTTTCGACATGCTCCGCAATGGGCACTCAGATCATCACAAATAAGCAGATGCCCGTCTATTTCCTTGATGTCGATCTCTTTCCATACGCGAATCTGTTCCATATCTGACTCCTGATTGAAAGTTGGTAATTTGCTAAGTTCATGAGTGCCATAAATCTGAATAATTGTCAGTTGATTGTCAATAACGAAAGTTTTTTTTCCTGCTGAACATCTTGAATGGATAATGTATTTCCCAGTCATTAAGGTGTATACGAAATGTACGGCTAAAGTAGCCTATTCAAAATAGGTTTTCTTCAACAGTCATTGTAAAAATAGCTTGCTAAGAGAAGTTCTTCATTTTTAGGTATGGATTTGGAAGCATACATTCTGTTTTGAGTGTCCGGCACTTTAAAAAATTGTTTTGCTGTATTTTCTGTTATTTTACTCATGGAGGGTGAGCTTGGATATTGAAACACGAGAGGAGTTGCTGTCTGAACGGAAGAGAAGAATTTTCAGTCTTCGTTCTCTGGTTTTGGTCTGCCTGTCCGTTTTGGTGCTATACTTTCTTTTCAGGGAAACTGATTTTAATTTACTTAAAAAGCTCTTCGTTTCAGTCAAGTATCATCTGCTTCTGCTTGCGCTGCTTTTGTATGTCTGCTCTAATCTGCTGAAGGCAGTACGCCTGCGGATTATTTTACGTGATTCTACTACTCGAGCTGTGAACTATTTTATAATTACAGGCTTTCACAACTTTTTTAACCAGATTTTACCGGCGCGAACCGGTGAGTTGACCCTTATATATTATCTGAATCGTTATGCAAATGTTAGCAAAGCGCAGGGGCTCTATTCATTGCTGGTTGTTCGAATTATTGATCTTGTTGTTGTAGCTGTCTATTTCCTGGTGTCGTTTATTCTCTTTTTCTGGGGGCGGGTGACTTTATCATTGGCTCTTTTCGCCATTGCGGCGGTCTTCTTTTCTGTTTTTATATTGTTTATGCTTCCGTTTTGTGCCCGTATTGCGCGAAAATTATTCCACTGGGTTTTTCGGCCATCTTCAGAAAGCAGTGTGCTGATTCGCAAAGTGGGGCATTATTTCGATTCAGTCTATGAGGGGTTCACATCAGCTTCTGTTGACGGCGCTCTTTTTCTAAGGCTTGTCGCAATATCGATTCTGATCTGGGGGGCCCTCTATTCGTTGTTTTACGTGTCAATCGTGGCGTTTGGAATAGAAATATCGTATATCCAATCAATTGCCGGTTCGACAGGAGCTGTTTTAACCAATGTGCTACCTGTTAATGGAATTGGTGGTTTTGGCAGCCATGAGGCGGGTTGGACCGGTGGATTCATGATGGCCGGCCTTTCTAAGGAGCTGGCTCTTGCTACTGCCATCACCTCTCATCTGGTGATTTTTATCTCATCTGCGTCTGTTGCCCTTGTTTCGGTCGTTGTTCGTAAATATGCTCATTCGGAATCATCAGAATGAGCGACTAATTTTACTTGACTGGATTGGTTAAGCGGTGTATTTTCCGAAGGGTTCCGTGCTTAGCCCGGAAGTTACTATCCTCTATCGTACATGCCGATAGATCTGTTTGAGGAAAAAAATGAAAAAATGGGCCATTGAGTCAGATGTACTTATATCTCCTGATAAAACTATCGCAGAAGGAAAAATTGTGATGAGTAACGGTAGCATTGATGCTGTTACTGCAGGAGAAATAAACTGTCGTGTTGTCTTATCAATAAAAAACGGTGTAATTTCTCCCGGACTTATCAATTCACACGATCACTTAATGGGCTCCTATTATCCAAAGGTAGGTAAAGGGCCGTATCAGAATTGGTTACCCTGGGATAACGATTTAAAGAGTGATCCGGTGTATGAGGAGCGCCAGCAGATAGTAAACCGCGATCTCTATCTTATTGGTGCTTATCGAAATCTTCTTTCCGGGGTTACATCAGTTCAGGATCATATTCCCCATTTCGTTCAGGAGCCTTATCTTGATATTCTTCCTTTGAAACTTATCTCTGAATTTACCCTTTCGCACTCTATAACGTCGTTTGCCTTAAACTGGGGTGGTGATGTCGCCGAAGAGTATGCTAATGCCGCTGCAAATTCATTACCCTTTATCACTCACATTGCTGAAGGCTTTGATGATGAAACCCGTGTAGACCTGAATACTCTGAAGCAGAAAAAGGGGCTTGGCCCTAATTCAGTGCTTGTCCATGGCATTGCCTTTTCGGAGGATGATATTGCCGAGATTGCCCGCGAGGGTGCTTCAGTTGTCTGGTGTGCCGATTCGAATATGTTTATGTTCGGGCGTACTGCAAATGTGCGGGAGATGCTTGCAGCCGGAGTGAATGTCTGTATCGGAACAGATTCACCTATGTCGGGCGGATTGAATATATTATACGAGATGAATTATGACCAGCAGTTGTACAAAGAGCTGTATAATGAAAAATTGCCTTCAAAGCAGATTGTAAAGATGGTAACGGCTAATCCTGGACGTGCCTTTTTTCTGGATTCAGGCCGCCTGGAAGAGGGGATGTTGGCTGATGTGGTCGTGTTTCGGCATGAGGGTGGTGACCCCTATGATTCAATTGTGAATGCAACACTTGCAGATGTACGGCTGGTGGTAATTGAAGGGATGCCTGTTTATGGAGATGCCGAATTTGAGGAAATTTTCCAGGAATTAGAGGTAGAAGTCGAGAAGATTGTTGTTGAGGGTGTCGAGAAGCTGGTTATAGGAAACCTGACCGGTTTGCTTGATAGAGTTAATAGAGTAGTCGGTTTTAAAAAGAAGTTCCCGTTTTTGCCGGTACAGGATTTATCGGAACAGCAGTAGGTTTCTTGTTAAGGGAAAAAGGTCTGTTAAGATTTGACTAAAAAATGACGATATCGGGTATGTATGCGTCTCTTTTTTTAAAAGAAGTGAAAATTCAGAGTTCTTTTAATAATATTTCCGCTTATTTGTATAGGAGCGGTTTTTGGGGTTATAATGTCTGATGTAATAACCGGTAGTGGTATACGCACTCGAACATACAAGTCACAGGCGATTGTATATTTTGAAGGTGATAAAAGCGAAAGCATTTATATATTGAAGAAAGGAAAGGTTCTTTTGACCTATCTGCGTCCGGAAACCGGTGAAGAGATCAAGGAAGAGGTGAGGCCTGGTGAATTCTTTGGTGTTAAGTCGGCTCTGGGCAAATACCCGCGTGAAGAGAATGCTCAAACTATCGGAGAAACTGTAATACTTATTCTTACTCCTGCCGATTTCGAAAGAATTGTCTTATCAAATATTATGGTTGTAAAAAAGATGCTTCGTGTCTTTTCGAACCAGTTGCGTCGTATTGGCCGAGCTGTGCGAGAGGTTATGGGCGAGACCAATTCGGTTGATCCGGCGAACGAACTGTACAAAATAGCCGACCATTATGCCGCCAACGGTCGCCCGCAGCAGGCTCTCTATGCATATAAGAAATATATGGAATACTATCCTGACGGAAAATTTGCTTCTAGTGCTATGAAGATGATACAAAATATTGAATCGGGTAATTACTCGGCACCAGTAGTGCCGGTTTCGGATACACCAGTAAGCAGACCGGATGCGTTACCCGATGCAGATGAAGATATGTTTTCGTCTTCTTCTGACAGTGATAGCGATAGTGACAGTTTGGGAAATGATTTTGGATCGGATGATTTTTCAGACAGTGATGATTCAGGCGACATGGATGATTTTGGCACTGCTGAATCAGGTGACATAGATGATTTTGAAGCTTCTGAAGCGGCTGGTTTAAGCGATTTCGGATCAGAGATGGACTCCTTTGTTTCGAACAGCCCCGATGATGAGCTGCTTGATGATTTTGGTCTTGGTGAACCTTTGAATGAGTCACCTGAAGATAGGTTTAGTGAGGCGGTGTCTTTCCGGGAGAGCGGTGATTGTAACCACGCCATTGAAATCCTTGAAGAGATCAGGTCGGATCAGTCCCTGAATAATCCGGATCTGTTGCACAAAGCCTATATAGAGATTGGTCGCTGTAAACTTGATCAGGGAAAACTACAGGAGGCGCTGAGTGAGCTTTCGCTGTTTTTAAAGAATAACCCACGTTCTGCTTTCGTAAAAGAGGCGCTTTTTGAAGCTGGTAATGTCTATTTGAAGGCGGGAAGCAAGGATAAGGCGATACCCTATTTTAAAAAGGTTGCCGCTATGCCTCCGCGTGATAATTTTAATCAGCAGGCGCTTGCGCTTTTGAAAGAAAATAAGTTTTAGGACATTTGTTTCTTATAACGGGTTTTCCCGAAATGCCCTTAAGTCAAAGTGCGAGCAGGAGAGAATAATGCTACTTGATGATCATTTTCTGGAACGATTTGGCGTTGAATACGCTCCGGGTGAAATAATATTCTGTGAATATGAACCGGGTCATGAATTTTATCTTATACATTCGGGCAGTGTAAAGATTGTTAAGCTGATTAATAATCGTGAAAAGATCATGGATGTAATGTATGCGGGCGACGTATTCGGCGAACAGGCGATTCTTGAAGCTGAACCACGTTCTGCAACCGTCATTGCTGCAGGACCGACAAAATTACTGAAGTTTCATCGTGATAATTTTGATGCACTTCTTAAAGGAAACCCTCAGCTTGCGTATAAGTTGCTGGTAATTTTCTCTAAAAGAATATATGATGCAAAACGCCGTCTTATGATTCTTCTTCTTAACGAACCCCCTCTTAAAGTTATGGATGTGCTGTGTATGCTTGCTGAACAGAATGTTAATGTTGATATGCACAGTCAGGTTGTTTTAAGTGTAACGCCAAAAGATATATCCAGCTGGTCGGGAATGTCAATTGAAGAGACCCAAAATGCGTTGACACATATGATGAATCTTGGAAAGATTGAATTGTATCCGGAAAAGATTATCGTGAAAAATATCCTCGATTTTCAGCGGCAAGTTAATTCCCGTCGCAAACAGATGTTTACGTAAAGCCCTCTTTTGTATTAATATGCTCCCGTAGCTCAGGTGGATAGAGCAGTAGTTTCCTAAACTATGTGCCGGAGGTTCGAATCCTCTCGGGAGCACATCGGTCCTCATGTTGAGGGCTTGCAGAAATGATTATTTTTATTCTGTACATGAAAAATTTCTTCGAGAACGGGGCTAAAACGTCATAGCCTTTTAAAATTCCTGATTTTTCGAAGTTCCCTTATTAAAATTCCCCATAAATGTCAAATTTCAGTTTTTATGAAAAGAACTTAAACAATTTATAGAACTTTAGTCATTATACGTATACCTTAATATAAGGTCGTTATTATACGTGCTGTTTTATTAAATTAGTCGAAGGTTGTTGAATGGTTTTTACTAAAATTTTGACTGTTATAAAGCATTATAAATTTAGAATATCTGTTTTTCTGACTCTTACTTTTTTTTTATCAGGCATTCAGTCTGAACTCGCTTATCTTCCAAAAAAAACAGAATCGCCATTATATCGAGTGGCGGTATTCACCCCTACAACTGAAGGAAACACATACTGGCCTGAGGTGCATAGGGTTATGAGTGCTGTTGCAGAAGATCTTAATATTGAACTATCTTTTCATGAGTTTGATGTCAGGGACAGATTCGAGAAGCCGGAAAAAGGGGTACACCTTTTACAGAAAAAGCCGGTTCCTGATGCGGCTATCTTCTCTGTATCATTTGGTCAGGCAAAACCATTAATGGAAATTGCTGAAAAATTAAGAATTCCGTATTTTTTGAATGGTCCTCTTTTCCCGGCCGAGCTGAAAGAGTTGGGTGATACGCCACGCAACAAATACAGTAAATGGATAGGATATTTCCATGAAGATGAGGAGCAGAAAGGGTATATACTTGCTCGTGAATTAATTGAAGCTGCCTTTCGGCAAAACCGTATTGCCAGTGATGGGACGGTACATGTGGTTGGCCTTAGTGGAGACCCTACATGGCATGGATCATTTTTAAGAGAACAGGGACTGAAGCGGGCTGTTGATGAAAATCCCAGAGTGCGACTAATGCAGACAGTACCAACACGATGGACCCCAGAGGAGGGACGGAATCTGACTATTCGTCTTTTGAAACGTTATCCCGAGGTTAGTGTGGTCTGGGCAGCAAGCGATCAGCTTGCCCTTGGGGCTGTTGAAGCTCTTAATTCTCTGGGTATGGAGCCTGGCCGAACGGTCTTTACTGGTGGGCTTGATTTGTCTCTTGTGGGGGTACAGGCCGTTCAAGAAGGAGATCTAACAGCCTCGGTTGGCAGTACTCCCCTTATCTGGGCTCGTATTCTTATCTGCCTTTACGACTACCTGAGGGGTATAGATTTTTCTGATAAGACTGGTACAGTGTTCATCTTTTCTCCGGATTTGGCCCTAAAATCTTCAGCAGAAAAGTTTATTCTACGCCGAGACAGGTACAGAAAAATCAATTTTCGTGATTACAGCAGATTTCACATGGGCAAAGATGCCATATATAATTATAAAAGTAAGCCCTTCAAATGATACACAGAAAAATTAAAAGTCTTGCTTTAAGGCATCTGCTGGCTATAGTTATTGTTAGTGTAATTTTTACAATAGGCGCTCTTTTACATCAAGCTTTGACTCAATATAATCAGGGAGTCCGGGAGAGGGATAAGGTTCTCAGGGTGGTTAGTGAGAGTTATCTGCCTTCAATTTCTGCTGCACTCTTCTATTTTGATGATAATCAGCTCAGATTGTTGGCTGATGGTATTCTTCTGCTCCCCTATGTGGATTCTGTTGAAATTGTAGAATATCGGTCAGATGAAGATAAAACTATTCTTTCACTTGGAACTATAAGAGATGGAAACAATGATCCTCATGAATATTCGCTGATATACGACTATTACGGAGAACATCGAGCAATTGGAGCCTTGCATGTTACTACCAGCATGAATCAGGCACGTCAACAGTTGGCAGAACAGGTTCGTGTTATCTTTGTAGCTAACCTTTTGGAAATTTTTGGTTTTGCTGTAGTTGTACTTTTTATTGCACAAAGAATGATCTTTCGTCATCTGAGAATAATAAGCGGGTTTGTTCTTAATATAGACACTGCGAATATTAACCGGCATAAACTTAAATTGCCCCGTCCAGAATCCGCTTTTCGGGGATCTGATGAGCTCGATGAGATCACTGATGCAATCAATAAAATGCAGGAAAATCTTGCCCTTCAATTGGATGAAAAAGAGACTCTTATCAGTGAACTCTATCATCGTACCTTTAACAATATGCAGGTAATACAGTCATTACTGACTTGCCGTTTAACTGACCATCCCGATTTGTCTCTGAAAGATTTCGTTGAAGACGTTAATAAGCAGATAAAATCTATGTCTCTTGCCCACAAGGAACTCTATCGTGCTGGGCACCTTTCCAGAATTAACCTGGAGGAGTATCTTAAGTCCCTGACAAAACTTGCTTTAGATCATCATCCCTTGCAAACAAATGATTTGTCGATTTCATTTGATCTGCAGCCGGTACTGATTCTTCTTGATTCTGCAATTCCTATCGGTATAGTTGTTAACGAACTGTTAACTGATTTGCTTAATCATATTGTTGTAGACGATAATCCTGAAAATGAGAGGGGTGAGCTTAATATTGCATCTAGCATAATTGAATCTAATGAAATAGAAATTCGAATTTCAGACAATGGAATTTATTCTTCTGCTGATCCGGTTGTCAGCACTCTTGCAATTGCACTTGTTGAACAGCAGCTTGGAGGATCAATCGTCTTTGACAAAAAAAATGGAACAACCATTATTATTCGCTTTAGAGATAATTTGTATAAGGAAAGAGTGCAGATATGAACAAAAAATCATTTTATCCATGCAGCGCGATTTCCATGAAGTATTTGATGAAAACTAAGGCTTCATATTTGAAATATATCTGAAAGCTACTATATTCTTGATAAGAATCATAATGTTTGATTAAAGGAGTTTTAATTATGCTCGAAAAAAGAGAATTGGGAAAATCTGGAGTAAAAGTTTATCCAATCGGTATAGGCCTTTGGGCGATTGGTGGTGGAACATGGGGAACAACAAATGACAATGAGTCTCTGGATACTATTGATAGGGCGCTGGATCTTGGTATAGATTTTTTTGATACTGCAGATGTATACGGTGACGGGCATAGTGAAAAGCTTCTTGGAAAAGCAATGCAAGGCAGAAGAGACAGGTTCGTATTGGCTACAAAACTTGGTTGGAGGGATTTTGATGGAGATAATGGGAAATCCTCATATACATCATCTCAAAAGCTAATTGAGGGTGCAGAATCAAATTTAAAGAGACTGAATACAGATTATATCGATTTTCTTCAGTGGCATGTTAATTTCAGAGACCCTACAATGGAGAATTTTATAGACGGATGCGAAAAGCTCAAGGAGCAGGGAAAGTTAAGAGGCTACGGAGTAAGTACTAGTGATTACTCATATCTGAAAGAGTTTAACGCCTATGGGAATCAGGATATTCTGCAGATAGACTATAGCATTCTCAATAGAACAGCAGAAAAGGATATTTTGCCATTCTGCAAAGAAAAGAGAGTTGGCACCATAATTAGAGGCGGACTTGCTATGGGTATTCTGACCGGGAAATTTTCGAAAGATGCAAGCTTTGAGGAATCAGATTTTCGAAACAACTGGTTAAAAGATCCTGATCAGAATAAGCAGTTCATGAAAGATCTGGATGCTGTAGATGATATTAAAGAAAAATTCGGAGATACAGATCTTGCTCGATTTGCCATAAGATTTATATTAAGTAATCCGGATGTTTCAGTCGTTATTCCTGGAGCAAAGAGAATTTCTCAGCTGGAATCCAACTTCAACGCTGGAGAGGAAGGGTTGTTAACTAAAGAAGAGATGGATACCATTAACAGTATAGTTAAACCCGGAGAGGGGCGGAAAATCTGGCCAGCATAAAGCTTAAAGAATCGACTCTTTCCCATCAACACCAGATTTAAGAGTATTATGTGACTGCAACAGTGAATGACACATCGAGTCTGAGGTGAGGAAAGTTTGTGTAGGAAATGACTGTTGTGTTAACTATTTCAGAATTTGGTACAGACAATATTCGGCCATCTACCGTTATCACACAGGTTGTTCGCAGGGTGATGGCAACAATTCGGCCAGGTTCTCAGCTATAATTAAAGCCTGTTTCTGGTACGACTTTTAATCCTGGTACGACTTTCCAATTAATTTTCTAATTACTGCTATTAATTGGATTACTAATATCGGTCCTAAAGCACCGCTTAGCACAATAAACCACATTCCTGGTGAAATTGCTGTTGTTTGAAGGATCTCTTGCATAAATGGTAAATAGACAGCAAGTAATTGTAGTGTAATCGTTAATGCAATTGCACCCCAAAGATAATGGTTTTGAAAGACGGTAATATCAAATCCGAGTCCGTTTTGTCGTCTTACATTAAAAACATGGAAAAGCTGAACAAGGGCGAGAGTCATGAATCCGACTGTTCTACTTTCAAGAAGGCTAAACCCGTTATTGAGTGTAAAAAGATAGACGGAAAGCGGCCCCACTGTGAGAACAGCACCTTGAAAAGCGATTCTTATTTTTTGTTGGTTTGTGATGATCGGTTTGCCAGGATCCCGGGGGGGATTGGTCATTATTTCTGCTTCGGGCGTTTCCCATGCCATAGCCAGGGCAGGAAAAATATCTGTCACAAGGTTCAGCCACAGAATCTGCAATGCGATAAGAGGAGTTGGAATTCCGAGTAGTATTGAAATAAAGATAAGAAAAATCTCACTTAAGTTACATGAAAACAGGTAGTGGATAAATTTCTGGATATTATCAAAAATTACTCTTCCCTGTCGAACAGCTTCAACAATGGTAGGAAAGCGGTCATCCAAAAGGATCATGTCAGATGCTTCTTTTGCTACTGTTGTCCCTCGTTGCCCCATAGATATACCGATATCAGCTTTTTTCAGCGCGGGAGCGTCGTTTACTCCATCTCCTGTCATTGCAGTAATTTCATTGTTTTTATTCAGGGCATCTATAATATCCAGCTTGTTCTTGGGAGAGACTCTTGCAAAGATAGGATTGTGTCGAAGGCGTTCAGCCAGCTCTTCAATGCTAAACTCGTCTAACTCGGCTCCTGTAATTGCCTCTTCTTGCGCGCCCCGCATGCCGATACGCCTGGCTATTGCCATTGCAGTGTCACGCTGGTCTCCTGTTATCATGATTGTCCGGATACCCGCTGACTGTGCTTCTTCTATTGCCTGGGCCACATCCGGTCGTGGTGGGTCGAGTATGCCTGCAAAGCCGAGAAAGACCAGGTCCTGCTCTATCTCTTTATCAATTTCGGCCTCTCTGCTCACACCCTTTTTATAGGCAATCGCCAAAACTCTGAGACCTTTTTGTGCCAGTTGGCTGTTCTTCTGGAGATACTTTTTTTTCAGCTCCTGAGTAAGGTCAGTTTCTGAACCGTTTATAGAGACTTTTTCGCACATGTCTATAACAACATCTGGGGCACCTTTAAGAAAAATTGCCACATATGAGTTTGCTACATTATTCATAACAGCCATGAACCTTGTTTCAGAGTCAAAAGGAAATTCGTCAAGGCGCTCGTAACCTGACTTCTCCATTTCTTCCTTGTTCAAACCTGCTTTTTTTGCTGCGGTAACCAATGCTCCATCAGTTGGGTCACCGATAATACCCCAACCTTTTTCGGCATCATGAGTGATAACAGCGTTAGAGCATAAGGAGCCAGCTTTGAGAAACAGTGAAAGCTCGTCATCCTGAGATAAAGAGATTTCAGCTCCCTCCTCCTGGAAGGTGCCTTCCGGTGCGTAGCCGGTTCCTGTTATTGAAATCTCTCTTTCGGGAATAAATATTTCCTGAACGGTCATCTGGTTTTCGGTTAATGTTCCTGTCTTATCGGTACAGATTACAGTTGTTGAACCGAGAGTCTCAACTGCGGGAAGGCTTTTAACTAAGGCGTTTTTCCTGGCCATCCGTTTCATTCCAATTGCAAGGGTAATTGTTGCAACTGCTGGAAGTCCTTCTGGAACAGCGGCAATTGCCAAGGCGATTGCTGTTTTGAGCATTTCGATAATTGGTATTCCTGAAATAATTCCTGTAATTGCTATAATAGCGGTTACAATGAAGGTAAGGATAATAAGAAAATGTCCCATCTTCTGAAGACGTTCTTCCAAAGGAGTAGATTCATCTTCAGTTTCCTGGAGCATTGTAGATATATGCCCCATCTGTGTTTTTTGTCCCGTATCAGTAACTACAGCTTTTCCGTTTCCTCGTGTTATGGCTGTTCCCATGAATACCATGTTTTTTCGGTCTGCTATTCCGATTTTTTTGTCCAGGGTTATGGCTCTGGTATGTTTATTTACCGGTTCCGATTCCCCCGTGAGCATAGCTTCGTCCGCCGCAAGGTTGTCTGCTTCAAAAAGACGGCCGTCGGCAGATATTCTGTCCCCTTCCTCGAGAATGATTATATCCCCTGGAACAAGATTTATTGCTTCAATCTGTGAAAGCTCGCCCCCCCGATGCACTTTTGCAGTAGGAGTTATCATCTTCTGTAAGGCTTCGACAGATTTTTCTGCCCTGTATTCAGTAATAAAACCGAAAAGTGCGTTCAAAAGAATAACAATGACAACAGCAACACCTTCAATTATATCGCCAATTGAAAAAGAGAGCACGGAAGCCAGGATGAGCAGGAGTACAATGATGTTTTGAAACTGGCGAAAGAATATTTTCCATGGAGAGATAGTGCTTTTTTGTTCTATTTTATTGGGCCCATACTCTTTTAAACGGTCAGTAGCAGTTTTATGTGAGAGTCCCTCTTTCAAATCGGTAGATAATTCTTTTTCTAACTCTTCTGCTGTATTTGAGTAGTATGCAATTTCATCTGACATTTTTACTTCCTCCAAGCCCAATGGGGATACTACTAGTAGAGCTTATACTTATTCAATTTGCTTGTGATTTTATGACTTTTTAAATAAACCCTCAATATTATATGTAGGCATTAATCGTTTATGATGTCTAAACAAAAATTCAAGTATTATAAGGGAATTATAAGGGAATTATAAGGAAACTTCGAAAAATTGTCAAAAGCTTAAATATTTACGCTATCTACGTTACACTCCGAAATTTAGAAAATTTTTCAAAATTCTTAAGTAATTTTAGAAGTCTCCTTAATATACATGTTGATTAACAAAATTTAATATTTAAAATAAAATAAATTCAAATAAGAACTATTCTGTTTCTGAATAGGGTAATCTTATTAAAATAATATAGAAGGACTTAACATATGGATTTAGCAAGAATAATTATAGCAATACTGTTGCCCCCTTTGGGTGTTTTTCTTCAGGTAGGTATCGGGTGCGTTTTCTGGTTTAATTTTTTTAACAAAATCCTCTAAGAAAATTCGTTACACATTCACCCAGTGTGGCCGTATTGTAACCTCCTTCCTGGCAAATCAGTGTCGGAAGGTTCATGGCCGCGAAGGTTGCGCCGATTTCAGTATAGTCTTCAACATCCAGAGTGAGGCCGCCTACCGGATCATCGCGGTGGGTGTCGAATCCTGCGGATATAATAAGATATGCAGGGTTGAATTTGCGTATCTTGACCAGGATACGATTCAGGGCTGCCAGGTACTCCTCCTTTCCGGCGCTTTTTGGAAGCGGTTCGTTGTGATTTGTGCCCATGGCCTGTCCTTTGCCGGTCTCTTCAGAGTAACCCCAAAAGTAGGGATATTCTGATGAGGGATCACAGTGGATAGATGAGGTAAATACGGATTTTATCTCATCAAAAAACTCCTGGGTTCCGTTGCCGTGGTGATAATCGATGTCTACTATGGCTACTGTACCGGATGGTAGCAGAAACTCTGCTGCAATTGCGGCATTGTTAAAATAGCAGTAGCCGCCAAACACTCGCGGTCCTGCATGGTGTCCCGAAGGGCGGCATAGGGCATATACATATTTCTCTGAGCCTTCACGTATTATTTCCGCACCTGTAAGGGCAGTCTCGGCTGAAGCGCGGGCAACTTCATAAGTGCGTTTTTTGATAGGAGTTACAGCGTCGGTACACCAGATTCCTCCCCATAGCGGCTCATTAACTTTTTTTTTAAGCCTGGCTCCTTCTCCCGGAAACAGGTCGGGATAAAACTCCTCTTCGTCGTTAGTAAGAGACTCGGAGGTGTTTCGAATATAATCGTGATAGGGATGAATACGGGAGATTAGTCTCTCAGGATAGTGCTTGGCGGTTATAAACTCAAAGTCTCCCGCTTCGCGCAGAGCCTTTTTTATAGTCTCGACCCGTTTGGGGGTGTCTTTAACCTCGTAGGAATCCGGTCCAAGCTGGTATTTCCAGTAGGGGTTATGGAGGCTGTCGTTATATTTTTCAATGACTTTCATGGATTTTTCTTCCTTTGTTCAGTATTTCAATTACTCTGTCTTGGGGAACAGCCGGACACCAGCGCTGCTGCCTGCCGTTCATACCTCCAGAGCAAAAAATAGCGTTCAGTACTGCCTCTTCCGTGGCTTCAATTACCGCTTCATAGGCAATGTTGATATGATTGTCAGAGATGCACTTAAGATTGATAAAGCTGCTCTCTGAACGAGCTATGCGTGGTTTGCGATTTCCGGTGCTGAAGGCGATAATAATCTCGCCGCTGGTAGAGGCGGCAAAGGAGCCGGTTCTTCCCAGCCCAAGGGCTGCGCGCTTGGCAATACGGTTCAGTTGACTGCTTATTAGAGGGATGTCGGTTGCGACAACAACTATGATCGATCCCTCAGAGTGATCCCTGCGGCTCTCGTATTCAAACTCTGTGTCCAGCTGACGACCGACCACATCCCCGTCAATAGTCAGATTGCGCATTTTGCCGAAGTTTGAAAGCACCAGTACCCCGATGGTAAAACCGCTGCCCTCTGGCAGGTCGAAGATCCGGGAGGAGGTTCCGATGCCTCCTGCGAAATCAAAGCTGGTCATGCCAACTCCGGCTCCGATTGAGCCCTGGGGAACTGGCCCGGAGGAGGCTCCTTCCATGGCCTTTATAGTGTCCTGGGTTCTGCAGGTGCCGATTCTTACATCATTAAGAAATGAGTCGTCTGCTTCGCCGACTACTGGAAGTATAACGTCGGTTTCGGTGCCCATAGCGGGATACTTGCGACTCATATGCTGAATTACCCCAGCGTGAACCCTGCCGACGGAGTGGGAATTTGTTAGCACAATCGGTGTTTCCAGCCACCCGGTCTCTAAAACCTGAGTCAGTCCGGACATCTCTCCGACGCCATTAAGAACAAAGCCTCCCGCGGCTATACGGTTCGCGTAGGTTTGCCCGGCGGGCATAATTGCGGTTACCCCGGTACGTATGCAGCTGGTCTCAGAGTGTCCCGGAATCGGTACATTGTCCTCAATTCTGGTAAAGTGGCCTACCCGTACTCCTTTAACATCTGTAATGGCATTAACAAGCCCCGGTCTCATGTGGCCGACTTGTATCCCAACATCCCTGACCGAAGAGCGGGGAGTTGTTGAAGGGTCTTGGTTTTTCAGGTTTTTGCGTGCCTGTCTAATAGCAAGCCCGTAGCGCCGGGCAGCGGAACGGATTATCAGTCGCAATACATCGCGGAATTCCAGCCCCCGTTCTTTGGCGGCAGTCATAAGAGATGCGTTGGGATGAAGGCTGGGCAGAGGGTTCAGTTCGATAAAATAGGGGGTGCCATCTGTATGAAGCCTGATATCGACACGCCCTAAATCGGGGCAGGTCATAATGTCGAAGACCTGCTGCGCCATCTTCAGAACGACCTTCTCTTCGTGACTATCGATCCGAGCCGGGCAGATAATTTGAACTGCCTGGGCAGCCTCGCCACCCTGTTTCATGTCGTAATCATATATATTGAATTTACCGTTAATCTTTTCAAGGTCAAAGGTGTGTTCTACAATATCAAGGATCTTTCCCGGGTATCCCTCAATGAAGGGAACACTCAGTTCCCGACCGGTAATGAACTCTTCTACCACAAGCCCTTCCGGATACTGACTAAGCATTTCATTTATACGCAGTTCGGCCTCTTTTTTAGATTCGACAACTGATTTTTGGGTAATTCCCTTGCTCGAACCTTCGGAGTTGGGTTTAATTATCAGAGGATATCGGAGTTCTTCATCTATTTGACGGTTTTTCCCTGTAATCAGGATCCCTTTTGGCACGCGAATTCCCCGAGCCGCCAGTACTGTCTTGGCAAGGTGCTTATCCAGGTTAAGGTGTAGGAGGGAGGCGTTTCCCCCCGTAAAGGGAATGCCCATCTGCTCATAGAGACCGGGATAAAAGGCCTCCCGAGAGCTGCCGATGGTACCCTCTGCCAGGTTGAAGATAAGATCTGGTTCGCTTTCTACCAGCTGTTCTATTGCCTGGTGTGGGTTCCCTGTTACTTCCACTATTGTAACAGTGTGCTGAAGACTACTTATGGTCCGGTATATACGGTCGATGTCATCGGAGCTGAGTAGTTCAGCTGTGGCCTCGGAATCGTCGGTACGAAGATTATACGCAATGGTAATTCTCATACATCCTCCATGGAGTTAATAATTGAAAATTAAACTGCGAGTGAAAAAAATACTGATAAAATTGGGAACCAGGTCTCTCGCCTGTTTTAATCCTGTGAGCATTCATGAGTAAAAATTTCAAAATATATCATCGTATAGCAATGGATTTAGCGTATAGGAAAGGATGTTTTTGTAGTTTTAATATACAGGAGGAACCTCGAATAATTAACTTTTTATCAAGGAATTTGCGAAAAATTCTCAATAAGCTTAAATATTTGCTTCTTTTCGAGCTTCGCGAGAAAAATCAACCTTTGATGCGTTCCCCTTATAATGAACACGTTGTTAACGTGTCTTCCGTTTCATATTCATCATGAGATTTAAGCCCTAACGAATGATGAGGTCTAAATCTGTTGTAAAATATTTGTATATATTCAAAAATAAAGTTCTGTACTTCTGTACGGTTTAAATCTCCGACATCATATAACCATTCGTTCCTCATGAGCATGATCTTTCATAAACTGATAACACTCATCTATTTATTTTAGAATATCACACTCTTTTTATATAGGATTACCATTACCTGGAAATACTTTCTATTGATATAATTTATCTTTGCGTAGCTAATGGCTCTGTGAGAGGTTTATATGAAAACGAAAAATAGCTGATTCTTAAAATATATGACCATGTCTATGTAATTCCATAAAATATGAAATTTTAAGGAAAGTGGGAGACATGAATTGGGAAATAGAAAAGAATTAACAGCTTTGTGAGAAGAGAACTTATGAGCAAGAGACATTGGGGTGAGGCAAAAAATTGTGGGTTTAACAATTTCAACTATTTAGGACACAAAACAAAAAAATTAACACTTATAAGACAACTTTTTCATTTTGTGTCTATAATAAATCAGGAATGTTTATATGAAAATAAAACAGCTAATATTGTTATTCACCATTTTTATATGCAGCTCTCCACTCTGGTCCTTTGTCTATCATGAGATTGCAGGATCAGCCAGAACTCGCGCATTAGGTGGTGCAACCGTTGCCTTTTCTCAGTTTGACAGCGGATTAATCTACAGTAATCCTGCAGGACTTGCATGGGATCCTTCTCAAGGATGGTCATTCAGTGGTTCTCTTTGGTTGTATAAAATGATTGAAAGCCCCAACTATCTGGTAGATGCAGGTAATTGGAATCCTGTTACAGAAAATTCCCCCTGGACACTTCAGCCTTTACCCATACAGGGAGCATTGTTTTTTAATTATGCTAACTGGGTTATAGCTCCGGCCTTTCAGTTAATCGGGGGCTGGGGAACACAGCTGCCTGAAACACAAAGAACCCGTTTCTGCAATGCCTATGGTATAGCACTTTCCTGTAAATTAGGTTCCTCGGTTTCACTGGGGTTTTTTCCTCAAATCAATCATATGGTGGATATGAATGACGCTATTAATCATGGATGGGGAGGAACCGTCAGCATGGGATTGCAATGGAAACTTTCTTCAAGGATTATGCTGGGAGCATCAGTAATGCCCTCATTTCTGATGAAATGGCCTGATACTGATCTCGTTTTTAATTCCTCTGGAGACAGTACATATGAAAGAGAACCCTTAATCCTCCGTAATGGTGCTTCATTCAAATTACCTCTAGAAACAGTAACTATGGTGGAATTAAGTTATATTGGCTGGAATGCCTATGATCCCAATGTAAATGATCTTTGGCAGATCCACTGGGGATTAGAAAGCAATCATGCAAAATTTCCGCTGCGCCTGGGGCTTTTTACTGAAGAAAATCCCTGGGGACGGGATAACCGCAGTCTTTTCCTTACTTTGGGAACCGCATTCCCCATAGCCTCTTTTACCCTGGATGTCGCATTTGAAGGAGGAATTCCTTTAACCGATAGTTGCGACCGCATATTTACCTGTTATGTAAGCTTACATACACTTCAAAAGGGGAACCGATGAAATCCTTTGACCTAGTGCACCGTTATTATAGGGAACTTCGAAAAATTACAATGTTCCAGAGGGTAACATCGTTTAAGTGCGTATTAAGGATAGCGCAAATATTTCTGCTTATTGATAATTTTTCTCGCAGGGCTCGAAAAAACGCAGAAATCTTTCGCTTTAAGGATAGCGCAAATATTTCTGCTTATTGACTCTCTCTATTCTGATATCGATTCACTTCTGATATATGCTGATATTGGTTATCTGGAAATACCATGCGGATAGTACATTAGACAGTATTTTTTGTAAAAAACGGGGACAGTGGTCGTATATTGAACGTATTTTTAGAAATTTGAATGCATAAATGAAGTTTTTGCTCTCAAAAAGATTTCTGCTACTTTATAGGTATACATTTGTAACAATCCTATTTAACTACTTGCATCATTACCATACTTATTTACATTAGTACAACTTATTTGGCACCTTATAGCCTGATATAAGGGGGTTGCTTGTGAAAAATATTTTTGTATTTCTGATTATAATAACCATTGCACTATTATCAAGCAGTGCATGCAGCCGCACCGATTATTACTCTCTGCTGTCTGAAAAAAATATCGAAAGGATCTATCTATCCAAAGATGTTAATTCAGCTCTTTCTCTCGATATTAATGATCAACGGGTTACTCCATATATCCGGGCAATCACTATTCCTCGAAATACTGATATTGCATCACTTATCCCCTCTTTTGAAATCAATGGATACGCATTGTTCGTTGACGGAATACGGCAGACAAGCGGAAAAACAGAACCTGAAATCACCGTTAACCCTGACGGAGAAACGGGAGTAATTGATTACACTCTTTACTCTTTTGACGGTACCAAAGATGAATATGCAGTTAACATACAGTGGGCACACGCATATTTTACACTTTTTGCATTAACGCAACAGAATAATCCAAAATTTAAAAAAATTGATGATCCAGATACCACAGATATTGAAGTACAAGAGGACATCATCTTTGATGAAACTGCAATTATCGGTAATAGTCTGTGGTTTTATTTATCGCACTCTTTATCAATTAATGATCTTACACCTTCATATACAGTTAACACTGAAGGAGAAAATGCAGAAGTATTTACGGTAAAAACAGTAAATGATATCGAAGAAGAGACCCCTGTAACAAGTCCGGTAAAAGCTTGCGATTTTTCAGAAGCGGTAATATTTCGAGTGCAAGCAACTGACGGCTCATACCTTGACTACAGTGTCTCTGCCTACAGATTAACAAAACTCTCATTCTCAACTGATAAAAATAATTTTGGTACTTCAGTTAAAGAATACGAAGCTTTTTTGCAGGATCGTGATATCACAATACAGGTACCCCTTGATGCCGATTTATCTTCACTGATACCTGATTATACAATGCTGGGTGACAAGGTAACCTTTAACGGAAAAACCGTTACATCGGGCAGCACGCCGGTAGATTTTAGCTCTGAAACACCAGTCAAGATAACCGTTTCCACAAAGACCGGTCAGAGCCACGACTATTTTGTAAAAGTTGAAAAAGTGGAAGAGCCATACAATCGTCCCAATAATCCCATCTCGGAAACCGAGGATACAACTGATCCCGGAAAGGTAAAGGTTACCTCGCTCGCAACAGATGACGGATCAGTGATGGTAACATGGAATAATCCTGAGGCACCTGATTATGATTATGCAGTAGTAACCTGCGGTAGTCAATCACAGCAGGTAACGGGAATAGCGGGCGCATCATCAAATTGTACTTTTTCATCTCTGTCATATGGCGAATATACTATGACGATAACCGCCTATGATGATATTGACAACGGCTCTGCACCTGTCTCGTTTTCGGTTATTGTCAGTAACAGTCCGGTACAGTGGCATCTTATCTATACTGCCAATGACCTGAATGCGGTTCGTGGTAATGAATCGGGTTACCCGCCCGATTGGAACCGTAATGCCAACTATCAGGTAATGGCCGACATCGACCTTGCGTCCGAAGGATACGTTGACTGGGAACCTATTACAGCTGCCTTTGCAGGTAAGATGATGGGAAATGGACACACAATAACCGCAAAAAAAATCAGCGGAATCACCAATGTCGGCATTTTTAGTGAGGTTTCTGGTACTTTAAAAGAAATTAATGTTACCGTTACTGAATTGGTAAAAAATACCGGCAGTTTCACCGGCATACTTGCTGGTAAAAACAGCGGTACTATAGACCGTTGTACCGTAAGTGGTTCTGTATCTGGCACAACACAAGTCGGCGGCCTGGTCGGTCAAAATGTAGTTAATGGCTCTATTACAGATTCACACTCATACGGTGAGGTTAACGGCACAGACTATGTCGGCGGTCTGGTTGGATATAATAATTCATCTAGTATTGCTTATATGGCCATTACTAATAGCTCTGCCAACGGAGATGTTACCGGAATAGCTAGTTCGGTGGGCGGCTTGGTCGGCTCTAATGGCATGGGATCTATTACACTAAGTTATGCCACAGGTGATGTAAGCGGTGAACGTATTATCGGCGGCCTGGTTGGAAATATGGCAAAGGGTGATATCTCCTCTTGTTATGCAACGGGAGACATAACAGGCTCAGGTGTAAACGTGGGAGGTCTTGCGGGTAGTCATACATCTATTTCCAGCATAAAGAACTGTTATGCCAGGGGTACAGTTAACGGCGCAGACCATGTGGGCGGTCTTGTTGGAAATAATCTCCGCTCAATCGAAAATAGTTATGCCACAGGTGGTAACGGAACTTTTGGTGTAAGTGGTGCAGTCGGCGCATCATTTGTAGGGGGATTAATTGGATACGATCTTTGGAGCGTAGGAATAGTAACAGCTTGCTTCTATGATAAAAATACTACAAACCAATCAGGCGTAAACTACGACAGCATTCCAAAAATGACCGCTGAAATGAAAAATATAAACACTTTTTTGACAGAATCGTGGGATTTTTCCGCGACATGGTCAATATCACCCGACATTAACGACGGTTATCCCTATCTGACAGCGTTGCCGCCTGCAGATTAACCCGGTGTAACGACTCTTTTTAAGACGTTACTAAAGAGATTATGTGCCAGTGAAACCTGTGTTGAGCCTGAGTGTATAAAACATGGGCTGATTCCATTTAATAAAGATTGGTATTGGATGTTCTTATAGTTTTATCCATTTTTTCAACACAGAGATGTTTGAAAAGAAGTCTTTGTTTTATCGCAGTTTTTGCCTTCAGCAAGAGTTTCGATATGCAAGCACATCGAAACTCTCATACCCTCGAAGTAAGCTTGAGGCCTTACACTGGATAGTAAAATTTTGCCGGTATAAGTTGCCATCCATAATTGTTATATTTCCCATTATACAGGGCTGGCAGAACTTTTTCCTGAATGTGGTTATCTGGCAGCAGTTCAGCATCTATACGAAAAGTAAACAGTTTGAATGGAATGCCATCAGTAATATCTTTTGGCAAGTCAATACTTTTAAAAGAGCTTTCACTATCTAGTAACTCCGAAGCCTCAGGCGCTTTACCATATTCAATCTTCAAACAAATTTTCTCGCCCATTTCTCCAATCCATTGTGGGTCAGAAGATTTTGGATGTGCGGTTGCTATAACAACGCCATAACCACCATAACTATTTTCAGGATCATAACAATCATTGTGTGCTTGCAAAACATAAATATAGCTTAAACGGGCATGTTCCATTCTTTTTTCCCAGCCCTTAACACCGCCGCCCCAAAAAACCCATGAATATGGTTTTGGATGTATTTCATTGCAAATTTCCTCAACTTCTGGTGTTAACTCTCGCGGGTTCTGCTGTAGCCACTCAAGAGACTGCAAACGAGAATAATCAAACTCAAGAACATAACTTTCTCTATTGTTCTCTATTTCTGATAATTTTTCAGATAAAGACACGTCCGCTTCTTTATTTCTGCGAGCATTAATTATGCGTGAATAAAAGCGACTTCCAATAGCAATAATGATTATTGCCAAAACATAATAGAGATATGGCCCTTCGGGCAGGTCAAAAGGCAACTGAAACGACAGATCAAATGGTAATTGAATATTCATAATAGCTCCTTGAAGTAGTCATAATAAATTGTAAAACAAACACACAAATAATACACGTGTACTATTTGTGTCAAGACAATTTTGCCTATATTGCATCATATTGTGACTGCTTACTCAATAAGGTAAATTTAAATTAATATCAGTACTAGGCGGGTTTCAACTAATAAATAATTTTCTATAACATTGTACATATAGGATAAATTATTTATTAGGTTGCACTTCCGAGCAGCTACAAAGATTGTAGCAATTTTGAAAACCCTGGGTGGCTATATCCGCTTGCAGAAAATACGGCAATACTCTTTACTGAGAAATTTCTTTAAAGATAAGCAAATTAAAAGGTATTGCTATTATTTCATACACAATAGTTTCACCGGTAGCATCAAATTAGAAATCTAAAACGAAATCGTTAAGGGGGCTATAAAACGGCAAGTTTTCGGTAGATAGTATACCCGCAGCCACCTGCTTCATAGCAAAGGCTGCAGCTGCGAGCAGGTGCGAAGCACCGACCAGCAGGTCTCAAATGATAATCATCAGAAAGGTTTTAATATGTTTGAATATGTTAGTAAGATTATTTGCTATCATCTTTGGAATTTAGAGTTATGTAATTGAATTTCTGTGGACATCCATTCCAGGATATGCTATTTTTTTATTCATGGGTGTGGCCTCCTCTGTATGTTTTACTATTATTAACATAGTAATGTGTCCCTGTTTCTATTTTACATTTTTGTGTAAATAGAATTAGCACACGGATTATTGAGAGTCACACCCATACTATCTAGAAAGAAAATTATATTACAGAATTTTCAAAAGCAGAATTATGAGACCACTCATAGTGATTAAAAATATTTATTTAAACAATTATTTCTATTTATTTAGAATAAACTAATTTATCTAAATCAAGTAAATATCCAGCAACAAAGCCTTCATAATTATTTTTTGTTTTTTGTGATAAATCTTTCCAACCAGTAATTGTGCCTCGGCAAATTTCCGAACCACAGCCGCACTCTTTTGGAAAATAGTCTATACCATAATTTCTCATAGCATAATCAAAAGTAATTTCTTCATCATTAGATATATCACGCATCGCTACAAAGTCATGTGCGCCACTTTCATTAACTTTGATTCCACAATTAGGATCACATGAATGATTAACCTTGCTGATTAATCCTGCATGAAATACATACCTATCTTCTCCTATCTGTGAAGCATGAGAATGGTTTTCTTCAAGTTCCTTTTCAATTTCTCCAACCATTACAGTCTCGCCTGCGTCAATAGCTCTAACTGCAAAGACACCTTCACCTCTTCCCGAGGCCTTCTTCAACTGATAACATTCTTTCAATTTAGTCTCCCATTATATTTTTTTTGAATTAACAAAACATGGTTATGATAACCGAGCAGGATAAGACTCGCAGTTTACTTGGAGAGCAATTCAGATTTTATCCCAGGGAAATGGTATACCCGAACACTTTTAATACATAACCAACTTATGCGAATGACATGTAATGTATAGTACTAAATAGTATAAAAAAAATTTATAGAAATTGTTAGGAAAATTTTAATTAATCCACATAACGGACAACAATCCATGTTTACACCGGTTATTCGCAATAGCAACTCTTTCCATGATTCAAGATTCTTTGTATGGGAACTGTATGAAACTTTAATAATTTTCTGACATACCTGCAGAAGCACTTTTCGATCTTTATTACTTAGCAGTCCATAATGTCGTATCTTTACAAATCGCTTGGGAAGCACATGAAGAAGAAATCGACGAATAAATTCATGAGCATGAAGAGACATTATTTTTTGTGTGTTGTTGTCAGCATAATCTTTCCAGTAAAAATATACTCGATCATTTTTTAGACAAATAATTCGATAGTTACTAATCGCAATCCGATGTGTATAACGCCCTGGTCACAAATCAAAGATTTGTTGCTCGTCTATGCGCCTAAGCCAGATATTCAAAAACAGTTTCCGGTAGATAGTATACTCGCAGCCACCTGCTTCATAGCAAAGGCTGCATCTGCGAGCAGGTGCGAAGCAACGACCAGCAGGGTTTTCAAATGATAATTATCAGAAAGGTTGTAATATATTTGAATATGTTTGAATAAGGTCGTAAGATTATTTGCTATCTTCTTTGGAATTTCGGGTTATCTAAATGAATTTTTGTGCACATCCGTTCCAGGATATGCAATTTTCTTATTCATGGGTGTGGACTGACCCCTTAGAACTGTAAAGTTGTTTTTACCTTATCTTTATGTTTTAGAAGCGTTCTGTATTCTACAGGCGTCATATTTCCAATAGAGGTATGAGGCCTGTTATTATTATA
>JAQIBV010000051.1 GCA_027858855.1 Spirochaetota bacterium | reverse complement strand
CGCTATCCTTAAAGCGAAAGATTTCTGCGTTTTTTCGAGCCCTGCGAGAAAAATTATCCTTAATAGGCACTTAAACGATGTTAACTTCTGGAACATGGTAATTTTTCGAAGTTCCCTATTAATCGTCAAGTTGAACATAATATACCAAGTGATGGAATATAAATGAGCTGAGACCTTCCATCTGTTCATTGTAAATAGAGCTGAAGACCACTCCTATTCCATAATCATTTTCACCATATTTATGGCACCTAGTTATCATTGCCAATGCTTCGACATTTGTCAGACTCTCTTCTATGTCTGATAAACATATAATAACGCGTATTATCGAAGAAATATTAAGAATCTTTGATGATCTAAAAAATAGCCCTCCTCTGCTAATATTTTTTACTGTTCCAGTAATTTCGATGGCTTCTTCACTGCTGCTATCAATCAACGTCCTTGAAATTTTGAGCGGTAATTCAATGTCAATCCTTACAAATCTTCGTTTATTTCCATTATCAACGCCATAACCATTACTAAATAGCCACGATTCAAAGTGGTTGTTAAACCACTCTTTTACAGAGTCTTGAATTGTTTGAGCCAAACCTTTGCGTATCCTGTTTTCGTGATACATCTCAATTTCATTGCGTAATTTACCGGAAAGTTTTTCATAAGTAATTATCGTATTCATATAGTCCCGAAGTTCTTGACAAATTTTGTTATAGCTATAGTATTATGAAATAGGTACAAAATCAATCAAATTTTGTCGGTCTTATGAAAATAGCTCTGTTTAATTGTAATTAATCTTTCTCTTTAACCGATGATTATGATATTGGGCATATCACGACTTTTTCGTAATATTAATCATTTGCCACTATTTTTTTTGATAAAACCAGTTAGCGGGGTGGATTTATTTATGCGATCATATTTACAAAAGCTGATATTTTTATTTGTAGTTTTAACTGCTTTTAGTTCTGTTTATGCCGAAAATGATAAAACAAATTTTATTAATTCAGTTCTGGCCTCTGAAACAAGTAAGACTCATCGGTATGAAATTGATCAAATTATAAAAACCTGCCGTTATCGTTATTCTGATTTGTACGAAAAGCTCGCCGGTGGCAAAAAAATCACAATTTTCATCGACCCAGTTCATGGAAAAATGTCAAACGGGCGTTGGCAGGGGGGCGAATCAACTTTTCGTCAAAGCGCTGCTAATTTTCCTGAGGAGTTATACTCCATACCGCTTTCACGTGAATTATATAAGCTACTTGTTTCAAACCGGTATATTCGAGTTGCCACAACGAGGGATTACATGACTGTTTTAAGAGAACAGTCTGATACCTATAATAACATATCTTTTACTGAAACTATTAATCTTGCCAATAAAACTAATTCTTTTCTTATTGTCTCCTCACATTTGAACAACATTTCACCAATTCACAAGGCCGATGGGCTGGTGAATATGTATGGTATTCAAATAACCAAAAATCGAAATGGTGAACGATTTATATCTCATATAACATCAGTACAACGTGGTTTTCTAACCCTTTATAACAAATTTGATCCATCCGGTTTTAGCAGAAAAATTGCAGAGAGAACCCGAGAAAACAATATTTCAATTGATATGTATCCTAATGGCTGGGATGATGCAGTAGTTGCCGATGATCGTTTTAGTTATTTTTCCAACTATCCGTTTTCTGTTATATTCGAATCCGGTTTTATATCAAATCCTGTTGAAGAACGGTTTTTACGCATACCGGAAAACCATAAACTTATAGCACTTCAACAGTATACGGCAATAGTCGAATCTCTGGCCGACTCATTCGGTGTTGATATTTCAAATGGAAATTTAAAAAAGCTGTCACATCAACCCGAAAATCTTGTTAATGATGTTATTCTTGCTCGTATCGCAGTTTATTATATTAAACAAAATGAACGGCAAAAGGCAGTTAAACTTACTAATTATATTGCAAAAAACTTAAACGACGATCCTAAAGCTGCTTCATATTATGCTTTTCTGACGACTCGTCTTAATGCTGCTGATACTCATATCAGAAATGCAAAAAAGAATAAAAAGGGTTCAAAGTCTTACTTGAGTCATTTACGAAAAGCACGAAAATCTGTTGGTGGAGCTCATATCTTTTCAACAGTTAGAAGATCGGTAATTGCGATGCAAAGGGGGTCGGGAGCACGTACCTCTTCAGTCGCTTCTGCTGGCAGACGTTCGTTACCTTCTTCGCGGCCACTCCCTATTAAAAAGGAAAAACATAGTCTTACTACTCCATTTTTACTTACAATTAAACCAGGCCAAACCTTAAAAGAGGCAATCGATCTTTCCATTGCTCCGTCCAATGAAAATAAAAAGACCATATATACATCATTTTCAGATGTGAAAGTTACCAAGACAAAATGGGTTCGTGTCTATTCAAAAAAGAACAAAAAGTATTACTGGACAAAAAAACGTTATAATGTAAAAAAAACCTTTGGCGAGGGTATTTATATTATTAAATTTAATTCCAAGTTCAAGGTCATTTCTGTTAAAGAGGTTAAACGCGTACCATTTAATCCACTAAAATATCAGAATCAGGAATATTTTAAAAATTCTTGTTTATCAAGTGAGTTTACCGATAAATCACTCTGAATCTTATATCTTTAGCAATAAACCGTACAATTTTTTTGGAGATTATCTTCGTGAAAAATACGGTTTTAGAGTTTTTAAACTTCCGATTAATGCTTTTTTAGGTTGTCCCAATCGTATAGAGGGCTCCGGTTGTATTTTCTGCTCTGATAGTGGTTCAGCCTCCCCCTCTGTTGGCTCACATATCACTATTTCCGATCAGATGAGAAGTGCTCTGAACGCCTTAAGGCGAAGTGATGTTCAGACGCGTTATATTGCTTACTTTCAGGCCTATACCAATACCTATGGCGACTTGGCTAATTTAAAATCAATTTATGATGAAGCACTGGCTTTTGATGATATCATGGGATTGATGATTGGTACCCGACCAGATACAATTAATGATCAGATCGCTTCACTGATAAAGAACTATGACCGATCCAATTTTGAATTATGGATCGAATTAGGGATGCAGAGTATTCACAACCCGAGTCTTGACTATTTAAGACGTGGCCATAGTTTTGAAGATACGCGTAAATCAATCGATATTATCAGCAGGTATGATATTCAGGTATCGTTGCATGTTATTCTCGGAATTCCTGGGGAAAGCTGGGACGATATGATGAAAACTGCCGAAACTATCTCATCAATGCCGGTTAATGGAGTCAAAATTCATCATCTTCATGTTCTACGAAATACTCCTTTAAATACCATGTATGAAAGAGGAGAGGTTCCCCTTCTTTCGTTTAAAAGCTATGTATCGCTACTTTGTGATTTTGTTGAGCGTTTGCGCAAGGATATTACGATTCACCGTATTGCCGGAGATGCTCTTGAAGATATTCTTGTTGCTCCAAGGTGGGGGCTTGAAAAGGGTACGGTACAGAAAGCTGTTATTGACGAATTTAACCGCCGGGGCACCTGGCAGGGATTTTTTTGCGAAGATTGAGAGGAAAATAAGCCGAATTCTGTCGAGTACGATTATCTATCTTGTACTGTCATTGCTGACAGTCTCTTTGCGGCCTACCCGTATTCAAAAGCGAGCCACTCCATGAATACCTACTTGGCCTTGCACCGGATGGGGTTTACACTGCCACCCTGCCTTACAGCCGGTGCGGTGAGCTCTTACCTCACCATTTCACCCTTACCCGTCAAAATGACAGGCGGTATCTTTTCTGTTGCACTTTCCATCGCCTTGCGGCGCCCTGACGTTATCAGGCATCCTGCTCTATGGTGTTCGGACTTTCCTCACTTTACCCGCAGAAGCGGATAACCGCGCAATCGTATATTCCTCTCAATCTTGTGTACATACCTAATAGTAATTGAAATTATATCAAATATTTTTTTATGGTATTGTAATTATAAAACAGATAGTTACAGGAATAGTTATGATAACTGTTGATTCATTACGTAAAAGCTTTGGAAAAAACCTTATCTTAAACGAGCTCTCATTTCATATACCCGTAGGTCAGGTAACAGGTATTCTAGGTGAAAATGGAGCCGGGAAGACAACTCTTTTCCGTATTATTTGCTCATTAGTAAAATCCGATGCTGGCTCTGTCTATCTTGACGGAATCAACATTAACGATTCACCAGATGTTCACCCCTCAGTTTTTTTTGGAGGCAGTTCTGGACTCTATACACGCCTTACTGCCAGGGAAAATATTGCATATTTTGCAGAATTAAATGGTATCACTGGCAAAGAGCTTGATTCTAAAATTAATTATTTTTCCGGGCTTCTGGATATGAACCATTATATAGACCGTAAGATTTTACAATTTTCTCATGGCATGAAACAGAAAACCGCTCTAGTACGAATGGCTGTCGTAAATTCACAGTTGATGTTGCTCGATGAGCCGACAACAGGAATGGATGTCCCATCCATAGAATCGGTTGTGGCTTTTGTAAACATTCAAAAAAAACAGTCTAAAACTATTCTCTACTCTAGTCACAATATTAATGAATTGGTTCGTATCTGCAGCCGCATATTGATTCTGCATAAAGGCGTAATCAGTGCGGATATTGACATCGATAACATCGACAAAAAAAAATCTGAGGTTGTTGAAGCCGAATACTTAAGGATATTAAAGAGATGATACAATCGATAATTACAATATTTAAAAAAGAGTCTTTGGATGCCTTAAGGGATTTTAGGTCGTTAGTTATAACATTCCTTTTCCCGTTAATAGTTTTTCCTGCTGCAGTATTACTGATGGGTAATAAAGATGCCAACAGCTATACTATTTCTGTTCGAGATTTAGAGCCGGCTCTTATTACTCATTTAGATCGTGATCCACTTATAACTGTTGTTAAAGAACCGACGGATGATTCTTTAACCGAAAAGGCTTTAAAAGCATACAGTCTTGATGCGGCAGTTGTTATGTATAATAAAGAGTATTTTAATGCGGTTGAAATCGTCTATAATAACAGTACTCAAAAATCGATAGAGGCTTTAGAGTATATTAAGGTAAAACTTACAGAATACCAGATGAATTATATAATAGAGAATCCAGAGTTACCCCATCCCGGCTTCGTTGTTACTTTTTTTCCTGTGCATGATGTTTACCAGGGAGCAAGTATGTTCATCCTATTTTCACTTCTGCCTGTGTTAATCGTTATTATATCGATTACATCCCCTATAGCAATAGCTGCAGATATCTTTGCCGGCGAAAAAGAGCGAAATTCTCTTGAATTGCTTCTGTCGAACCCGGTCTCCCGTTTTTCAATTGTTATCGGAAAATTCAGTGCAGTATTTATTTTCGGCTTTGTAGGTGTTATCTGTTTTCTTGCCGGTTTTTTGCTGTCTGTAGCGATTGACAGCTCTTTTTTAGGTCTGTCTAATCTGATAATTACAGGAACACAGATTAGAAGTACTTTGCTATTGATTGCAATGCTTTCGCTTATAACATCTTCAATCGAGATTTGCATAAGTATTTTTGCTAAGAGTACCAAGGAGGCTCAACTCTACATTTTGCCTTTAACGATGCTTTTTTCAGCTGTTAACTATATTTCAGAGAAGTATTTTTTTATCCAGGATTCGTTTTTATCCGGCGAAATCGTGAATTACATCCCGGTATTGAATATTATTACGGCTATACGTTCCGTAATGATGAATCGTGAGGTTACATCATCAGTTCCACTGGTTACGGTTAATCTTTTATTGGTGATTTTTATACTTTGTATTTCCCAATATGCTTTGTCACATGAAAAAATAATCTACAGGTCATAATTATTTTTCTTGACAGTCGACGGATTATACCCATTGTTATTTTAAAATGATTTTAGCGGCAAGGAGACTATCATGCTTGAAACAATACTAATTATTATCCTCGTTGTAATTTTAATATGGTTCATTATGAGAATGCTGTAATCACTGTATTACATAGCTTTTAACCTTGTCCATTTTCCTTAAAATGGACAGGTTAATCGCTTTAGCTATTCCAAATTCCATCATTTTTTCCTGGAAGTTACTTTTTAAGTAATCTATCATTTTATCTAAATCCTCGTAATCATCTATATGTTCTGATACTTCATCAATTATATCGTGAAAAACATCAACTCCCAGTATCTCGTTTTTAAATAGAGTAAGATTTTCCATAAATACATAATTCGTAATTGCACAATCATCTTTGTCCTCTTTGCATTTTTTAATCAGCAGATCTATATCCTCCGTTAGATCCTCCAGCTCAAGTTTGAGAATTACAAGATAGTTCTTCTTTTTCTTCAGCATGATTATCTCCTCTTGTTCACTCTAATTTTTCGAAATGGTCTCAATATCTTTCACACATCTGAATCCGGCTCTGTTGTCACTACGTAGGTCAGGTAAACCTCCGAAAGAACGTGAACTTATTGTAATTTCCTCAGGATTGCTCTTGTAATCTCCACCGCGAATTACCTTAACCTGGGTTCCGAAACGGATTGTTTCATGGGTTGAACCTGGATATGCGCGATACCACGAAGAGGTCCATTCTGCCGCGTTCCCGGCCATATTAACTGCGCCATAAAAAGATATGTTAGTATTTTTAAAATAGTCTATCGGAAGAAGTTCCTGCCGTTCTGTGGTTTCGGATTTGCTATTCCAGTAATCACTGTAGTTTATCCATCTATGCAGGTCATTTCCCCAGGGAAAGCGTGTCTTAAATGGTTTTTCTATAATACCTTGCTCTGTAACCACTTTTTGAGAAGCGGCAACCCCGTTTGCAGCACGCTCCCATTCAAATTCTGTTGGCAATCGTTTTCCGGCCCACTTCGCATATGATAGAGCTTCATGATAGGTAACCAAAACCGGATAATCCGCCTTTATCTGTGGGAACTCACCCTTATGCCATGAAATCGGTGGTGCAACTGAACTACTCATGCAATAGACAAGATAATCCCGGTTACTGACTTCATAGGTGTCGATATAAAATAACTTGATCATTATCTGATGCACTGGAGATTCATCCGGTTGTCCAAGATCCGAACCGATAAGTGTTATTCCGCCTGTAACCAGAACCATCTCACGATTATCTGGTTTTGAAATTATCGAACGTTCATATTCTGTTTTTTCTTTGGTAAAAGCATCAGTATAAACCGGCATTTTTTTTTGCCTGGGAGCACTAATTGAAAATTTCTGTCCACTTTTAAGATCATTAATTACATTAGGAGTTGTTATTGCTGTGTATTCGTATTTATATTCTGTAAAGCTGTTAACACGTCCTCCGGCCTGAATAGTAATGTTCCCTTTTGGTTGATCAGCAATGTATATCGTATAGCGTCGTTCGGTCAGTCTTTCTGTTGATTGGAAGAGAATCCTATTGTTTTCAAGCATTGATTTAATAATTAGAGGATTCTCAGCCTGGGAATAGAGAATAAAAGGAATAAAAGGAATAAAAATCAGAAAAATAATTTTTTTCATGTCATCCTGCCTGGTAAAATTTCCTGTCTGGCATCCGAAGTGCGGTTAAATATCCGTAATAGACTGCACCGGTATCAATACCTATGATATTCTTATTTTCGTCAATATAGGGAGTATTCCTCTCTTTTGTAATAAAAAAAGTTGGAGTATGGCCAAAAATTACTGTTTTATTCCACTTCTTTGTAACAGCAAAGAACTCTTTTCTGATCCACATTAGATCAAACTCATCACAAAGGTCAGGAGATTCATAATTTGGATTAATACCAGCGTGAACAGCAATAAATTCTTCACGCTCTACATAGTGTATGCCGGAAAATAGAATCTTTTTGTGGTGCTGCGGTATAACAAAAGATCCGGTATTGGCCATATAGCTATCATAAGTCGTTTGTCCTCCATTCTGGTAATATATTTCTGAAGGTTCATTATTATAGATCATGTCATATAACATCTGCTCATGATTCCCCATAATAAATGTTGTTTTATATTTTAAAGACAGAGAGTGCAATAACTCTACTACCTTGAAAGAGTCGATACCGCGATCAATGTAGTCGCCGAGAAAAATTAACTCGTCGCTTTCCGGTTTAAAATCAAATTCTATTTTTTTAATCAGCTGCAAGAGTTTGAAGAATTCACCGTGTATATCGCCGATTAAATAGTACATCTATTCGAGCTTCTCCAGAATTTTATCAATTTCAAGTGGGATTGAAAGATATGTAACATTGGGATAGGATACTGGGTCAACAGATTTTCTGTGAACAACCAGCAATATTTTCGATTTGTGCTGTTTATAGAAGTCAGTTACTTCCGGGAATACTGTGCTGATAGATTCGTAATCAACTACAATGTGTGTAACCTCATCATAATTTTCTAAAAGATTAAACCGGGTCAACGAATCAATTGTAACGCTATAGCCGTTTTTTGTAATTGATTCGGAAAGCAGTAATTCAGTGATTTTATCAGTGAAACTTACAAGAATGATACCCTCTTTTTTTTGTTTTGTTTCCGGAATTTCATATTTGCGGACATCTTTGATTGTCTCTAAAAAAGCTATCGTCGGGAAAGAGATCACCATATGAAGTTTATGATAATCAGAAAGATTATCAATATGAATTATTCCTCCTATTCGGCGGATATTTTCTACAGCAATATTTAACCCTATCTTAAGGCCATAATCTACTTCTGATCCGATGTCAGCATGGTTGTCGGTAAAGAAAAGTCGAAGCAGTGTCCGTATGTCAGGAAGATTTTCCGAAAGATTAATAAAACTAAGTGATAGCAAAACAGAAGAGCCCTCTTCTGAAAGTTTGACATTGGCTTCCGACTCTTCTGTAATAAACTGAGAAATTGAAAAAAAGATATGATAAAGGGAATCTTTGAAGACTTCTTTTGAGGTTGATATCTCAATTGCTTTATTTCCTGAGATATTCATTTTCTTGAATGTAACCAGTTCAATAAAGTCATATCTCAGTGATTTTAGAATTTTATATGGGTAAAACTTTTGATAAGCTTTTTCATTTATTAGTTCACTGATACTCTTTATCTGTTCAGATATTAAAACGGAGAAGTTTACCAGTGAGTTCAGTACATCTACAAACTCCTTAGGTGGATGCTCACCAAACCATTCCGACGAGTGCTTGATAAGAATATCAATATTTCTATGAACAATATTCAGAAAGAGGGAATTTCTTACTTCAAAATCCTGATTTAATTTCTTTATTGATTTTTTTATAATTTCTTCGTATTTCATACCATTTCCGTCAGCCATCTGTTATCGAATTACCAGGATACAACCCTATTATATATAAATCTTTGCCAAAGGTCAATAAATTATCTTTTCGATAATAGGTATCATGTAAATCATCATAGTTACGAGTATATATCTTGGAGTTGATTGCTGGCTGTTATAAAGATTTTGTTAATATCAGATTCTTTTAAAAAAATGAATATCAAAAAAAACTTTACATTATTATTTGTAATGTCACTATGTCATCTATAATATTGGAGGTTTCATATGGACATAACCATCCGCGAACTTGGCGACAACAAAATAATCAGTGTAAGCGGTGAAGTTGACCTCTATAATGTTAGCGAACTAAAAAATACTCTTTTTAGCCTGACTGATGGCTCTAACAGCAGCGTGGTTGTTGATATGCGGGAAGTTAACTATATGGATTCTTCAGGTATTGGAGCACTTGTCGCTGGACAGAAAAAGATGAAAGCTCATAGCGGCTCTTTTGCATTAATGAACATAAGTGATGATGTTCTTAATATTCTCAAATTAGCCACTCTTGATAAGTTCTTTAAGATTTATTATAATGAGAGTGAGTTGGTCTGATCTTTATTCGGTTCGTTTCACTACTACAATTGTCATATCATCATGAGCTGGTACTTCGCCTCTAAAATCATCAACATCTGATACAATAATTGAAGTTAATTCTTCAGCTGATTTTTTGCAATTTTCCATTACCAGGTGCTGCATGCGTGTCCGTCCATACTCTTCCCTCGCTTCGTTTCTCATTTCAGTTATACCGTCTGTGTATAAGACTGTAATATCTCCAGTTTTAAACTGTGTTGATGATTGTAGATAGGATGCATCATCCATAATGCCAATGGGCATTCCGTCAAGTGAAGTAACCGTACAGTGCTTTTGAGCGGCACGGTAACAGAACAGCGGGCCATGCCCTGCGTTTGTAAACGAGAGAGTTTCTGTCTTACGGTCATAAATAATAAACATCAGGGTTGCAAACTTATCTATTGCAAAATCGGCACTTAGTGAATTATTGACCGCTGTTACTACATTTTTGCACTGAATTGTTGAAGAGTTCTGTTGAACAGACGAGACAAAAACAGTTCTTATCATGACCATAACCAGAGATGCAGGAACACCTTTTCCTGAAACATCACTAATAAGCACACCTATTCTTGAGTCATCTATATCAATATAATCAAAATAGTCTCCTCCCACCCCTTTCGCTGCTCTTGTATAACCTTTAATCTGAATTCCTTTTTTATCATAAAAACCCATCGGGTTGAGACCCTCCTGAATTTCTTTAGCAAGTTCAAGCTGTTCAGCCATCAGTCGGCTCTCAATCTCTTTGTTTTTTGCCACCTTTAATTCAGAGGTCATTGCATTAAACTGTTTGGCTAATCGTCCGATTTCGTCTTTTGATGAGACATTAATCTTGTGATTCATGTCGCCGGTTGCAATAATCGCAACACCCTCTGATAATCTTTTCAATGGTTTTGTTGTAATAAACGAGAGTAAAAATGAGGCGATTATTGAGGCGAAAATAAAAATCAAAGCAATAATAAGGATAGTGTTACGCAGTTCTTCAATTTGCGATCGAACCTGTTCGTCAGAAAATCCAAGACGGATTATTGCAATGCGGGTATCGCTAAGACGGCTGGTTACAGGTAATATGAAATCATAAAGTACACCGCCCTCCTCTTCGGCATCCTGAATTATAGATTCTGTTATACTCGTTAATGAACTATCGTTAATAACTTCTGTCATATACTTATCAGTACTGGTTTTGGGAGCTTCGTCGGGGTCATGGTTAATAATAACCGTACCGTTCGGGTCCGTTACATAGGCATAGCGAAAAGATCTGTTCTGTTTAAATATATTAATTGTATCAAAGATAACCAGATCATTATCTCCCAACGAGGTTTTAGCCACTGCCTCGAAGGTATTCATCATTACCCGGGCGTTGTCGATAATATTATCAGTTAAGAGTCGGGTCTCTTTCTGAAGAAAATAATAGGTCATCGACGTGATTATCGTCACAGTTAAAATGATAATAGCGATTGAAAATTTAAATTTTAGACTGAAACGAACCTTCAGGTTGTTTGATGAATCGTTTCTTTTTTTCTTTTCTTTCATGTTAAGCTCACTGTCTCATTAAAAGCAGGCAATTTCGTATATTATTTCTTGCTTTATCATGATTTGGATCAATAGCAAGTACTTTTCGCCATTCTGATATTGCTTCTGAGAATTTATTCTGTGAATAGTAGTTTATACCTGCGAAATAGTGCTGCCTTACCAGCTGTTTCTGTTCTTCAGTAAGTGCTGACCTTTTTGGAGCGATAGTACCTTTTGCAAGACGAATTTCGGATTCAATTTTATTGACATTGATCAACGCTCGCATGTTTTGAGGGTCATTCGCAACAACCCATTTGAAATCCTGAAGCGCTCTTTCGTAATTTCCCCTGCGGTAAAGCTCAACACCGCGGTTGTAGCGAGCTTCGATTTGTGCGGCCGGAATTGTTACCTTTACTTCAGGCGTTCCGGTTGGAATAGGAATGCTAGGTTTAGATGGCTTTGCAGATGCAATTAATTCATCAATTCCCGGATAATTGGGGGAAATTGATTTGATTATATTAAACCGGCGTATGGCACGTGTATAGTTTTTCTGTTTTAACAGTTTTTTCCCCTCCACAATCTGTTCAGCTTCAAATTTTTTATATATTTCTGGGTTAAGTTGCAACTGACACTTCAACAGATATTCAGTAGCTAAAGTGTTATTAGGAAAAAGGTTCAATATACGCTCCCACTGATCAAGTGATTCCCGATATTTGCCCATGTTATAGTAGATCTTTCCAGAACTTATTAGCGTTGAAACAAGTGTAAAATAGGGTGAATTCTGATCAATTATGTCCTCTTTTTCCTGAGCAAGAGCCTCTTTCGCAGTTTTGACATAGCGCTCGGCCTGTTCGTTGGCAGGGTCTATTTTTAAAATGTTTTCAAAGGAGTTTATTGCATTGTCATAGTCTCCCTGTGAAAGACTTATTAATCCTGATTGAAACTCACGGTTGATTTTATCAAGGTTTTGCTGTCTTATTCGCTCGTTATACTCCTGTTCAAGAGTGGCTAAAGAGGCAAGCCGTTCTTTTGTATCTTTGTAATTATCTATTAAAGAGATAACATTTTCATAATCTTCCCGAGCCTGATTGTACCTGTATTCAGAGGCACTTTGCAATCCGGATTGATAGTATCGTTCAGCCTGAAGTCTTTTACGCTCCAGTTTCTCTTCTTCTTCAAGAATATCATCAATTTTCGCTGTATAATTTTCCGCTTCAGGATTGCCGGGGTCAAGTTTTAATACTTCTTCAAATTCAATGAGTGAATCCTGATATTTCTCCTGATTGAAAAAAGTGATACCCTTTTCTGTAAACTGCTTTATCTGTTCAAACCGAATACGACTTTGAAGAGCAAGCATCGCTTTGCGCTTACCCTCTTTTGCTATATTGTCTTCTGCGAAGATTTCAAGCATTGCATCCCATTCTGTAATTGCATTTTCATACTCTTTTTCTTCCATATGCTCGAGGGCTAGTGCATAGTGGGTATCATACTTCTTTTTCATCTCCGCATGGAGTCGCTGTCGTTCTAACTCTTGAAGGGCGTTTGACTTCATTCTTTCGACCCTGGCTCGCAGAAGTTGCATTTCGGGGTCTCGCGGGGTTATACGGTAGGCTATTATAAAATTTTCAATGGCTTTTTCCGCGTTATCAAGACTTTTATCAGCCTTCTTTTCTTCCAAATCTTTGCGGGCAAAACGCAAAAATCTTTTGGATCTTTCAAATGCCAGGTCGCGGGTTCTCTTGCGCTCATAAACCATTTCTATCTTCTGCTGGATCCGTATATTCTCAGGATCCATTTCAAGAGCGGTAATCCATTCAACAATGGAGCGTTCATAATCACCGGCATCGTAATAACGTTGAGCACGTTCATCCAGTTCTTTAACAGACTGACTGTATAAATAGCCGGTAAAACCAAGAATCAGTAGAGCCGCTATGACTAAATATACCCTTATCATTTCAACCCCGTAAAACTGTCATCCGGTGTGTTAAAAAACGATCAGTCATTATGGATTGTAATCATATGAAGGATTTTCCATCGGAGGACACCCTCTTTGGGTGTAAAAACTACAGCATTCGCCCGTATGGTGCCCAACCGGGCATCTGTTTTACGATCGTATTTCTCGGCGGCAAAAGTAACATCATGAACAAAACAGGCCTGTGAAGCGATTATCTCTTCTCCTCTGAATTTTGTCTCAAGGATCATAATATTTTTGAGATAATAGTCGGCATATTTACTTTTAAAGTCATCTCTGGATGAACTATCCGAGTAGACTAGCCTGTAGAGTGAATAGTCAAACTTTTCAAGAGCTACACCGAATGTAATAAACAGGTTTTCGATAGCAGCATTGGCAGCTGTACCTGTCGGTTTTTCTGTATCCTTGGTGCACCCGGAAATAATAATAAGAGTAGCTAATAGATAGATAATTGTTTTAAAATACATTCTTCTCCCCGAATATCACAGCAGTAAATTTTTCTATAATTGTTGATTCGTCTTTCCATGCCTCCGGATCCATCCCGGCCTTCATGCATGTGTGTTGCAGAAATGTCTGACGATCCCAGTTATTTTCTGTTGCAACTTGTGGTAAAAGTAGACCCGACTGATTGCCATTACTGACTATGAGTCCATCCCGGCCAGTAGCGATCTCTTCAACGTCCTTAACTTCGCTGATCGGAGACAAAACTGATATTTCAATGTCAATCTTATCAAACTCTTCAGCCTTTAGCGGTAAAAAACGTGGATCCCTGAATGCCGCAGAATAGGACATATCTTTAACGGCTTGAAGAAGTGGTTTAATTCCGACAATATATCCTATACATCCTCTCAAGTCACCATTAAGATGTAATGTTACAAATGCACCGCATTTCTGTAAATATAAAGGGTCACTCGTATCTATCGACTGTTCGGAATATTCACATGGAACCGAGAGTTCCTCCGCAATAGTTAATCGGGCAATTTTCAATAACCCTGCCTTTACTGATTCACTTACATTCATGACTCCTCCCTTTCAATAACTGCCGCAAGATAACCAACAACACGATTTTTATCACCGGCGGTATCTCCTGAATTTTTATATAGAAGCTCTTCACAACGGGCTCCCCCCATCAACTGTGTAAGATAAAAGCCTGTTAAAAGGGAGGCATGACCGCATGCCTCTTTCCCTTCGCTAAGAGCTGCATGTAAAGAATCGGGGTCAAATTCTGTGATAATATCAATCAGCCCTTTATCAAGCGCAGTGGCCTCATCATAGTTGTGAAAATGTGAAAGATCGGTTGAGATAATAACGATGGTTTTGGACACAGATCTGTTAAAAACATTGAAGATATCGTCAGCAATGGCTCTACAATGTTCCGGTGACTGAGTACCTATTAAAATAGGAACTACAGGAGCCGAAGGAAAGAGCCTTTGAATGAAAGGAATTTGTACTTCAATGGAGTGTTCAGCTTCATGAGCATTTTGCAAATAGTGAAAAGATGGCTGATCTAATAATTGCGCTGCGCTATTATCTATGTCGGTATCTCCCAGTGGAGTATTATAAATACCTTCAGGTATCACCGAGGCATGATCAAACGAATAGCGGTGAGATGGCGCCAACACAATAATCCGAGAAGGATTAGTTTTACGTATTGCCTGAAAGGCCGCAGCAGAGACTAATCCTGAATATATATAACCGGCATGTGGGACGATTATTCCGCATGCATTATTATACGGCTCAATACTGCTGGTTTGATGAAGATAACTGTCAATTTCCCGAAGAAGTGTAGTTTTGTCTGAGGGGTAAAATGTTCCGGCATAGACAGGTTTTCTGGTATACATCTAAAGCCTCCTGCTAACGAATTCCAGAATGTTCCGGGCGATAGCATCTTTGGTATCCATTTTGAGTCTCTCTATTTCTCCGTATTTTGTGAAAATCGTTATTTGATTTGTATCGGATCCGAATCCGACTCCTTTTTTTGATATATCATTAAGACAGATAAAATCAAGTGATTTTTGCTCTAATTTTTTTTGTGCATACTCTTCTGTATTCTCGGTTTCTGCAGCAAATCCTACGGTTATCAGATTTGTTAAATGTTTATTTTCACGTATTGCAGCAACCTCAGCTAGAATGTCGGGATTGCGTTCCAGGGTAATAGTCAGTTTCCCTTCGTTCTTTTTTATTTTATGTGAAGAGTAGTTCGCAGGGCGATAATCGGCAGGAGCCGCAGCCATAATAATAATAGTGCTTGATGAAGTTCTTTCGATAGTTGACCTCAAAAGGTCAGCCGTAGTTTCACAATGCAATGTTTGATAGGGCTTGTCTTTAATCAGTGATGAATCAATGACACCATGCAAAAGGGTTACCTGATTTGAGTAAAGTGCAGCACAATCGGCAAGAGCAACTCCCATTTTTCCGGAAGAGGGATTTGATATAAACCTGAATGGATCAAACCATTCGCGTGTTGGCCCTGCTGTTACAATAATTGAATAGTCCGATAGTTCAGCCATGTTTGAAGTCCAGCAGTTGCAATGATCGGGTTACAATCTGATCGACAGGTGCAAGCTTGCCCTGCCCCTTATCACCGCAGATGACGCTTCCCTCTGCCGGATCTATAATAGTTATGCCCCGCTTTGTTAGAGTATTTATATTATTCTGTACGGCAGCATTAGACCACATTGTCGGGTTCATCGCTGGTGCTATAGCTACAGGAGCGTCGATCGAAAGAAAGGTTGTAGAAATAAGATCGTCAGCTATTCCATTTGCAATTTTTCCGATAAAATTTGCAGTTGCCGGTGCGCATAAAAAAAGCGCAGCATCCTCTTTCAGGGCAATATGCCCCATTGTATAGGCACCATTTTCAAATGTATCGGTGTACACCCGATTACCGGTTAGGGTTTGAAATGTTAGAGGTGTAACAAGATTGCAGGCGTTGCGCGACATTACAACTGTTGTTGAGTGGCCTTTGCTTGAAAATATCCTAATTATATCGCAGGCTTTGTATGCAGAAATTGAAGATGTTATGCCCAGTATTATTTTCACATTTACCTTCTAAATAATTTTACAAGTTCTGAACGGCTGATATCAACAACAAATGGTCTGCCGTGCGGACAACGAAGTTCGTAGGCTCCAGAAAAAACCATAGAGATAAGAGCTTCAGCATCTGAACGGTTCATTGGGTCACCTGCACGTTTTGCACTGTGACAGGCAATACGCTCTATTGCTCGATCTCTTATTTCATCAAAATAGTCCTTTGCATTTTTGTCAATCGTAACATCGACAGCTGCTTCAAGAAACTGATCGATACAGATAGTTGCCTGACCCGGATCAATTCCTATCGGTACACCATTGATAATTAAAGATTCTTCTGAGAAAATATCGATATCAAAGCCCAGCGAACGTAGCAGATCAAGATTTTCTGTAAGAATCGAGAATTTATCAGGTGTAACACTATATTCTTCAGGAAAGATCAACTTTTGTACTGTTACCTGCCCTACGTTTTTGCGCAATCTGTCATATTGTATTCTTTCATGAGCTGCGTGGAAATCCAAAATTTTGAGAGAGTTATCTTTCTCGATCAATATATAAGTTCTGAAAATGGTTCCTAGGTAATTCCAATCCTGAAGATCATTATATAGAGATCGTCCATCTTTAAATATATCCGGAGAATTGGTTTCGCCTGTTTCGATTTTTTCGATTTTTTCGGCTTGTTTAAAAACTGCAGTTGTTTGTCTTTCCGAATTGATATCATGAATTTCGCTATCTGATGATCTGTCCGTATTAAGATTTACGGAACCTACCGAGAGTTCATGTTCACCAAGTGTTTTTTTTATAAATCCGTAAATAAGACTCTCGATGTAGCGAGAATCAAAAAGTTTAATTTCACGTTTGCAGGGATGAACGTTAACATCAATTAAATTCGGTGGAATCTGTAAAAAAAGATACAGTGCCGGATGAGATCCATGAGGTAGCATTGCGTCATAGGCTCTGTTCGCGTGAAATGAGAGGTTGCGATAATCAACCGGTCTGTTGTTTACGAACAGATGCTGATACAACCTACTTCTTTTAAGGTTAGACGGACTCGAAATATAGCCGGTAAGACTGACCTGCATGTCACTTACAGACCCTGAATAGAGAGACTCCCCCTCTGCACCGCCAAAGAGATCAGAGATGCGATTACGGACAGTCTCTGTCTTCTGTAAAGAGAAGAGCTGTTTTCCGTCACTTTCGAGTACAAAGGCTATTTCAGGATGAGCGAGAGCCAGCTTCGTGCAGCTTTCACGAATTTTACGTATTTCGGTAGACCGGGCTTTCATAAACTTTTTACGTGCTGGTGTATTGTAAAAGAGATGTTCGACTATTACGGTTGTACCGGTTGGACCAGCGAAGGGTGCGATTTCAATGCTTTCACGACAGATTAGTCGTGCACCAGTATCAACTCCATCAGGTTTGCTTAAAATGGTTATATGCGATATTGAAGCAATACTTGATAGAGCTTCCCCCCTGAATCCGTAACTGTAGATAGATTGTATATCATCGACAGTCCCGATTTTTGATGTAGCGTGTTCGGCAATAGCCAGAGAAAGTTCTTCAGGCACGATTCCGCATCCGTTATCTGTTACAACGATGCGTTGCATTCCACCATCTTCAATTTTAATGGTTATTCGGTCAGCTTCAGAATCGATCGAGTTTTCGATAAGTTCTTTAACAACCGAATGAGGCCCTTCTATAACCTCTCCGGCTGCTATCATCCGTTTTACATGGTCCGGAAGTTCCCGGATATGGGTAGCATTCATTGCAGGTAACCTCTGATAATTTAACTCCCGAAGTTCCCTATTATTTATTATCGATTGTCAGATTCGACCGGATACCATCGTGATTAGTTGCTTCAAATCCGAAAGTTACCTTTTCTTCATCAAAACCGGCTATCTCTTTTAAGGCGTCGCTGTTGTGAATTGACGACCAGCGAACAGCGTCAAAGCTGATATATATCTTGGAATTACGGGTGATTTTGTAGTCGCTCGTTTTTGCTTGAACTTCAGGATCTTTTATCATGAAGTAGATATTTCGTTTAGCGATCAGGTTTATATTATTATTTGTATCTACCTCGACAAAATCGTTGTTCAGGACGATTTGTAAAGGAATTTTATCTCCAGCACTGAAATAGAGCACGTACGAGTTGTCATCCAGCTGGATATCGTCAAACGAGTAGATGTTACTGTAGTGAACCATCTGATCTGGATTGACCTGTTTGACTATTATTGTATCTGTAATTCCGCATGAAACTAACAGAATTGATGCCACTATAAGCATTATTTTATTAACCATCATATACCTTTTCTTTACTTATTAGTTTTGGAAGGCCTATTTTTACTATCACTATATAGAGGATTAACCTCTTTTTCAAATAAATTCTAATCATATCTATTTATACCCCCATTATTTCAAGATTAAAATGAAAACTGATCATATTAAATAATATGTGGCTACGTTAAAAAAAATTTTCTATTTTCTGTTTTCAGATCCATTTATGTTTTGAGGCCCAATAGCTGTCGGTTTGATACATTTAACCTGTTATAAAGTCATTTCTTGATATTTTTCACCTTTTCACTGCACAACTACTTCTTGATTCTCATTTTTTTCCGTAAGATCGCACACCATACTTTTGAAACTCTCCTCCATAAGTCTACCTGGGCTGATTTTTGTTACAGTCTCAAAATAGTACTTGATTTTTTAAATGATAAAAGCTATCATTTAAATATTACATTGAGAGATAATAAATTATGTCAAAAAACAGCGATCCAGATAAAACCATAGTCAAGCTTAAACGCAATAGAAAAAAGGGGTTTGACTCTTCCCTTGCATGGTACCTTGATAAAATAAACAAGATTAAGCTTCTCACCCGAGAAGAAGAGGATTACTATGCACGTAAAGCTTTAACGGGTGATCCTGAAGCAAAAGAGATGCTTATAAAATCGAATCTTCGATTCGTGGTTTCTATCGCCAAGAAGTACCAGACAACTGGAATCTCTTTTCTTGATCTTATTAACGAAGGAAACATGGGGCTGATTAAGGCTGCAGAGAAATTTGATCCTGATAAGGGCTTTCATTTTATATCCTATGCTGTCTGGTGGATTCGTCAGGCTATAATACTGGCTATTTCACAGAAGACCTCTCTAATACGTATTCCGTTAAACCGTACTGCGGACCTTCAGCGCATAGAGAAAGTTCACAAACGGCTGGAACATGAGTTCGGGCGTGAGCCAACACCTCATGAAATATCCGAATTCTTAGACATGAATAACGAACAGATAAATCATCTGAGGAATATTTCACAGGACTACGTTTCGCTGGATACTCCTTACGGTGACTCAGAAGACACAACTATGATGAGTACCGTTGAAGATACCCATACTGATGCTCCCTATAAGGATCTTATAGACGAATCCCTTCGCGAAGAGCTTTCATCCGTATTGGATACTCTAACGGAATCGGAGAAGGATATTCTGATAAAACGTTATGGTCTTGATGGCAACAAACCGATGTCACTACATCAGATTGGTGAATTGTACAACCTTTCTAAAGAGAGAATTCGTCAGATAGAAAAAAAGGCTATCAGAAAATTGCGTCATCCCTCAAGAAGTTACAAGTTGAAAAGTTTTATCGCTGAATAAGGAAAGGGGCTTTTGATTTAACAATGAAATTTATTATTATCGGGCTGATTTTCGGAGCTCTTCTTGCTTTGACTCCTTTTAATTTAATAAACAATGGTGAACGAGTCGTGCCGAAATGGTTCGGATCTGTTAGTACGATTGATTCTATATCTACAACTGGACAGACAAACAATAGTAGTGATCTATTTCTCTTTCCTCAGCTAAACTCAGCTACCCTGCTCTATCCAAATGGGACAGTTTATAAGAGTTACCAGGGAGATATTAACACACGCTACTCTTTTTCGGGTGATCGCAACTATTACATACAGTTTGAAAAAGTCGGTTCGCAAATAGCATTTATGAACAGTTATGGAGAAAAATTCTGGGTTTCTGACACACCTCAGTATCCCTACCTGTCACATTCTGCTAAATTAATTCTTCTGCAGGTTTCTGATTTACATACCCTATATCTACGTGATAAAAACGGATCGCCTGTTGGTGTTGAAAAGATTGAAGGACGTATGTGTACAACAATTGCTTTCTCAAAAGAAGATTCGGCATTAATTGGCTTTATGAGCTCGGAGTTTTATGTAGTTAGCAGTGCTGGAACGGTTGTTTTACATGGTAAGACTCCTGAAGGAACCATAGTAAAGGGAGGGGCTTTAAGTGATGATGGTCTTTATGCAGCTGTTCATTACGGTACCGTATCTGAAGATGCATGTCTGATTATTCCACTCGGCGGAGAGTCCCCCAGTGAAGACATGTCTGTTGTAAATTTAGAATCGGTTCATCGTACACGTACTGGGCTTGCCGTTTCAAATAGCGGTTCACTATATGTGATCGACGGTCTCTACTTCAATGTGTTTGATCGACGTGGGGAGAAGATGTTTTCGGATGAAATTGAACCTCAGACATATGGGCATGCGGTTGTTTCTCTTTATGAGAAAGGCGTAGTCTTATCATATCGCATTCTGAACAACAGAAGTGCTTTGGCCGTGTATGGTTCTGATTTGACTCTGTTGCATTCAGAAATTTTTGATGATACCGCCCTGACCCATGAAATAGTAGATGGGACAACTCTTATTGCAGCAGGAACGAAAAATCTTGCGGCATACTCCCTTTCTCAAGCTGAGCCGAGATAAAACTGAGCCCCTCTTCAAGCCGGAAGTTTCCGTTTTTTAACGCCCCCTCTTTAACTATTTTAATCCTCTGTTTTAGCGTTTGGATTATTATGTAATGATAGTCTCTGTATCTTTCATCCTTCAGAAGCTTGAGCATGCTGTATATTCTGAAGCGATCTATTGCTACAACGGATCGTGACAACTGATCGGCTGCACCGCCATACTTGATTATGGTTGGCGTATCGATCAGACCGACTTCCCGAAACGGTGTAATTCGTAACCAGAGATCATAGTCTTCACAAACCTGCATCTTTTCGTCAAAAAGCCCGAATTCAGAAAACAGATCTCTTTTTACCACTACTGAAGATGGCGAGATCATACACTGTTCGAGTGATTCCTTAAAAATTTTACCACACTTTTTTTGGTGATGTTTTTTCTGATTAACACGTTTTCCATATCTGTACCAGATTTCCTGCGACTGAAAGATTTCACACATAGGGTTATCTTTCATGAAATTACAGTCAGCCTGAAGCTTCCCCGGTAACCACTCGTCGTCGGAATCAAGAAATGCCACATAGTGCGATCTGGATTGAGCTATTGCCAGGTTTCGAGCTGAGGAGACTCCCTTATTTTCCTGTGATATCAGTATAATGCGTGGGTCTGTAAATTTCTCACAGATTTTTTTTGTTGCGTCCGTCGAGCCGTCATCAACAATGAACAATGAGAAGTCGGTAAAGGTCTGGTTGAGTACAGATTGTACCGCACGTTCTATGATGTTTTCCCGGTTAAACACGGGAATAATTACAGTTATTAGTGTAAACATTGGGTCAATTTAACCGATATAATAAGAGAACCTCCAATATAATCAAATTACGGACGAGTAGCTGATAGAGTCAAAGCTAAAGAGTAATAAACCTTAGTGTTCTATAATAAATTGATCTGGCAGAGGTTTATATCAAGCATACGCAGAAAGGCTTTACTGAACACCTACATTCCTGGAGAAATTTTACAATGAAAATAGCGGTAATTCTGAAAATTTTTGCCCTCTTTGCTCTGGTTACACTTTTAATTTCGGCTATTTCGCTTGAACTGTATGATCCGTCTATGATTAATCGCAAGATGGATGGCCTGCGGGGTTCAATTTTTCACCACTTTAATAAAAGACCTGTTTTGAAAACTACTGGGAATGTGAATCCTTCGCATGTTCCTCTTTTCCGTGATCTTCCGGAGGGATATATCTATACAGGCCATATACTAACATTCACCCCCGCAGAAGATCTTCTGATAGATACCTTTTGTGAAACATCTATACGATTTACACGCTATTTCTATTTAAACAGATATAGAGAATCTTTCATACAAACAAATGGAATTGAAGGTAATAGTCTTAGTGCAGGTAAAACCTACCTCGTACCCGAGCCTGATAAGCCCATGATTTTTAATGTTTATTCTAATCAAGATTCAAGAAATACTTTTGCCCGTACTGTTTATTTCTCAAACAGATCAATAAGCTCTGAAAAGATGATCCATAATCTTTTAACAGAATATAAAACTGCCGGTATTAATGCTATAGTTTTTGATGTTAAGGATGTTCCGGGATATCTGAGCTATAAGAGCTCTATTCCTGATGTTATTAAATTTGATGCTCATAAGCACCGTGGTGTTGATGAGATAACAAAATTGATACGCCTTTTAAAAGAGAATGATATTTATGTAATTGCACGTATTAGCTGTTTTCGAGATATTCATGTAACTAAATTAAAACCCGAATGGGCAATACAGTCTGCAGATGGATCTATCTGGAATCAGGGCAAGGGAGAGATCTGGCTGGATCCGACTAATAAAGAGGTTCAGGATTATATTATCCAGATAGCCGATGAAGTTGCATCTTTCGGAGTAGATGAGATTCAGTTTGACTATATACGTTTCCCGACCGATGGAGATCGCGATGATGCCCGATTCACCTACAGCTATGGAGCGATGTCCCGTGTCGATATTATTACCGCTTTTTTAAAACGGGCCTATACTGTTTTAAAAAAGCGTAATGTTCTTGTTTCCATCGACATTTTCGGTGTTGTAGCCTGGGGGAATGAGAATGATATCAACAGTACAGGTCAGCAAATCAGCAGACTTGCACCCTACTGCGACATTATCTGTCCGATGCTCTATCCGTCGCATTTTAATAATAATTTCAGGGGCATCGAAAAACCGGGAGATAGCCCCTACTACTTTATCTCTGAAGGAGTAAACCGTGTAAAGAGTCAGGCTAAAGGCACATTTGTACGTCCATGGCTGCAGGCTTTCGGCTGGAGAGTGACAAACTACAACGGAGCCTATATTCAGGAGCAGATTCGTGCCAGCATTGATACAGGGGCGGAGGGTTATATTTTCTGGAATGCAAAGAATAACTATGATACAGTACTTGAGGGTATGTCACAGTTAGAGGAGATTCACAAATAGGAGCTCCAGTCAAAACTCTTTTCTATCCGGTTTTTTCCGTTATGTTTTGCGTTAAAGAGAAGAGAATCGGCTTTTCGAATCAAATCCTCAGCCCGTTCTTCATCTTCACGCTGACAAAGCCCGCCGCTTATTGATATTTTCACCGAGTTCACTTTGATTCTGTTAACCCGCATCCGTATTTTTTCAGCTATGTGCCACGCATTCTCCAGTTTTTCCCCTGGGAAAAGCACAATGAATTCTACCCCGCCATAGCGACCAATACATGATCGATCTTCAATTTCACTGATTAGTACTTGAGTAATTTTCTGTAAAACCTTGTCGCCATGCTTGTGACCATATACATCGTTAATATTGTTAAAGTTATCTACACTGAAAAATACAAAAGAAAAGTGGCTATTCATTGAGTTACTCTCGGCAATTATGCTTTCGAGTTGTTTGTAAATATAACGATGGTTGTAAAGCCCGGTCAGCGGATCCGTTATTAAGCTCTCTTCGAGCTCGTTATTTTTCTTTTTAAGATCCTGAATCAGTTGAAAAACACGTACGTTTGAAACAAGCCTTGCCATTAAAATACTTGCATTGAAGGGTTTGAGAATATAGTCGTCTGCACCTGAAAGCAGAACATTTGAAACTACCTTGTAGTTGTCGATACCGGAGATGGCGATGATTAGTGATTCAGGAAATTTTTTGCGAAGCTGCAGAATTGCCTGCTCGCCTGAGATATCGGGTAATACCAGGTCGACGAAATAGATATGATATCTATTTTTTGATGTCAAAAGTTCTTTTCCGCTGGTGAAATAGGTTACATTCTCGATTTTGTTTAAGGACATTATATTGCTGATTACCTGAAGCTGTGTTTTTGAATCATCCAGTACAGCAAAAGATAGTTTTTGTAAAAGCTGGCGGGATCTATTTTTTTCAGTCAGTTTGCTTAAAAAAATAGAGAGGCTGTTGCTGAAAGTCTGATCTTTAGAAATATAGTCAACGACACCCAATTTAAACATGTTCATGCGCGTCTTCAGTGAATCGTTGGATGTCATAATAATAACTGGAATATTTCGGTATTTTCCGCTGTTTAGCTGACGGATCAGGTACTCTCCTCCTCCGCCGCGTATTTCAAGGGCAGTAATAATTAAATCAATATGAGTATTTTCCAGCTTTTCGACTGCTTCAGAAATATCATTGGATACAATACAGGTAAACCCGTTTTTTTCGATACATGACCGGACAATTGTATTAAAAAAATGACTGTTGTCTATGTGTAACACTGTATACATAGCGTTCCTGAACTCCGGTAATCTTTACCAATGATTAGTTAATCAAAGGACTATATAATCATTTTGTATAAAACATGTTAAAAGGTGTCAAGAACTATCATACGAGCGTTTTTCTGCACATTCAGATAAAAAAACACGGGTATTAAAAGTCAGGCATGTGTTAATTCTAATTTTCTTATTTTCTAGTTATTGCTACATATCTACTTAAAAATCACTATGAAAAGGTAAATTATCGCATTTTAAAACCCGATATTAAAAAAGATAGTTTGTGTTTTAAAAAAATTGAATTTCTGGAAATAACTGACGGCAAATGCAGAAGACCGATATGGAAACGACAAAAGCCATTAAAATTGTAACCGGAACTGAAAAAGAGTGGGAAGAGACTACACCTGCTCATATTTTCAGTGATAAACGTATAAGAGATTTCATTAATGCTTCCAGAAAAAATGGACGTGATGATAAGGTGTACGCAAATGTGCAGCTTGTATCCCTTGATAGTAAAAGTGCGGATATTGTTAAAAGACTTCATAAAAAACTCAAGAAAAAAGAGGCTGTTCTTGAATCAATTGCCAGGCAAATGCGTTCAGTGCTTAGTAAAAAAAATGAAAAAATGAGGATTCTTCTTGGCTATATAAAATTGCTCGAAAATATGCTTACTGAGCATAACATTGATTACCGTATACTTAAACGAAAATATAAAAGTGGTGAAGTTCACCTCTCCTCCCGTGTAGCTGAACCTTCTGAAGCTACCTCTTCAACCATATCTTCGGTCGAATATACCAAAACTTATGAAATAGTTCTGGATGCAGACGGTAATGAGATAAAAACTCATTGAAAGTTTTTGCGTTACCCAAAACTATTTGACATTAAATCCCCTCCGTCCATTTTAGCATACAGTATGGAAATATTAAGCTAATTTGGAGGCTCGTATGGTTAAATTCTATAATACAATGAGCAGAAAACTGGAAGAGTTTATTCCCGGCGGTGTAAAAAAAGATTCGATCGATGAGTATCCCCCAGTTTCTATCTATTCGTGCGGTCCGACAGTGTACGGCTTAGCCCATATTGGAAATTTTCGAACTTTTCTTTTTAACGATATATTGCGTCGTTTTCTTAAATTCAGGGGGTTTACCGTTAATCACTCCATGAATATTACCGATGTTGATGACAAAACAATCAAGGGTGCAGCGGCTGAGGGTATTTCCCTTAAAGAGTACACTACCCGATTTACAGATATATTTTTTGAAGATCTCAAAAAACTGAATATTGAAGACTTTGAGCATTATCCTCGAGCTACAGAATCAATTGATTCAATGAATGATATTATAAATAGGCTTAATAGTAAAGATCTTGTTTACCGTGACGGCAATTCTCTCTATTTCAGTATATCTAAGTATGATAAGTATGGGAAACTGAGTAGAATTGACCCAGATGCAATTAAGAGCGGAACACGTTATGATACAGATGAGTATCATAAAGATGACATACGTGATTTTGCATTGTGGAAAGAAGTCGAACCAGATGAGCAGGGCTGGGACATTGACATGGGGCACGGACGACCGGGTTGGCATATTGAGTGTTCGGCCATGATTCGCAAAATTTATAATTCGACTATAGATATCCATACTGGTGGAGTCGACCTTGTTTTCCCTCACCATGAAAACGAAATCGCCCAAAGTGAAGCTGCTTATGATGAACCATTCGTCAGGTACTGGCTTCATGCCGAACACCTTCTTGTTGATAACAGTAAGATGTCAAAATCAAAAGGTAACTTCTTTACACTTAACGACCTGCTGGAAAAAGGGTATCCTGCTCGATCAGTTCGATATCTGCTTATGACCGCCCACTATCGTAAGCAGTTTAACTTCACTTTGGAAAATCTTGAAAATGCTGAACAACCTCTTTCACGGATCGACAATATAGTCGAGCTCTGTTTGAGGAGTAAAAAGACAGGCCCTGTAAGGCCGGCTGTTAAAGATCGTATATCGTCACTACTTGATGAGTTTACGACTTCACTTAATCACGACCTGAATATATCTGGTGCAATCGGTCATCTTTTTGAGGCTGTTACAGATTTTAATAAAATTTACAACGAAGACTCATTCAGCAAGGAAGAGGCGGAATCTGTTATTGAAGTCTTTAAAAAGATTGATACGGTACTCGGTTTTATTTTTTTCAAAGAGAAGAAGAGCTCTCAGCTTTCTGATGAAGAGATTGAAACTTATATAAGTCGCCGCAACAGTGCGAAGAGTGAAAAAAAGTGGGATGAAGCTGATAGCATACGCGATCTCCTTCTTGATAAGGGTATTGTACTCGAAGATTCCAAGGACGGTACAAGATGGAAAATGGTTTAATATACGGACGTCTACCAGTACTTGAATATTTAAGGGCGGCACATTTTTCACCTTCATCTACGCTGCTTATTGCTTCAGGAGTTAAAGAGAGTTCCATTTCTGATATTATTGCTTCTGCACGCAAACAGAAACTTGGAATAGAAAATGTGGATCGTGATCTTTTAACAAAGCAGTGTGGCGGAGACAAAAACACTCAGGGGGTTGCAATTCGTAATTGCCCACTCTACCCGATTCTTGACGAGGATAGTCTGGCCGATATTGCCGAAGCTAATGGCACCCTTCTTGTGCTTGATCAGTTGACTGACCCGCACAACATTGGTGCCATTATACGGTCGGCAGAGGCCTTCGGTGCTGCCGGTGTTATAATGACAAAAGACAACTCGGCGTCAATAACCGCAACTGTTGTTAAAAGCTCTGCCGGAGCAACCGCGCATATGCCGCTTCTGTTTGTCACTAACCTTGCACGTTCTCTTGATATGCTTAAAGACAGAGGGTTCTGGATTATCGGCTCTTCTGATAAAGGGGATAATCCTCCGAAAAAAATAGCAGATTTTGCTCCTGCAGCGATTGTCATCGGCAGTGAGGGAGCAGGCATGCGTGATTTAACAGGTAAAAAATGTGATCTTATTGTACGAATTGAATTGTCGGGCAAAGTCAGTTCGCTTAATGCATCGGTAGCAGCTGCGTTGCTGTTATACGAGACAACCCGCAATTAAACATCTGTTAGGCGACAGTGTTGGGCCTTGAAATCTCTCGGGGCGCACGTCCTGTGCGCCAATTCCGGAAAGGGATCTATTTTATCTTTTTAGGAATTTTATCAGTGAAGAGTATCGTAGTATTATTCTATAAAAAGGTAGTGCCCGTGAGTTTTTAAAATTATTGTTAATTCTTCACTATGCTGACGAAACTTTAATAATTGTCGCCAGACAAATAATGACAATTTTGAAAACTGATAAGTAGAGAGAAAAACTGCGAGTAGTACGATCAAGTATTTCATAAATTCCCCGTTATGCCCAGGTCGCAACTTCGTTGCTGTTTGGGTGTGCGACCTTAGACAGAATCTCATTTATCAGTAGCACCAAGGGAGATTATTTACCAATGTAATCCCCTGGCACCCGTAGAATTTTTGTGAAAAAAAACCTACAAAGAAGTAGTACTGTGATTAATTAAAATTTATAACTCCTGTGTATTATTGTTTTATGTAGGTGCCTTGAAAAAAAGGATATTCGCATTTTAATGTTTTCGAATTGATTATTTCAAATGGAACATTTCCTCTTGCAGGATCTAATAGAACAATTGAATTCCCTTTTATTTCACAAGATACTGGTACCTCCATCCCCATTGTAGAAACAATCGTAATATTACCATTTATTTCTACTGAACTTACAATACTTTTACCTTCAGTTAATTTATAAATGCCATTATAATCACTGATTTTTGCTTCTTTTTTACATGCAAAAATAATTAAGAACACCGATAGTAATATAAATATAATTTCATATTTCATAATTCTTCCTTTTTAATTTTATATAACTAATTGTTTTAGTTTATACAATATAGTATTGTATTTTTGAATGATCAGAAAATGCCTATTTGTGCCATAAATACCTCCAATAATTTGAAAATCAGTTTGAGTTTTATGTTTTAACTCTTCTTTATCTTTTTAGGAATTTCATCAGTGAAGAGTATCGTAGTATTATTCTATAAAAAGGTATTGCCCGTGAGTTTTCAAAATTATTGTTAAATCTTCACTATACTGACCAAACTTTTAATAATTGTCGCTAGACAAACAATGACAATTTTGAAAACTCATAAGTAGAGAACAAAACTGTTAGAAGTACGACTAAGTATTTCATATAACCCCCATAATGTCCTGGTCGCAAATCAAAGATTTGCTGCTCGGCGTGCATCCTGCCTGGTCGCAAATCAAAGATTTGCTGCTCGGGTATGCTACCTAAAGCAGAATGCATTTTATATACAGTACTAAAGAGAGTTATTTACCAGTGTAATCTCCTGGCACCCGCAGGATTTTTGTGAAACAAAAACCTACAAGGGCGTAGTACTGTGATTAATTAAAATTTACATCGTAAGCAACTAAAAATCAATACCCAACACTTTCATCCAGTGGTGCGAAGGTGTTGGGCATGGTAAAGATATTTAGCAAATGACTATAGCATTAAATTTGCCAATTAATAACTACAACTATTCATCAAAAAATAATGCAAGTTAGAAACTTGGGTATTTGTATACTTGCATATTAATCAGTAAATGAACCATCACTTCTTTTTTTGTGTTGTGATAGAAAATGACCGCATTCTGGGCATTTTCTAATGAATAAACCGACATTCCATGAAAGAAAAAATTTCCAAATTATTGTTAAAGGTAATCTAAAAAATTTAACAATACCGAGTCTTGTACAAACTTCACAATCCCTACACTTACCCATGTTTTGACCTCATTTTCATTTTAATATATTTAATATGAATGCTAAAAAAAAGAAATATTTATGTCAAACATTAAATACGATATTGTTTGATCAATAACGCAATCTTCTTCTTTTTAGGAATTTCATCAGTGAAGAGTATCGTAGTATTTTTCTATAAAAAGGTATTGCCCGTGAAGTAACATGTTTTATGGGTTCCATTCCTACAATGCCATATACACAAACACCTTTAAATGCATTTTCGGAGTAATTCATAGCGGGTTCATCAAATGTATTCTCGTCGAAAAAATAACCGACGCCTGCACATAAACCAAGATATAGAGACGGAGCTGTGTCTTCCAGGAAATAGGTAAACTGAAGACTTTAAGTACACTGCACATCATTACCATCATCGGCTTTTACTGAATAAGTTAAAGGATGACGGGCATACATAATCGCCATTTGATTATTAAATGCATAGCCGATTTTTGATGAAGCGGCAAAAGCGCCTGCATAAGCTGCAAACCATTAAGCTGGGTTGATTTTTCCTCGCAAAAAGCATGAAAGTAGGTTTGACAGTTTCATGCGATTGCTATATTCACTTTTTGATATACATCCATTTGTTTTTTTCATTTCTATTGATTCGATTAAGACGAAAACTATTTTTTATCGCACTTGTAGTATGAAAATACCCTAGAATTTCATTAAAAGCTGATGAATGATGGCCTTTCATTTTTGATAATTGTTCAGCATCATATTCTGATATTCCTATCCCAACTAGATAATTGTTTTCGGAAAAAACACCAACAACTGATCCAGCCGAAAACTGACCTTCGACTTTTGTTATTCCAATTGGTAAAAGATTAAGCCATGGTTTTTGAAGTGCAAATAAAGCACCATCATCAACAAATACCTTCCCGTAATATTTATAATCAGAAAATAATATCTTTTTAATATAAGCAAATTTATTCTTAGGCCTATTCCTTTCAAGGTCTTGAATTTTTACTAGATAATCTTCTAGGGTTTTACCTACAGGATATTGGCTGAAAATCTTTATATAATGCTCTCGTCGATCTTTTGCTAGCCGTAAAAAATAACTTACTATAATATTTTCACCCTTCATCTCATAGAAAATTCTGATTGAATCAGGATTAATGGCATAACATGTATCAAAAAAACTTATAATAGATGATTCAGTAAAAAAGTCTTGGTTGTTATGTGTAAAAATTTTCTCCCACTGCAATTTGTTTGCATGAGATGTATCAAAACCTAAGGGTGAATTTCTGATGTATCTTTTACATAGGTCTAATCTTTGAGATAAATCTTTCCAGCTAGTAAAGTTTTCATTTATTAAAGATACCAAATCTTTTAAACTCATAAAATGTTGAGCTAATTCGAAAAAATCAATATTCTTTGTATTATAATATGTTGAAACTAATTTCTGACTAAGTAATATTTTAAATTTATTATCCTGAATATCGTTCTTCTTCTCAAGTAAATATCTATATAATAACACGGTGACTACAGGATATTTAATTACAAATCGATTATTTATTCTGAATGCAACTTTTGAATCACTTTCGTGAATCAATTCCAAAATAGTTTTAGATATAGTTTCACATGTCGAGTCAGAAGTAATTAAGATTGATAAGGCTTCTTCATAAATGGGGTGAGAAAACTTAAACCCGGATTTTATATATCCAAATTGTTCTATTATATAACCAATTTGAGATCTTACTTCGATATTAAATGTACTTATAGGAACTTTCTCTGATATTCGGATAGAATCACAAATTGTTCTGTACAAAGATGAGATATAAGGTTTACCACTTGTTCCACAAAAATAGATAAGATAAAGAATTATTTTCACATGAATTGAAGTTGTTAATATTTCGTGCGCAATAATTTTTTTTGTATCATGTCCTCTTCTATTAATATGATCAATCAATTGGTCTGAAGATTTAATATTTCTTGCACACAGTATTAAATCTCTTATAGATAGGGGGGTAGTAATTTTATTATGGAAAATTGAATTATAAACTAGCTTTCTCATGCTTGTATTTTCATACCACTCACATGAAATACTTGCTAACTTGTCAAATATCTCAATTAATCCCTCAGGTTTGTAAGAAGGATTTCTAATATTTAGTTCCTTTTTTACTTCAAGTACTTCATTTTCTATAAGAGTTTCGTGGCTAAACTTCTCAAATATTTCTTTTCTCGAA